>JBCNOA010000285.1:0-5578 GCA_039594095.1 Dyella sp.
GGTCGTACAGCCGGGGTACGACGATGTGGCTGCCCTTGACCAGGCGCAGGCCGTGCCCGTGGGCTTCGGCGGCGACCTCGTCGAGGAAATCGACGGCCCATGGCCCCGTGGCATTGACCAGGGCTCGCGCCGCGACCTCGGTGATGCGGCCGTTCGGGCCCTGCAGCCTCGCCAGCCATCGGTCCCCGCTGCGCCGCGCGCTGACGCAGCGCGTATGCGTCGTCACGCGCGCGCCGCGCTGCGCCGCGTCCATCGCGTTGAGCACGACCAGGCGCGCATCCTGGACCCAGGCATCGGAATACACGAAACCGGTGAGGAATTCCTCGCGCAGCGGCTGCCCTACGGCATGCCGTGACAGCCGCACGCGCCGCGAACCGGGCAGGCTGCGGCGGCCGCGTTGCAGGTGGTCGTAGAGAAACAGGCCTAGGCGGATCATCCAAGCCGGCCGCAGGTGCGACTGGTGCGGCAACACGAAACGCAACGGCCAGATGATGTGCGGCGCCACCTTCAGCAGGATCTCCCGCTCGGCCAGCGCCTTGCCGACCAGGGCGAACTCGAATTGCTCCAGATAGCGCAGACCGCCGTGGATCAGCTTGGTACTGGCGCTGGACGTATGCGACGCCAGGTCGTCCTGTTCGCACAGCCAGACGCTCAGGCCCCGCCCGGCCGCATCGCGTGCGATCCCCGTACCGTTGATACCCCCGCCGACCACCAGAACATCGACTTGCTCCGCCATGCCTCGTTCCCGTCTGCGACGCGGATCAACGTTTAATGAGCCGCCCTCGCGTGCAGGCGCCACACCACCACGGCCAGGCCGGCCACCGCCAGCACGAACCAGTACGCACTGGATTGCAGGTCCTTCCCCAGCCACATCACACCCGCGACCGCGGCAGCGAGCAGCACGCCGGCGCCCGCGGCGACCGGCAGCGCATGACTGGCCGACATGCGCCCGCTCAACAGCAGCAGCACGCCCAGTCCGGCCAGTAGCATCGCCAGGACGCGGCGGGCCACGGCGAAGACCGGCGGCTCGGGGACGTCGGGAAGGACGTCGACCAAGCGGCGGTCGCCGACCTGGACGTCGTAGCCTTTGCCGTCCGGTGCATCGGCCGCGGGCACCAGCAGGTCCCCTTGCGGCCGCGCGAAGATGGTGAGCACCTGCACGGGCACCGCCTCCCAGCTCACGCGCAGATCGCCGAGGCGGGGGTGTCCGGGGTTCGCGCTGGTGACGAGGTAATCGTCATGGCGCGTGAAGCTCGCGGCGAGATTCGCCGGCAGGGCTTTCATGTCCGGCTCGATGCGGTCGCCGCCGGGCAGCGCGTGCAGCAGCGCGGGAGCGAGCGCGTAACCGCCGATCTTCACCAGCCCGGCGTCGAACTGCTTGCCCTGGATGGGAAAGGCACCGGGGTTGGCGTGGCCGGCGGAGCGCTCGAAGCGGCTGGCGTCGACCGGGCGGTCGACCCAGTCCTGCTCGTAATGCGTGTCGCCGGCGACACGCACCTCGCGCCACTGGAACATCTCCACGTGACGCACCAGCACCGGCGTGGTCACGCGCTGGTTGAATTCCGGATCGAGCGGCGCGTCGACGACATTGAGGCGTCCGCTCACGCGGACCATGTAGCGGTTCTTGCCGACGTCGGGCCGCGTGTCGCCCTGCACTTCCAGCACCTGGCCGCCATGCCGCTCGGCGGCCACGCGATGTTCGATGGAAGCCTGCTCGGTGGTCGCCACCAGGCCCAGCCCCGCCAACAGCAGCAAGGCGCCGACGATGCCGGCGATCCACTGGCGCGCACTCATGCGGCCGGCGCTCATGCCCGCACCGTCCCGGCGAGTTCGCGCCGCTCGTCGGCCGTGCCGTAGCGGCCCTTCTCGTCGCGGACGACGCGAGCCGCCGCGCAATCGTGGTCATGGGTGAAGAACAGCTCGATGCCGCGCGCCAGTTTGTCTTCGAGAAACGCGCGCTTCTCGTCGATCAGCGCTTCCGGATAGCGGTCGTAGCCCATGGTGATCGGCAGGTGCACCCAGAAGCGCCCCGGGATCAGGTCGGCGCAGAACACCATGCCCCCCACTTCGGCGAGCATCAGTCCAGGCGTATGGCCGTCCGAATAACTGAAGCGCACCGCCTCGCCGAGCGACGCGGCATGCTCGCCTTCGACCAGCTCCAGCCTCCCGCTGTCGGCGAGCAGTTGCTGCAATTCGGGAATGAAGGAGGCGCGGTCGCGCGGATGCGGATGCTCTGCGCGGCGCCAGTGTTCGGCGCCGACCACGAACGTGGCATTGGGAAACAGCAGGCGCGGCGGCTTGCCCTCCTCCCACGCGGCGAGCAGCCCGCCGGCGTGATCGAAGTGGAGATGCGAAAGCACCACCACGTCGATGTCCTCGTGCGAGAGCCCCGCCGTGGCCAGCGAGTCGAGCAGCACATGACGCTCTTCCACCACGCCGTAGCGTTCGCGCAGGGCCGGCTCGAAGAACGCGCCGATGCCGGCTTCGAACAGCACGTTGCGGCCGCCCAGGTCCTTCGCCAGCAGGCAGCGGCAGGCGAGCGGAATGCGGTTCTGCGGGTCGGGCGCAATCCAACGCGACCACAGGGCCTTGGGCGCGTTTCCGAACATGGCGCCGCCATCGAGTTGCTGGGAGTTGCCGATTAAGGACCACAACTGCATGTACTTTCCCCTGCCAACCTATCGTCGTCCCGGCGCGGAGCCCCCTTCACCGCGCCGGCCTTGCCTTACTGCACCTTGCCCAGGCCCGACGGGCGCCGCGGGTCACTGGCGGCGTCGAGCTTGCCGGTCTTCAGGTCCCAGGTCACCACGTTCATGTAGCCCCAGGGCGAGCGCGGCTTGAGCGTATGCCCCATCTTGGTCAGCTGGTCGGCGGTGGCCGCGTCGAACGCGCCGTCTTCGACATCTACGCGATCGGGCATGAACTGGTGGTGGAAGCGCTTCTGCCCGGCGATGCCGAGTGCGTCCTTGCCGTCGATGAAGGCCAGGATGCCTTCCAGCACCTGGGTGATGATGGTCGAGCCGCCGGGCGAGCCGATCACGCCGATGCGGTCGGCGCCGAACACGATGCTGGGCGTCATCGACGAGAGCATGCGCTTGCCCGGCTCCGGCGCGTTGGCCTTGCTGCCGAGCAGGCCGTAGACGTTGGGCTTGTTGGGCACCAGCGCGAAGTCGTCCATCTCGTCATTGAGCAGCACGCCGGTGTCCTTGGCGACGAAGGTGGAACCGAGCGTGTAGTTCACCGTGAGCGTGATCGAAGCGATATTGCCTTCCGGATCGATCACGGAGAAATGCGTGGTGTGCATGCCCGGCTCGACGCCCGCGCTGGCCGGCAGCATGGCGGACGGCGTGGCTTTGTCGGGCAGGATGGTCTGCCGCAGGCCGTCGGCGTAGTACGGCGACAGCAGCATGTCCAGCGGCATCTTCACGAAGTCCGGATCGCCCAGGTAATCGTTGTGGTCGCGGAAGGCACGGCGCATCGCTTCGATCACCAGGTGCGTGCGGTGCGCCGGATCGAGCTTGGACAGGTCGAAGCCGGAAAGGATGTTGAGGATCTCGGCGACCGCCACGCCGCCGGACGACGGCGGCGGCGCAGTGACGATGCGGTAGCCGCGGTAGTCCACCACGATCGGCTCGCGCTCCTTCACCTGGTAGCTGGCGAGGTCCTTCGCGGTCCAGTTGCCGCCGGCGGCGCGCACGGCGGCGACCAGTTTCTGCGCGACATCGCCGCGGTAGAAGCCGTCGTGCCCCTTCTCGCCGAGCAGCTCCAGCGTGCGCGCCTGGTCCGGATCTCGCCAGGTCTCGCCGGCGGCCGGCGGCTGGCCGCCGGGTAGGAATTTGGCCACCGAGGCGGGCCAGCGGCGGATGTCTTTCTGGCGCTCGGTGATGGCATCGACCAGGCGGCTGTCCGGCTCGAAGCCGTCCCGCGCGATGCGTACGGCCGGCGCCAGCGACTCCTTCAGCGGCAGCTTGCCGTAGTGCTGGGCCAGCCACGCCAGGCCGGCCGGCTCGCCGGGGATGCCGGCGGAAAGCGGGCCGTTGAGGGCGGTGTCGCGGTTGGGCGAGCCGTCCTTGTCGAGATAGTCCTTGGGGTTGACGGCCGCGGGCGCGGTTTCGCGCGCGTCGATGAAAATCTTCCGGCCGTCGGAGGCGCGATGCAGCACCGCCATGAAACCGCCGCCGATGCCGGAGCTCTCCGGCTCCACCACCGAGAGCGTGGCGGCGACCGCGATCGCCGCATCGAAGGCGTTGCCGCCCTTGGCGATCACCTCGAGGCCGGCCTCGGTGGCGTGGAAATTGGCGCTGGCGATCGCCGCCTTGCCTGGCCCGCGCAGGGCCACGGGCCCCTTGTGTACGGCGGTATCGGTGCGGGAGTCGTCGGCGAAGGCGCCACCGCTGACCAGCAGCAGGCCCAACAGGACGGCGCGGGCGTGCAGCGCCGGCCACTTCATGGAAAACCTCATGCCTGCCCCTCTTTCATCAACTGGCGGTACTTGAGTTCGAGCTGGTCGTGCGTCTCGGTGTGTTCGGGGTCGACGATGATGCATTCGACCGGGCACACCTCGATGCATTGCGGTTCGTCATGATGCCCTACGCATTCCGTGCACAACGCCGGATCGATCACGTAGTACTCCTCGCCCAGCGAGATTGCCTTGTTCGGACAGACCGGTTCGCATACGTCGCAGTTGACGCAGGTATCGAGGATTTTCAGAGACATCGGACGAGTGTACACGGTAGCGTCGCCTGCTGCGGCGCAGCAAGCAAGGCCGCGGCGGGCGGCCGGAGCGCGGAAAAACGCCCTGCCGCACGCTTCGCTTTTTTTCTTCCGCCCAACAAAAAACCCGCGGCTCGCGCCGCGGGTTTGGAGTCGAGCGATACGCCAAATTACATCGCGACGAAGCGGACCGTGGCGCCGGTCGGCTGCAGCGCGGTGGTGACGCGCTCCTGGTCGCCCTTGTCGCCGATGAACAGGACGATCACGTCCTTGAAGGAGCCGGGCTTGGCATCCTTGAACGCGGCGATGATCAGGTCGGCGGTCTTGGCCGAATCCGGACCGGCGAACACCAGCATGTTGCCCGGCAGCACGCCGCGGGCGACGGTGTCCTGCACGTTCTCGAGCTGGCGCTGGCGCTTGCCCTGGTCTTCCTCGGTGTCGCCGGCGTTCACCAGGTACGGGTACGGACGGTCGGCCGTCATGCCCTGCATGTTCTTCTGCACGATCTGGCCGAGGTACGCGTTCCAGGCCTTGCTGTCGTTCGGATCGGTGGGCTTGGAGACCTGCGCGGTCTGCTCGGTGGCCTGGTTGGCGTTTTCGTCGCCGCCCTTGTTGCAGCCGGCGAGCGCCAGCGAGCCGAGCGCGATGGCGGCGAGAAGTGCGTACTTGTACATGGTGGTCACCCTGAGTCGTGGAGTCTGGACATGGATCCCCCGGAAGACGGGACCCGTCGGCGCCGCCGACGGGCCGTCGGTGCGGCGCCCGGCGCGGTGGCTTGCCTGTCCTGTCCGCAGGATGGCGGCGAGCATACACGAGCGGCCCCCAGGGCGACATAGCGCCCAGGCCGGGCGCGCCGCCTCACTGG
>JBCNOA010000286.1:0-5555 GCA_039594095.1 Dyella sp.
CGGCGGCGATGATGCCGATCGGGCCGGCGCCGGTGATCAGCACGTCCTCGCCGATCAGGTCGAACTCCAGCGCGCAGTGCGCGGCGTTGCCGTAGGGGTCGAAGAAGGCGGCCAGCTCGGACGGAATCTGGTCCGGGATCGGCCACAGATTGGAGGCCGGCATGGTCATGTACTCGGCGAACGCGCCGTTGCGGTTCACGCCGATGCCCACCGTGTTCGGGCACAGGTGCTGGCGGCCGGCACGGCAGTTGCGGCAGTGGCCGCACACGATGTGGCCCTCGGCCGAGACGCGGTCGCCGATCTTGTAGCCGGTAACGCCCGGGCCGATTTCCACGATGCGGCCGACGAACTCGTGGCCGATGGTGAGGCCTGGCTTGATGACGCGCTGGCTCCACTCGTCCCACTTGTAGATGTGCAGGTCGGTGCCGCAGATGGCGGTCTTCTCCATCTTGATCAGCACCTCGTTGGGGCCGACCTCCGGTACCGGCACTTCTTCCATCCAGATGCCCTGCTCGGGCTTGCGCTTGACCAGGGCTTTCATCGTCTGAGGCATGGGGGATCCATCGGCTGGCCCGCGGGGCGGGCGGGGAAAGCGGCGATTATAAAGTGTGCATGCGGCACCCCGTCTTCGTGCAGTGCAGCGTTGCCGGGGACGGTGCTTCCCTCTATGGTCGCAAGTTTGTGCGACCTTCCAAAGGGGCAGACAGGATGCGTAGAAAGACGATGAGCGTGGCCGCGGCCATGGCGATGGGGCTGGCGCCGGCGGTGCAGGCGGACGAGGGCATGTGGATGCCTTCGCAGTTGCCCTCGATCGCCAAGCCGCTGCGTGCGGCCGGTTACCAGGGCAATCCGGCCGACCTGGCCGACCTCACCAAGCCGCCGCTGAGCGCGGTGGTCAAGGTGGGCGGTGCCACGGGTGCCTTCGTCAGCGGCGACGGGTTGGTGTTGACCAACCATCACGTGGCTTTTGGCGTCATCCAGTACAACAGCAACCCGCAGCGCGACCTGATCCAGAACGGCTTCGTGGCCGCCGATCGCGGGCAGGAGCTGCCGGCCAATCCGGACTTCCGCCTGCGCGTGACCACCGGTTTCGACAAAGTCACCGACAAGGTGCTGGCCCAGGCCAAGGGCAAGACCGGGCGTGCCTACTACGATGCGGTGGATGCCGCCGGCAAGGCGCTGGTCGCCGAATGCGAGCGCGACGCCGGCTATCGCTGCAGCGTGGTCAATATGTTCTACGGGCGCGATTTCTATCTGGTGAAGCAGTTGGAGATCCGCGACGTGCGCCTGGTCTATGCGCCGCCGCGCGCCATCGGCAACTACGGCGACGAAGTCGACAATTTCGTGTGGCCGCGCCACAGCGGCGACTTCACCGTGCTGCGCGCCTATGTGGGGCCGGACGGCAAGCCGGCCGATTACGCCAAGGACAACCAGCCCTACCACCCGCCTGCGCATCTGCAGATCGCCACCGAAGGCGTGAGCGAAGGCGACTTCGTCATGCTCGCCGGCTACCCGGGTATCACTTACCGTCATCGCACCGCGGCCGAGTTCACCGATCAGGTGCAGTGGCGGCTGCCTAAATCGGTGGAAGTGATGAAGCAACTGCAGGGCGTGATCGAGGATGCCGGCAAGACCGACAAGCAGGCGGCCATCCGCTATGCCTCGCAGCTGCAATCGCTCAAGAATGGCATCAAGCGCTTCAGCGGCGAGCTGGACGGCCTCAAGCGCAGCGAGGCGGTCGCCACCCGTCGCAAGGACGAGGAAGCGATGATGGCCTGGCTCGACAAGCAAACCGATGCCAAGGCGCTGAAGCCGGAGATCGATGCCGCCGCCAAGCTCATCGCCGAAGGCAGCGCCAACCGGGAGCGCGACCTGCTGTTCGGGCTGATGCAATCGCAGACACAGTTGATGCGCTCGGCCATCACGCTGCAGCGCCTGGCCCATGAGCGCACCAAACCGGACGCCCAGCGCGAGACCGGCTACCAGCAGCGCGACGAGGACCTGACGGCCGGTATGCTCAGGCAGGTGCAGCGTCGCTTCGATCCCACCGTGGAGAAGCGCCTGCTCACGGCATTGCTCATCCGCTATCAGCAGCTGCCGGATACCCAGCGCGCCGCCGAGTTCGACGCCGCTTTCGGGCGCACGCCGGCCGAGCTGGCCGCCACGCTCGATCGCGTTTACGACGGCACCAAGCTCGGCGATGAAACACAGCGGCTGCATTGGCTGAAGGCGCCGCCGGCCGAAGTCGCGGCGTCGGACGATGCCTTGCTGAAGCTGGCCGCCGCGCTTCAGCCCGCGCTCTTGCGTATCGATGACCAGCGCAAGGAACGCGAGGGCGATCTGCTGCGCCTGCGGCCGGCCTACATGCAGGCTTTGATCGCCTATCGGGAACAGCAGGGCAGGGCCGTCTATCCGGACGCCAACTCCACCTTGCGCGTGAGCTACGGCAAGGTCACGCCTCTGAAGGCGCGCGACGCGGTGACCTACTCGCCGCTCACCAGCACCGCCGGCATCGTGGAAAAGAACACCGGCGTGGAGCCGTTCGATGCGCCCAAGCCATTGCTGGACGCCATCGCGAAGGGCGACTACGCCGGTTATCTGGACAAGCGCTCCGGCGTGATGCCGGTGGACTTCCTCAGCAACCTCGACACCACGGGCGGCAATTCGGGCTCGCCCGTGATGAATGCCCGCGGCCAGCTGGTCGGGCTGAACTTCGACAGCAACTGGGAGGCGGTAAGCGCGAGCTGGATGTTCGATCCGCGCTACAAGCGCGCCATCCATGTGGACATGCGCTACATGCGCTGGCTGATGGACAAGGTCTATCCCGCGCCGCACCTGCTGAAGGAACTGGGTGTGCCGGCGAAGTAGGTCGCGCTCTCCTCCTTGTGAACGGGCCCGCGAGGGTCCGTTCTTTTTTCGAGGCGTCTATCGCATTTCGCGCGGGAAGCCATCGCCTATCCGCGTCTATTCACGTCCGCTTGATGGCGCGCGCGCTGCACTCGCTTCGGCGCGGGGGAGGCCACCGCCAATCCAGGGGGCGTTGCATGGAGACCAAACAGGACTTGTGCTGCGGCCACGGGGTCGACGGGCGCCGGCGAAGCTTGCTCAAATCCGCGCTGGGCGCGGTGGCGATCGGCGCGGCCGGTGGCTTTTCCCTGGCCTGGGGCGATCTGGCCGAGGCCGCCGCGCTGACCCGCGAACAGCGGGACAGGCTGTCACCCGACGACGTCATTGCCATGCTGAAGCGCGGCAACGAGCGTTTCCGCACCGGCAAGATGGAGCAGCACGACTATCTTGCCCAGAAGCGCGCCAGCAGCAACGGCCAGTATCCGGCAGCGGTCGTTCTAGGCTGCATCGATTCGCGCGCCCCGGCCGAAATCATCCTGGATGCAGGCATCGGCGACCTCTTCATCGCTCGCGTCGCCGGAAACGTTGCCAACGACGACCTGCTGGGCAGCCTCGAATTCGCCTGCGCCGTATCCGGCGCCAAGCTAGTGGTGGTGATGGGTCATACGGCCTGCGGCGCCATCAAGGGCGCGATCGATCATGCCCAGCTCGGGCATCTCACGGGACTGTTGGACAAGATCAAGCCCGCCGTGGATGCCACGCCGTTCGACGGCGCCCGGGACAGCAAGAACGACGCTTTCGTCGATGCCGTGGCCAAGACCCACGTGCTACGTACGGTGGAGGGCATCCGCCGGGACAGCAGCGTGCTCGCCGGCCTGGAGAAGGATGGCAGGATCAAAATCGTCGGGTCGATGTACCACCTGATCGGCGGTCGCGTGGATTTCTACTGAGCGGACGGAGGCAAGGTAGTAGCGGGGACGCCGGGTAGCGAGTTCCTCCCGGCGGGAGAGGGTACGGCGGTGTGGCCGCCGCTCTCAGTGCACCACAGCGTAGATCAGCGCGAATACCAGGCTGATGCCGACGGAGACCACGAACCAGAAGCCGCGATTGTTCTTGTGCCACACGGGCGGCTGCCCGTCCGCCGACGCGTGGACGCGCTTGGCGGCGGCACCTCCCGGTGCCGTGGTGCGGTCGCCGGGTTCGGCGATCATGTACTTGCGTTTGCTCATTACCTACATCCCCCCGTTCAACGATCTCAGTGGTTCGCGATGGCTGACCACGGTTCGATCGTGTACGACGCCGTGATTCTCGTCCAAAATGTGAAGCAAGGCACGTGCCCATGCCGTTCAAATGGCGTTGCGCTGCCGTTGTGCGGGAAATCCGCTTCATGACAGCAGTGCCCCTGCACGTCACCTTGAGCCCTCCAGACCCGCGATGCCTGCCGACCAGCGTCACCCTGCCATCTTCCTGATGGGTCCCACCGCTTCGGGAAAGACCGCTCTCGCTTGTGCGCTTAGCGAGCGCTTTCCGGTCGAGCTCGTGAGCGTGGATTCGGCGCTGGTGTACCGCAGCATGGACATCGGCACGGCCAAGCCGGACCCGGCGACGCTGGCGAGATATCCGCATGCCCTCATCGACATCCGCGACCCGGCCGAACCGTATTCGGCGGCCGATTTCCGCGCCGACGCCCTGGCAGCGATGAAGGACATTTCCGCACGCGGCAAGGTTCCGCTGCTGGTCGGCGGCACGGGTCTGTATTTCCGCGCCCTGCATCAGGGGCTGTCGAATCTGCCCGAGGCCGATCCGGCCATCCGCGAACGGCTCGCCGCCGAGGCGGACGAGATCGGCTGGCCCGCCATGCACGAGCGCCTGCGCCAGGCCGACCCGACTGCCGCGGCACGTATCGGTCCCAACGACGCACAGCGCATCCAGCGCGCGCTGGAGGTGATCGAGCTGACCGGCCGGCCGCTTTCCGAGCAGCAACGCGGCGGAAGCGGCGAGCGATTTCCATGGCGCGTGCTGAAACTCGCCCTGCTACCGCCCGAGCGGGGATCGTTGCATGCGCGCATCGCCGAGCGCTTCGACGCGATGCTGGCCCAGGGTTTCCTGGACGAGATGCGCCACCTGCGCACGCGCGGCGACCTGCATCCCGATCTGCCCTCGATGCGCGCCGTCGGCTACCGGCAGGCGTGGGAACACCTGGACGGCCTCACCGGCGCGGCCGAATTCCGCGACCGTGGGGTCTTCGCCACTCGGCAATTGGCCAAGCGCCAGATCACCTGGCTTCGGAGCGAGCTGGACGCGCGGACTTTCGACCCTGAGCGTCCGGGCCTCGAAGACCGGGCGGCGGACGCTCTGGAGCTGTTTCTCGGGCCTCTCCGCTAAGGCTTTTCCGCGACGCCGGTCGCGCTTCCCCATGCCGGGTAGAAAAGCCTTCCCGCAGCGCGCAAATGGCCTTTCATCAACGATTTAAAAGTGGTTAATATTCCCGAGCCTTGGGCCGGGGCGCCGCGTGCGTCTTTTCTCCGGCCCGTCCGTTGCGAGGGGAGAACAAAAATGTCCAAAGGGCAGTCATTGCAAGATCCGTTTTTGAACGCATTGCGCCGCGAGCGCGTCCCGGTCGCCATCTACCTGGTCAACGGCATCAAGCTGCAGGGCACGATCGAGTCCTTCGATCAGTTCGTCGTGCTGCTGCGCAACCAGGTCAG
>JBCNOA010000287.1:0-5548 GCA_039594095.1 Dyella sp.
GCGAGGAAGATGCCGTCGCCGCCGAAGATGGCGTTCTTGATGCCCGGCACGGTGGTGATCTGAAAACTCACCGAAGCCTGGAACGCGCCAACGTGGCCGGGATGCACGCGCAGGGTTTCGCCGGGGGCGAGATCCTTGCGGATGAGTTCGCCGGAAAGCTCCAGCCACGCCGTGCCGCTGCCGCCGAGCTTCTGCAGCATGAAGCCGCTGCCGCCGAAGATGCCGGCGCCCAGCGACTGCTGGAAGCCCACGCTGATCGACACCTGCGGCGTGGCGCAGAGAAAGCCGTGCCGATGCACCATGTACTGGTCGCCGGGGTTGAGCGTCACCGGCACGATGTGGCCCGGCACCTTGGTGGCGAACGCCACTTCGCCCGTGGCGCCTGCGGCCCTGTACTCGGTCATGAACAGCGTGCCGCCGCCGACCACGCGCTTGAGCGCGCCGAACAGGCCGCCACCGCCGCCCATCTGCGTGTGCGTGCTCATCTGGATGGATGAGGTCATCCAGGAAAGTTCGCCGCTCTCCGCGAAGATGCTTTCGTTGGGATCGAGCCGGACTTCCAGTACGGGCATGACGGTGCCCTGGATGCGGGTTTGCATGGCGGTGTTTCCCCTGAGGATGGATGGCGGACGGCAAGCATCGAAAGGCGCATGGTCTACGCTTTTCGCATCAGGAGAAAAGTGTCTTCGGTGCGCAAGAAAATGCGGTCCCGGGCGCGTGCCGCGAAACCGCCGTCCGATGCGTGAGCCGAACGGGTTCATCCGGCTCGCGCATCGCCAACCAGTATCCGGAATCCATGCTCATCGGACGCCTCACGAAGGGCGCCGATCTACTTCCCGCGGCAATTGGGCCCGTACCAGGCGTTGTTCACGGTATCCAGGTTCGCGTCCATCATGGCCGCGCTGCAGATGGGGAACCGTTCGTCGCCATTGCGCCGGATGCTCAGCGCTTTCATGTCCGCGTCGCTCTGCGCCTTGGCGTCCGCCCTAGCCTGGCGCAGCGTGTCGACCTTCATCATGCAGTTGGCAAACGCGTCGGTGCCGGGTTGATAGCCGTACCCGGCGCATTGGGCCTGGTCGGCCGCGCGCTACTGCGTCGGGTCGACCGTGGCGCAACCCGCGGTGGTGCCGAAGGCGAGCATCAGGAGCATCAAGGTGTATCTGCGCATAAACCCTCCCGTGGTGTGATCGACATTGGATGCTGCTTGTCGCTGCATCGCCCTAACGCATGCGTGACACATTCTGTGACGATGGCTGGCGGTCCGGGATGTGGCGCCGTTAGCGGTTTATAGCGCTGCCCTTTGTCCGACTGCTAGATAGGCGTTCATGAGTCGCGCCCCGGCGCGCTTGAGGTTCGCTTCGCCGCCCATGGTCTTGTATCGGCTTTCTGAGTCAGGCAGTCCAAACCCCCCACATGTCGCGATAGCGATAGGGTGTGCCTGCAGCGAAAGCGTATTCCTTGGCGAGGGCCACCATGTCTTCGAAATGCTCCACGCCGTCGCTGAGCGTGCAGAGCTGTTTTCCCTGCTTGTCATAGAGCGCCAGGACGTAACGCGGCCCCCGGCCGCCGCCTTCCAATAGAGCTACCTTGCCGAGCGACGAGAAGAGAAGCTCCTTGCGGCGGTATAGGCCGTTGACCCGGATGACATCCGGCGTGATCTCAATCAAGTACGTGGCGCAGGCCCGGTAACCGCCATAGAAAGCCAGTACGACCACGGCCTCAAACGCCCCCAATCCCGCTAAATCGCCCCCGGTTGGCCGCGGCGTAGACAAGAAGTAGATGGCGGGACCGGCAAGTGCCGACAGAGGCCAAAGCCAGCGTAGAACGACGAGCGTTGTCTTGGAGTACCTGAAGGTCGTTGCCTGCTGGCGATGCGCCGCCCTGGCATCGCGACTCCACTGCGCAGAAGGGTCCGGCGGCCCGCCGTGCGGGGCAGTCCTTCGCCGATACGCCTGATATGCGAGGCCCACAAGCAGCAGGCCTATGAGCGCAAAGAAGACGTAGCCCGCGCCTTGCTGCCCGCTCAGCCAGGCCGCGGCCCCGGCACCGGCCAAGCCGACGGAGCACAGGGCCGACAACCACTTCTCGGAGCTCACCCTCGGCCCTCTAAGCCAATCCATTGAACGCCAACTCGGAAAATTGCCGCGTTTCCGGATCGTACAAAGCGCCCCAGAAGGCACTTCCCCCGTCGCAGAACATGACCGGCCGGCGCCGCCAGGCCTCCTGGGAGGGGCGGCCGTCGGCCAGCACCCCCAAGGGGAACGCGTTGATATACACATACCGCTTGCCCGATACCGTTACGCCCACGTACTGCCTGGCATAGGTGTCGGGGCTGCCCACGGTCCCCGAGGCCATGCAGCACCGATGCGACTTAAGCCCGGAAAGCCGGGCCAAGTCCTGCTCCAGTTGCATGGCCACGCTCGGCGAGATGACCCATGAGCCGTCGACCTTCTCCGGCGCGTCACGCGAGCATTGCTGCAGCATGGCTTTGGCTTGATTGGGCGGAAGAATCGCAAAGTGATCCATCGAGGCCGCGCTGCACATGGCGCTGAGCGCCAACAGCAGAAGTAACAGGTAAGTCCTTTTGGCTGGCATGGTTGCTCACTCCTTGCGTTATGAGATCACGGCGATCCGCCTCGAGGCCGAAGTGCTGACCTGATGGCCAGGCGATGGCGAGTGCGCGATATGCGTATCCTTAGCATCCCGCTGCAGAAGGGGCTCAATACTCAGCATCGCGCTCAATGATCGGCTCCGGCCCCGGCGCTGTGATCCCCTGTTCCATACAGCCCCCTGCTGAGTGATGGGAGGCCAGTATGCCACCGCTGCGGTAACCCGTTTCACGCGAGTGGTAGGTTCCATCGATCCCTCTGATGGCTAGAGAGGAGGCCGTTGAGGCACATAAAAGGTACACGCGGCGGTGTGGCGTTTCTCCGCAAAAACTACTCCAGTAACCTCCGGAGTTTCCATGCGACCGATGGAGGTGGGAAGTGGAGCAAGCACAGCAAGCGCAGCAGACCCAACGAGCCCGGCGGGGCACACGTGTGGCAGCAAACTGGCCGGTCATGGTGCGCTGACATGAAGTTCCTTGCCCGTGCCGCATCCATCGCTGCGCTCGTTTTGATGCTGGGGGAAAGCGCCTGCGCAACGCCCGCCAAGGACACTTCCACGCCGCTGGATCAACTGCCTGTCAGCCAGGCCTTCAATCCGCAAACAGCCATCGGTGCGGATGTCTATCCGAAGGAGCAGGCAGCATTCGTTCAGGGGGTTGCGGCGCAGGTACAGGCGAAGGGTTATCGGATCACCGGCCAGCGGGTATTCGTGTTCGTCGGTTATGTTCCGGAGATTGGGCCGCAGTGGGTGGTGCTCCACGCGGAACTCAATAACCACCTCAACGCTGTCTATCACGCCAAGGAAATCGCGAAAGACCTCAGCGAGGCCGAGCCAGTCGCATCTTCGATTTGGCGTTTGCCCCAAGGGCAGTTGCTCGCGATCGCTCAGTCCCATCCGTTGCCCGATGGAAAGGCTTTGGTGGGCTATTTCTCCCTGGAAGAACGGGCCCGATAAAACGCCGGCGGCCTGGGCCTCTTAACGACTTCCGCCTTCTCATCGAACGCCACTTCGCCCGTGGTGCGCGTGGCGTTGTATTCGGTCATGAACAGCGTGCCGCACCGACCACGCGCTTGAGCGCGCCGAATAGGCCGCCACCGCCACCCATCTGCGTGTGCGTGCTCATCTGGATGGATGAGGTCATCCAGGAAAGCTCGCCGCTCTCCGCGAAGATGCTTTCGTTGGGATCGAGCCGGACTTCCAGTACGGGCATGACGGTGCCCTGGATGCGGGTTTGCATGAGTGTTCTCCCTGGCAATAGAAGGTTGGCGGGCGACTATCGAAAAGTGCGTGGGGCGCATGGTCCACGCTTTTTGTGTCCGGCGGAATCTATCTTTTGGCGGCGCAAGAACATGCGGCGGGCGGCTGCGCCATGCGGCCCGTAAGGGCACTGTTTGAGCCGGGCGCTTTTGAAAGAAGCTATGTGGGCTGTACGCATGGAACCGCGCCCAGGCGCGGATACCCGGCCTGTGGCGTCCGCTCGATGACGCGCTTCAGGCGACCTCACTTAAGAAGGGAGTTCTTCATGTCGACCGTCAATCCTCAAGTCACCGACGCCGTGACACAGTCCAACGTGCACGCGCATGACAACGCGGCAGACATCGCGCTGCGCAATCTCTATCAGGTCGCCGCCCAAGCGATGGGCAATGCGGCGATGAGTGCCGTGTCCAGCCAGCAGCAGAGCTACATCCTGGCGCAAGCGGCCACGACGCAGGGCGTGATGCAGCTGTACACGCTGGTGGAAGCGGACGGTGCGAAGCCCGCGCTGGAAAGCGAGCCGCCTTACACGGTGTCGCCGGCGGCGGCGGTCTTGGATTCCGCGGATACCTTGGCGCAGGCCGATGCCGCGAGCGTGCCGAATAACGTGATCGCGTTCGACCACACCGGCCCGTGGTCCCACGCGGCACGGGAATTGATGGACACCGTGGCCGACACGTTGCGCGAGTTTCAGAAGGTGTCGCAGGAAGCGAACATGGCCATCCTCAAGCAGGCGGCGATCACGGCGACGCTGGCGCGCATGCTCGAGGCACCGGATCAGCTGGAGCAGTATCACAAGGTGCTGACGATGATCGAGGCGCTTTGAGGTGGCTGTGCCGATGGCGAAGCGATGCGTCTTCGCTATCGTGCAGCGCGTCCGCGATGGACTCGTTTCCGCAGGGAACATTCTTGACGCGTCTGTTCCGTAGTCGTGCGAAGGCGCATGCCTACAGACAACGAAAAATGATTTTGATAGTGTCGATGGCGTTGCCCGCGGAGTGTGTCGACTGCGCGTCGCGGGCAACCATGGCAGCAATGCTGTGAGAAGCGCGGGCCAAGGGTGCTGGACACACCCTCGACCCGCTGACCATAACCAACTTGCTAGGAGTTGATCATGGCTAAGCCAGATCATACGGTACTTGCACGCCCGCCGATCCCCTCGGCGACATCCTCACCGCCAATCCGGGCCGTCTGCATCTCTCGCAGGCACGGTTGAAGAACCGCGGACTAAGGTGGTTTTCGTTGGAAGAATCCTAGCCGTGTAACCCGGCGCGTCGCCTTGTGCGATGGCGGAATTCACTGACGCCGCATTCCACTTCTCAATCAAGCCGCCCGGGGTCTAGACATAGACCACCGGTGAAACCTCGAGTCCGTGTGATCGCGGCACGCTGAGCGGTTGGCGGCGTGCCGTTTTCGGAGCGAGGGGCGGCGCTTTATAACAAGGAGTTATCTATGAATGTCTTCGGTGAACCCTGGACCACGCGTCACACGAACTACTTCTCTGATCCGGGTGCGGGTCCGGAAGCGCTGCTCAACGACGCCACGGAGTGGCTGCAGTACGCGCGCAGCAATCTCCGGATGTTGACGGAGTTGGTTAACGAGCGCGGCGTGCCGGATGTGCGGCGGTTGACGGTGATGCTGGAGGGGATTGGGGCGTTTATGGAGATGGGGACGCGGTGTGCGG
>JBCNOA010000288.1:0-5546 GCA_039594095.1 Dyella sp.
CCGCGACATCCGTACCGGCGTCGTGGACTACCTGCGCAAGAACGGACTGCGCGCGAGCGCGGCGGTGGACGGCCGCGACATGTTCGCCCAGCTCGACGGCTCGGCCTTCGACCTGGTGGTGCTGGACATCATGATGCCGGGCGACGATGGGCTGACCCTGTGCCGCACGCTGCGTGCCGGCAAGCACCGCGCCGTGCCGGTGGTGCTGCTGACCGCGCGCGACGACGAGACCGACCGCATCATCGGCTTGGAGATGGGCGCGGACGATTACGTCGCCAAGCCTTTTTCGCCGCGCGAGCTGCTGGCCCGCATCAAGAGCGTGATCCGCCGCACCCGCATGCTGCCGCCGAACCTGCGCGTTACCGAGGCGGCGAACCTGCTCGCCTTCGGGCGCTGGCGCCTGGACACCACGGCGCGCCACCTGCTCGACGAGACCGACACCATCGTGCCGCTGAGCGGCGCCGAATTCCGGCTGCTGCGCGTGTTCCTCGATCACCCGCAGCGCGTGCTCACGCGCGACCAGCTGCTCAACCTGACGCAAGGGCGCGACGCGGAGCTGTTCGACCGCTCCATCGACCTGCTGGTGAGCCGGCTGCGCAACCGCCTCTCCGACAACGCCAAGGACCAGGCCTACATCAAGACGGTCCGCAGCGAAGGCTATGTGTTCTCCATGGCCGTGACCGTGCCCGGGGACGCCGCGTGAGCGCCACCGCTGCGCCGATGTCGCGCTGGATGCCGCGCAGCATGGCCGCGCGGCTGTACTTGATCATTCTTGCCGGCCTGATGCTGGCGCAGGGGCTTTCCCTGGGGCTGACGCTGTACGAGCGCTACGAAAGCACCACGGCCGCCATGCTCAATACGGTGGAGCATGACGTGGCCACCTCGGTGGCCGTGCTGGATCGTTTGCCCGCGGCGGAGCGTCCCCAGTGGCTGGGCCGCCTGCGCCGCGACAACTATCAGTACCTGCTGGGTGCGGGGACGCCGGGTTTTCCGTTGATCTCCGAGCGCTCGCATGAAGTGGTGCGCCGCATCGCCAACGAGGTGGGCCCGGCTTTCCACGTCACGGCGCAGGCCGTGTCCAGGGAGCCGGAGCGTTACCAGGTGCATTTCACCCTGAGCGACGGCGCGGCGCTCACGCTGGAAGTGACGCCCCGGCTGATGCCGGTCGCCGCGTGGCTGCCGCTGGTGCTGGTGTTGCAGGTGGCAACCCTGCTGCTATGCGCGTGGCTCGCCGTGCGCCTGGCGACGCGTCCGCTCACGCGCCTGGCACAGGCGGCGGATGCGATGACGCCGACCGCCGACGGTCCCCGCCTTCAAGAGGACGGTCCCACCGAGGTGGCGCGTGCCGCCGTGGCGTTCAACACCATGCAGGAGCGCATCGCGCGCCACCTCAAGGAGCGTCTGCACATCCTCGCCTCGATCTCGCACGACTTGCAGACGCCGATCACCCGCATGCGTCTTCGCGCCGAGGCGCTGGACGAAGGCGAGGAGCGCGACAAGCTGCTGGCCGACCTGAAGGCGATGGAGCATCTCGTGCGGGAGGGCGTGGCCTATGCGCGCAGCGCGCACGGAGGCGCGGAGACACCGGTGCGCATCGACGTGGACGCGTTCCTGGAAAGCCTGGTGTTCGATTATCAGGACATGGGCAGGCCGGTGACGCTGGCGGCCTCCTCGGGAGGGACGGCGCTGCTGCGCCGGCAGGCGCTGCAGCGCGTGCTGGCGAATCTGGTCGACAACGCCATCAAGTACGGCGGCTCGGCCGAGGTCTCGGCCGAGCGCGACGAGCGCGGCGCGCTGCACATCGCGGTGGCCGACCGCGGACCGGGCATCCCCGAAGCGGAACTCGAACAGGTGCTGCAACCGTTCTACCGTCTCGAGGCTTCGCGCAATCGCGATACCGGCGGCGCCGGTCTCGGCCTCGCCATCGCCGCGCAACTGGCGCGTGCCATCGGCGGTGCGCTGGTGCTGGCCAATCGACCGGATGGCGGTCTCGTGGCGACCGTCACGCTGCCCTGACGCTTTTCCGGAACGCCCGATGTCGGGACGACCAAGCTGACAGGCCACGCATCGCCGGGCGCCTGATGAGTCGCGGCCGCCACCTTCACCCTCACGCCAGCGCGATGGCCGAGCCCGAGAAAGCCATCGCTTTGAGATAGCCGGTGGGCGTCGGTGAGATCGGCACGCCCTCGGCCGTACCGAACTGCGTCACGCCGACCGGCAGCATCCGGGCCAGGTCGTAGTGCTTGCCGCCGAGCGTGAACGGCGAGCTTTCGACCAGGCGCGCAGAGAAGACATTGGATGCCACCAGCGCATGTCCAGCGGCATTGTCCACGGCGGTGCCCACCACCAATGAGGTACGGCGGAAGGTGGCGATGCGCTCGCCCTGAGCGAAAGACAGCGGATCGTCGAACGTACCCACCGGCGTGTGTTGCAGGTACAGCGAGAATTCGCCCACCGGGTCGAGCGATAGGCTCAGGCCACCGTTGGTGATGCCACCCGCGGAAAAGGGTGTCGCCGCGAAGGTGAGCCGCGCGGTGCCCTCGCCCGGCGCACCGTCGAACAGGTCGGCGGGATCGATGCCGGCCAGGTGCAGGAAATAGCCGTAGTCGGCGAGGTTGTGGGTCTTCTTGTGGTCCAAGTAGAAGCGGCCGGTGACATACCAGGCCAGTTCGGCGGGCAGCAGCATGGCGATCCCCCTCATCGGATGACGCGAACGAAGCGACGCGGCAATGGTGGCCGGCGGCATGGATCGCCGGACTCGGCGAGCTTGAGGCCGCGGCCGGATGCGATCAACCGGGGCGCCATGTCCGTGCTTGGCGGCCATGCCACTAGCGCTCGCGTGGATCGGAAAGGCTGCCGCGGGCGCGGTTTCCGGCGAGAGGCCAAAGCGACGCTCAGGACGTACCCAGGACCAGCAGCGCACCCACGAGGGCGAGATGGGTCTGCCATGTGCGTATGGCGGCCTGCCGCAGCTGGCCAGTCAGTCGCCACACGTCGAAGAACATCGCCGTGGCAAGCAGCGTGAATACGGCCAGGCCGAAAGCCGAGAAGCGCACCTGTACCTGCGCGGCAAGCATCGCGCCAGCGATGGTCTGAAACACCGATCCCACGGCCAGTACGAGGTTCGGCCATGGGATGCCCTTGGCCGATAGGCCCGCGGACAGCGTGCCGAAGTGCCTGAAATGAATCAGGCCGCTGATCGCGTAGAACACGCCCAGCAGGGCATAGCCCAGTGCATGGAGGAAGGGGATGAGCGGCATCGGAGTCTCGGCTATGCGGGCAAGGCCGCAGTGTCTCCGGGACAAGGCGCTGCGCGCGTTGCATAACTTGCGGATTCTGGAAGGCGGTCCCAGCCTTCGACGCAGGCATGCTCGGCGATGACGCGGCGAAGGTCTCGCCGGCATTCGGATCACGCGTGTGAGAACGCCACGTGCAGTCGGCGAAAGCGGCCGGGAACAGCCATCCGTTCCCGGCCGAGTGATCGACTACAGCGAGAAGCGCAGCGCCTCGGCGCGGCGTTCCACCAGACCCATCGCGGGCTGATCCTGCAGCCGCAGGTCGTGCAGTTCGTACGGCGGCGCCAAGCCGCGCACGCTGGCGGGGTCGAAGCGCAGGTGTAGTTCGCCGCTCCCCGCCTCCAGCCACGCAGCCGACTGCGCGTACGCGGCGGGCAAGACCTGACCGTCGGCGTTGCGCCCGTAAAGCACGCCCGACACGGCGTAGCGGCTGCGGCTCTGCGCGTCGACGCTCAGGGCGATGTCGATGCCGCCATCGTTCGTGCGCCTCGGCTCGGCGGTGCCGGTGAAGCGCGCGTCGGGCACGGCGACCGCGAACGCGGTGGCGACGTTGCGGCGCACTTCGCGTCCGCTGGCGTCGGTGCCGGTGACAGTGCTCTGGACCTCCCACAGGCCGGGCGTCATCGCCTGTTTCGCAGGCGTGGCGATGGCGACGAAGCCGCCGGCCTGTCGCTGGAAGCTCAATGGCACGGACTCGCCGTCAGGCGAGCGGAGTACGCCAGTGGCGGCGCCCAGCGCCCGCGGCTGCGCGCCGTCGTGCAGATTCAGCGACACCTGGAGGCGGCCGCCGAGCAGCAACTCGGGCCGATCGGCCTGTGCCTCGACGACCAGCGGGCTCTGCGGCTCGTACACGTAGACGACATAGCGGCCGCGCGCCTTGGGTGCCTGCAGCGTGGTCCGGCCCGCGCCGAGGTCGGGGCGCAGCTGCAGGGCCATCGAGGCATCGGTGGCTTCCATGCCGGCCGCCTGCAATTGCGCGGTGTCGGCGATGCGGTGCGTCGCGGCATTGCCGTCGAACTGCTTTCCGCCGATGCGGAGGCTCAGGTCGGCCGGCTGAATCCGCGCGCTGCCCTTGCCGGGACTGAGCCGTATGATCGCGCCGGGCGCGGTGGTTGCCAGATCCACGCCGCGCTGCAATTCCGCGTCGCTCACTTCGCGCCAGTATTCGCGGCTTTCGCGGCGAACCGGCTGCGGCGCGGTGTCCAAGGGCTGGGCAGGATTCAGCGCCCAGCTCACCTGGATGGGCTGCTTTTCCTCATGCACCTGCGGCGCGGTGGGCGACAGTCGGCTCACCGTCGTGGCGGACGGGGCGGCCATGCGTGCATGGACCAGGGTGGGCACCAGATCGTCCGATTGCGGCGGCAGCAGACTCTGCGACGCGGCGAGAGCGGACAGCGGAAGGGCGCCGGCAAGCAGCGCCAGCGTCAGGATTCGAATGCGCATGGCGGCTTATCCCTTGAGGTCGTTGGCGAGGATGGACTGCAGCCCGAAACAGGCGCGCCGGCTCTGGTTGTGGTTGAGCACCGCGCCACCGCTGGTGCGCTGCGTGTCGCGGAACCACACGCTGCCGGCGGCGGATGCACTGCTGCACTCGATGAAGCCGTCCGAACAGCTGTCCAGCCAGTTCTGGGTGATCTCCAGGCCCACGCTCTGCGCATAGCCGCCGCAATAGCTGTCGCTGTTCCACACCGCGGAGGTGACATCGGTGCCGACGACGCTGCGGAACGTGACCGGCAAGGCGGGTCGGCCGGCCGTGCCCAGCAGGTTCTGCTGGTTGTAGGTGGCCATCCAGCCGACCTGCTGCATGCGCACGGCGTCGTTCTGATAGCCGAGCAGCCAGCCGAGCGACGATTCGAACACGTTGCCGTTGATCACCGCGTCCGCCAGCGGCGTGCCCGCACTGGACGGTGCGATGGCGTTCACCCGCACGATGCGGCGGATGATGTTGGGGTAGCGCGCGTCGTAGGTCGGATTGGAGAGGATCCAGCGCATCACGTTGCCGCCGTTGGAATGCGTGATGACGATGAGGCGGTCGATGTTGCGGTTGTTGATGAAGTCGGTGAGCTGCTGCGCCAGGCAGCCGGCGGCGCGGTTGTCCCACATGTACTGGGTGAAGTCGCAATTGACGACCAGCAGGTTCTGGCTGTCGGTCAGGCCGCTGCGAATGCCGTCGACCATCGCCGATTGCCAGTAGTCGTTGGCCGCGTCGGTCTGCTGGCCGGTGCCGTGCACCAGGGCGACTCCGGTGGT
>JBCNOA010000289.1:0-5538 GCA_039594095.1 Dyella sp.
CTTCGGCGGACCGATGTAACAGGACGCTTCGAGCTTGGTTCGAAGCGCCTTGCCTACGTCGGTCATGTTTTCGAAGTTGTCTTCCAGGCGGTGGTAGATCCACTTCATCACCTGCTCGGCGCGATAAGGCTTCTCGCCGAGCTGCGCGAAGAAATCACGCAGGCCCTGGCGATCGAAATCGAGCAGGTTGACCTTCTCGGTGGATGGAGTGGATACGGCCTGATTCATCGTCTTCGGAAAAGCGCGGCGCATGGCCGCCGTGGAATGCCGCGCTCGTGACGAGCGCGGGAGTGATTACCTCGAGTGCACTTCGGTCGTGGCGAAGAAGTACGCGATCTCGACCTTGGCGGTCTCCGGCGCGTCCGAGCCGTGCACGGCGTTGGCGTCGATCGAATCGGCGAAGTCGGCGCGGATGGTGCCCGGCGCGGCTTCCTTCGGGTTGGTGGCACCCATCAACTCACGGTTCTTGAGGATGGCATTGTCGCCTTCCAGCACCTGGATCATCACCGGACCGGAGATCATGAAGTCGACCAGCGCCTTGAAGAACGGGCGCTCACGATGCACGGCGTAAAAGCCCTCGGCTTCCTGGCGCGACAGCTGCTTCTGCTTGGCGGCCACGACCTTCAGGCCGGCCTTCTCGAAGCGGGCATAGATTTCGCCGATCACGTTCTTGGCGACAGCGTCGGGCTTGATGATGGAAAGGGTGCGCTCCAGCGCCATGAGTAGTCTGCTCCGGAAAAACTGGTATCTGAGTGGGCGGTCTGGCGGGCCGCCAGGAAAGTTAGGCCAAATCCAGTGATGTTTAGCGGATTTAGCTCACGAAAGTCTGACAGATTCTCATTGATACGCAAGCCGTGCCCCCGGCGTTGCAAACGATCGTTTGACTCCAGGGATTTCTCCCTCGTATGCTCAAACGATCGTTTGATTCATGCCTGCGCCCACCAGGGGACCGCCCGCTTGCAGACCTCGCCGCACTCGACCAAGGAACGCATCCTCACCGCCGCCGAGGAATTGTTCGCCCGGCACGGTTTCGACGGCGCCTCACTGCGCCAGCTGACCGCTGCCGCCGGGGTCAACCTGGCAGCCGTGAACTACCACTTCGGCTCGAAGGACCGCCTGATCGAAGAGGTCTTCCGGCGCCGTCTGGACCAGCTCAACGCCCACCGCATGGCCGCCCTGTCCCGCATCGCCGGCCAGCCGGAGACCACCCTGGAGGATGTCCTGGCGGCTTTCATCAAGCCGGCGCTGGAGCTGTCCCACGAAGGCAGCGGCTCGCTTTTCATGCGCGTACTGGCGCGGGCGTTCGCCGAGCATGACGACACCCTTCGCAAGTTCCTGTCGGAGAACTACGGCCACGTCATGCGCCAGTTCACCGCCGAGTTCGGGCGCCTGCTGCCTCAGCTGAGCAAGGAGGAGCTCTACTGGCGAGTGGACCTGGTCACCGGCGCCCTGACTCACGCCATGTCGGGCTTCGGCATGATCCAGCGCAAAAGCGACGTCACGGAGCACGTGCATCGTGAACAGACCGCCGAGCACCTCATTCGCTTCGCGGCCGCCGGCCTCAACGCCCCCTGACCGTTCCAGGGCGGCCGGCGACGGCCTCCCTCCCTATTCCGGGAGTCCGCAAGGTCTCCCACAAGCGTTTCAACACACCCCAGTGTCCGCACTACGGAGAAGCCAATGACCGCTAACGCATCGAATCCCGCGCTTCGCATCCGCAAGGCCGCGGTGCTCGGCGCCGGCGTGATGGGCGCGCAGATCGCCGCGCACCTGACCAACGCCAACGTCGAGACCGTGCTGTTCGATCTGCCTGCCAAGGAAGGGCCGAAGAGTGGCATCGCCATCAAGGCGATCGAGAACCTCAAGAAGCTCTCCCCCGCGCCGCTGGCCGACGGTACGCGCGCCGCGGCGATCATCCCGGCCAACTACGACGACGACCTGGAACATCTCAAGGACGTCGACCTGGTGATCGAAGCGATCGCCGAGCGGATGGACTGGAAACTGGATCTCTACAAGAAGATCGCTCCCTACGTCGCGCCGCATGCCGTGCTGGCGAGCAATACCTCGGGCCTGTCGATCAACGGCCTGGCCGAAGCCCTGCCGGAAGAGATGCGCCATCGCTTCACCGGCGTGCATTTCTTCAATCCGCCGCGCTATATGCACCTGGTCGAGCTGATTCCGACCCGCCTTACCGATGCCAATGTGTTGACCGGTCTCGAAGCCTTCCTCACCACGGTGGTCGGCAAGGGCGTGGTGTACGCCAAGGACACGCCGAACTTCATCGGCAACCGCATCGGCGTGTTCTCGATGCTCGCCACCATGCATCACACCGAGCAGTTCAAGCTCGGCTTCGACGTGGTCGATGCACTCACCGGCCCGGCCGTGGGCCGCCCGAAGAGCGCCACCTACCGCACCGCCGACGTGGTGGGTCTGGACACCATGGCGCATGTGATCAAGACCATGGCCGACACGCTGGCCGACGATCCATGGCACGAATACTTCAAGGCGCCGGTGTGGCTGCAGGGTCTGATCGACCAGGGCGCACTGGGTCAGAAGACCGGCGCCGGCTTCTACCGCAAGGCCGGCAAGGACATCGTGGTGCTGGACGTGGCCAAGCGCGATTACCGCCCGTCGGAGCAGAAGGCTTCCGATGAGGTGGCTGCCATCCTCGCCATCAAGGATCCGGCGGAAAAGTTCGCCAAGTTGCGCGCCTCGGCCGACCCGCAGGCGCAGTTCCTGTGGGCGACCTTCCGCGACCTGTTCCACTACACCGCTTATCACCTGGCCGATATCGCCGATACCGCGCGCGACGTCGACTTCGCCATCCGCTGGGGCTACGGCTGGAAGCTCGGTCCGTTCGAGACCTGGCAGGCCGCCGGCTGGCAGCAGGTCGCCAAGTGGATCGAGGAAGACATCGCCGCCGGCAAGGCCATGAGCAAGGCCCCGCTGCCCCAATGGGTCACGGATGGCCGTACGGGCGTCCATGGCAAGAACGGTTCGTACTCGGCCAGCGCCAATGCCGACAAGCCGCGCTCGCAGCACCCGGTGTACGCGCGTCAGCTGTTCCCCGATCCGATCCTGGGCGAGAAGTTCGACCAGGGCACCACGGTGTGGGAGAACGACGGCGTGCGCCTGTGGACGCTGGGCGACGATGGCGTGGGCATCATCTCGTTCAAGACCAAGATGAACACGGTCAACGACTACGTGCTTGATGGCGTGCAGCAGGCGATCGACATCGCCGAGCAGCAGCTGAAGGCCGTCGTGATCTGGCAGACCGGCGAGCCGTTCTCAGCGGGTGCGGATCTGAAGGGCGCCCTGGGTTTGCTGCAGGCGGGCAAGTTTGACGACTTCGAAAAGATGGTCGCCAATTTCCAGGCCACCAGCATGCGCATCAAGCATTCGCTGGTGCCGGTGGTGTCGGCCGTGCGTGGCCTTGCCCTGGGTGGCGGCTGCGAATTTCAGATGCATTCGGCCCGCACGGTTGCTGCGCTGGAAAGCTACATCGGCCTGGTCGAAGCGGGCGTTGGCCTGCTGCCGGCGGGCGGTGGTTTGCATGAGCTTGCCATCCGCGCAGCCAAGGCCAATCCGGAAGATCCCTTCGAAGCGCTGAAGAAAGTGTTCGAAACGGTCGCCATGGCGAAGGTGTCCGGCAGCGCCATGGAAGCCAAGCAGCTGGGCCTGTTGCGCGACAGCGATGTGGTGGTGTTCAACGCCTATGAGCTTCTGTACGTAGCCAAGAAGGTTGCGCTCTCGTTGGCCGAAAGCGGCTGGCGCCCGCCGATGATGAACCGCAACATCCCGGTCGCCGGCGACGTTGGCACCGCTACCTTCCAGGCCTCGCTCGCCAATCTCGCCGAGGGCTATTTCGCCTCGCCGCATGACGTGGCGATTGCCACGCGCATCGCGGACACGCTGTGCGGCGGCAAGATCGAGCGCGGCTCGCAGGTGGACGAAGAGTGGCTGCTGCAGTTGGAGCGCAAGCACTTCGTTGAGCTGGCCAAGACGGAGAAGACCCAGGCTCGTATTGCGCACACGATGACTACCGGCAAGCCGCTGCGTAACTGACGAGCCTATAGCTCGTCATCCCCGCGCAGGCGGGGATCCAGCGACTTGAAGGCTCAAAGACACTGGATTCCCGCCTACGCGGGAATGACGGGCAAAAAGCGTTCGGCCCTCCCCGCTTCTGAACACGCACCTGCCCTTTTGACTTGACGCTGTATCCGCTCGGGCCTAGCCTTATGTATCTCTGCATCGCGATATAAGGATACCCATGGACTTGGCGACCGCCTCAAGCGTCCTGCGCCTGCTGGCGGACCCGACGCGGGTGCGCCTGCTCGCCTTGCTTGAGCGCGAGGAACTGACCGTGGCCGAGCTTGCCGCGGTGCTGCATCTCGCCCAACCCCGCGTGTCCACGCACTTGGCGAAATTGAAGGAAGCCGAGCTGGTGCGCGATCGCCGCGCCGGTGTTTCGGCGTATTACCGCGCCAATGGCGAAACCGACGAACACCTGCAGGTGCTGCTCAAATCCCTGCGCGATAGCATCGACGACGCCCTGCTGCGCGAAGATGCCGAACGCCTGCCCGGCGTGCTCGCCCAGCGCGCCAGCGAGGAAGGCTGGGCCGACACCGTGGCCGGCGACATGGAGCGCCACTATTCCCCGGGCCGCACCTGGGAAACGCTCGCACGCTCGCTGCTGCAGCTGCTGGAAACCGGCGACGTGCTCGACATCGCCTCCGGTGACGGCATCACCGCCGAATTGCTCGCCCCGCACGCGCACTCCATCGTCTGCATCGACAGCAGCGAGCGCGTGGTGGAAGCCGCTTCGCAACGCTTGAAGCCCTTCACCAACGTCGACGTGCGCCAAGGCGACATGCATGCGCTGGAACTGGGCGAGCGTCGCTTCGACCTTGTGCTGATGCTGCACGCCCTCACCTACGCCGAACACCCCGCCAAGGCTGTGGCCGAGGCCGCGCGCGTACTGCGCAGCGGTGGCCGTCTGCTCGCCGTGACGCTGGGCAAGCACGACCATCGCGCCGTGGTGGAGCCGTTCGACCACCGCAATCTCGGTTTCTCCCACGACGAGCTGACCGGCTTCGCCAAAAAGGCCGGCCTGGAAGCGTTGAGCTGTACCCGTTTAAGCCGCGAACGCAAGGCACCTCATTTCGAGGTGATCAGCCTGCTCGCGCGCAAGCCGTAACGAGAGGATTTTCACCATGAGCCAACTGCCCTGGTTGCACCCCGAGCGCGTCGCCCTGCTCGAAAAGGGTTTGCACGAACGCATCCTCATCATCGACGGCGGCATGGGCACCATGCTGCAAGGTCATCAGCTGGATGAAACCTCGTTTCGCGGCGAGCGTTTCGTCGACGGCCACGACAGCACGCACGCGCATGCGCACGATCATCCGGGCGGCTGCGACCTCAAGGGCAACAACGACCTGCTCTCGCTGACCACGCCGGACATCATCCGCGGCGTGCACGAGGCCTATCTCGCAGCCGGCGCCGATCTGGTCGAAACCAACACCTTCAACTCCACGCGCA
>JBCNOA010000029.1:0-27551 GCA_039594095.1 Dyella sp.
TTGCTCGGGTCGTTCGGCAGCGTGACGGGGGCGCCATCGGGCAGGTCGGCGATGTTCTTGAGCTTGCGCGAGTACGCGCCGAACGGCTCGATGTGCACGCCGGTGACGATGATCAGCTGGGTGCCGCGCTTCTTGTTGAATTCGTCCAAGTAGGGCTTGGTCTGGAAATAGTTCACGTCGACGGCCTTCTCGACGACCTGGACATTCGGCTGCACGTAGTCGGAGAACACCTTGATCTCCAGGTCCACGCCTTCCTTCGCCAGCAGCGGCTTGACCTGCTTGAGGATTTCCGCGTGCGGTACGGCCGTGGCCGCCACGACCAGCTTCTGGCCGCCAGCGCTATCGCCGGAACCGGAGGACGAGCAACCGGCCAGCGCGAGCAGGGCGGAGAGGGCGACGAGCAGCTTCTTCATGGGTTCGGGCTCACAGGCGCTTGGCCTTGATGCGGTGCGTCAGAGTAGCCGTCCATACGGCCGGATGCAAAGCCGACCCTGTCGGGTGCAGGAAGCGAGGGGACGAGTAGCCGGCGCCGCCATGCGGCGCGGCCGCTCCGGTCACTGCCGGGTGAAGTGCGCCACCACGCGGTCGCCGATCACCTGAAGCAACTGCACCAGCACGATGAGCAGAACCACAGCCACTAAGGTGTAGTCCTGCTTGTAGCCGAGATAGCCGTAGCGGTACGCCAGATCGCCCAGGCCGCCGGCGCCCACGGCGCCGCCCATGGCGGTATAGCCGACCAGGGCGATGGCGGTGACGGTGACGCCGGCGACCAGGCCGCCGCGAGCCTCCGGCAACAGCACGTGGCGCACGATCTGCCATGTGCTGGCGCCCATCGCCTGACTGGCCTCGATGACACCGCGCTGCACTTCGCGCAGAGCGGTTTCGACCAGCCGGGCGAAGAAGGGAGCCGCGCCGATCACCAGCGGCGGGATCGCGCCGCGGATGCCGAGCTTGGTACCGACCAGCACGAAGGTCAGCGGCATCAGCACGATCATCAAGATGATGAAAGGGACCGAGCGCAGGATATTCACCACCAGCGACAGCACCGCATACAGCTTGGGCATCGCGCGCAGCTGTCCCTTGCCGGTGAGGTAAAGCACCACGCCCAGCGGAAGGCCGATCACGACCGTCAGCGCCAGCGAGCCGCCGAGCATCAGCAAGGTATCGATGCAAGCGCGGCCGATTTCGGCCCAGTCGTCGATATTGGGGAAGAGGGTTTGCAGGTAGGGCGCGCTCATCGGTTCAGCTCCTCGATCTCGATGCCGGCGGCGCGCAGCGCGGCCAAGGCTTCGTCCACACCGGTGCCCTGCATGGCCAGTGTCAGCTGGCCGTAGGGCAGGTCCTTGATGCGGTCGATACGGCCAGCAAGGATGTTGAAGTCCACGCCGGTCTCGCGTGCCACGCGGCCCAGCGCGGGCGTCCAGGTGGTGTCGCCGCGGAAGGACAGGCGCAGGATCCTGCCGGGTACCTGGGCGTACGGTGCCATTTCGCCCGCGGCTTCCTCGGGCAGGGCCTCGTTGACGAAACGCTTGGTGGTCGGGTGGCGCGGGTGCAGGAACACGTCAGCCACGGTGCCCTGTTCCACGATGCGCCCGGCGTCGAGTACCGCCACGCGGTCGCAGACGCGGCGCACCACGTCCATTTCATGGGTGATCAGCACGACGGTGAGCTTGAGTTCGCGATTGATCTCCGCCAGCAGGTCGAGCACGGAGGCGGTGGTCTGCGGATCGAGCGCGCTGGTCGCCTCGTCGCATAGCAGTATGGACGGCCGGTTGGCGAGCGCGCGCGCGATGCCCACGCGCTGCTTCTGGCCGCCCGAAAGTTGCGAAGGGTATTTGGCGGCATGGGCTTCCAGACCTACCCTCCGCAGCAACTGGTCCACGCGCGCCCGGATGGCCTGTTCGTTGCGCTCGCCCGCCAGGCGCAGCGGAAAGGCGATGTTGTCCGCCACGGTCTGCGAGCTGAGCAGATTGAAGTGCTGGAAGATCATGCCGATGCGGCGGCGCTGCATGCGCAACTGTGCATCGTTCAATGTGGTCATCTCTGTGCCGTCGATCTGGATGCCGCCGCCGCTGGGGCGCTCCAGCAGGTTGATCAGCCGGATTAGCGTGGATTTGCCGGCACCCGAGTGGCCGATGATGCCGAACACCTCGCCGTCGGCGATATCCAGGCTGAAGGGCTGCAGGGCGGGGATGTCCTTGCCGTCGACGCGGTAGGACTTGTGGACATCGACGAAGCGGATCACGACGGGCCTTGGACAATGACCGGAGGCGGCATTCTATGCCAGCGCGGCCGGCCTTGGCGTAGACTGCCGCGCACCCTCATCGGAGCTTCGCCCATGACCACGGCCTACGACTTCAGCGCGCGCGACATCGACGGCAACGAGCGCTCCCTCGCCGAGTGGCGCGGCAAAGTGCTGCTGGTGGTCAATGTCGCTTCCAAGTGCGGCTTCACGCCCCAGTACGAGGGGCTGGAAAAGCTGTGGCGGAGCCAGCGCGACCAGGGGCTGGCGGTGCTGGGCTTCCCCTGCGACCAGTTCGGCCACCAGGAGCCGGGCGACGAGGCCGAAATCAAGAATTTCTGCAGTACCAGCTACGACGTGACCTTCCCGATGTTCGCCAAGGTCGAAGTCAACGGCGAGGGAACCCATCCGCTGTACAAGTGGCTCAAGAGCGAAGGCAAGGGCATCCTCGGCAGCGAGTCGATCAAGTGGAACTTCACCAAGTTCCTGGTGGGCCGCGACGGCCAGGTGGTGAAGCGCTACGCGCCCACCGACACGCCCGACAAGATCGCCAAGGACGTCGCCGCTCAGTTGGCCGGCTGAGCAGCCACCGCGCCGCTCTTTTCCGGCGACGGCGCATCCGCGCGAAGGCCGGCGAGCATGACCGCGATGGCGTCGATGTCCCTGCTGGCGCTCGGCGCGCCCGCGGGCGGGTCGTAGTTGTTGAGCATGATGGCAAAGGCCAGCCGCTCGCCTCCGGCGGTGGTGACGTAGCCGGCCAGGCAATGCACCAGCGACATGCTGCCGGTCTTCGCGCGCAGGTTGTTGGCCGCCGGTGTGTCGCGCATGCGCCACTGCAAGGTGCCGTCCACGCCCGCGATGGGCAGGGCATCCAGCACGGTATGCGCGTAGGACTGCGCCGCCAGGAAGGACAACAGTCGCGCCATCGCGCTGGGCGTGCTCAGATCGCGCCGCGACAGGCCGGTACCTTCTTCGATCACCGTCGAACCGGCCGGCAATCCCATTCGCTCCAGCAGTTGGCGCAGGCCGCGCACGCCCCAGTTCTCGGTGGAGAGAAAGCCGCTGGGCGGCGACGGCCCCTGCGTGGCGTCCGCCTGGGTGCGCACGCCGGCGATCAGCAGCAGGTTCTGGAGGTACAGGTTCTGCGAACGCTTGAGTCCGCGTTGCAGGATCTCGCCGAGCGATGGCGATTCGACTTCCGCAATGGGCTGCGCGCCATCGCGCAGGGCATCGCCGCTTTGCGGCCAATGCAGCGCCCGCACGTCTCCCTGGATCGCGACGCCGTGCTTGGCCAGCGCGGATTGCAATTGCTTGCCCGCCAGCAGGGCGGGGTCGAAGGCCGCGAGCTTGAAGCGTTGAGCCGGGCCGCGCGCGGCGATGTTGCCGAAGGCGTACAGCGTGCCTTCGCCGGGTGCACGATAGAGATTGATGTCGTTACGCAGGCCGGGCGCGCTGGTCAGGATCCGGTTGTCGAGTTCGGGCAGGGCGCTCGACGGCTCCATCGACACGATCGCGGGACGGCCTTCGCGCATGCCGGGAGCGACGGTGACCTCGACCTGGTTCTCCTGCACGCTCAGTGCCGAGGAAGGCACGGCGAACCAGCTTTGCAGATCGGCGGCCTCCCAGCCGGAGCCCATCGCCGGGCTGGCGAAATAGGTGTCGTCGGCGACGATGCCGCCCTTGACCGTGCGGATGCCTCGTTCGGCCACCTGCTTTGCCATGCGGTCGGCCCAGTCCGCGGTCGATGGGTCCGAACCCAGTGTCGGGTCGCCCATGCCGTACAGGATCAACGGACCGTCGAGCACGGCGCCGTGGCGGCGGTCGCCGGCCAGCAGGCGGGTGGGGATGCGATAGTCGGGGCCCAGCTCGCTCAATGCGAGCGCGGCGGTGAACAGCTTCGCGGTGGAGGCCGTCTGGTACAGGCGGTCGCCATCATGCGTGTAGAGCATGCGCCCCGTATCCAAGGAGACCACGGCGATACCCCAGCGGGCGCCGGCGAAGCGCGGTTGCTCGATGTGCGCTTCGATGCGGGCGGCCAGCGACGAGGCCTCGTCGGCATACGCGGCGAGGCCGGCCAGCAGGGTAGCCAGGCAGAGGAAACCTTGCAGGAACCGTCGAGTGCGCTTCATGGCGCGGAGTATCGCGCAGGCTCGCGCCGCGTGGCGCTCATGCGGCCCAGGCATCCCGCTGGCGCAGGCGCCAGGCGATCCAGCCGAGACTGGCGCCGCGGAAGGCCATGAAGGCCAGGAAGGCCAGCCACAGGCCATCGTTGCCCCAGCCGCGTGCTGCCCAGGCCAGCAGGACGAACAATGTCACCGCAAGCAGCATCCCATCGCGCATCTCGCGTGCCCGCGTGGCGCCGATGAACAGGCCGTCGAGCAGGTAGCTCCATACCGCCACGACAGGCAACGCCGCCAGCCAGGGCAAAGCGTGATGGGCCACGGCACGGACCTCGGGCAGGCTGGTCTGCATATCCACGAACACGCGGCCGCCCGCTGCGAAGAGCAGCGCATAGCCCACGCTGCCCAGCAGGGACCAGCCGCCTGCGACCACCAGAGCCCGCCGCAGGGCCAGCGGGTCGCGTGCGCCGATGGCATGCCCGCACAGGGCCTCGACTGCGTTGGCCAGGCTATCCAGGCCGAAGGCGGTAAGCATCAGGCCGTTGAGCAGCAGTGCGTTGGCGGCCACGGTGGCGTCGCCCAGCCGTGCGCCGAGCAGCGAGAGGCTGAAGAACACGCCTTCCAGGGCGAGCGTGCGCACGAAGATGTCGCGGTTGACCATCAACAGCGGGCGCCAATGGGCGAAGCCCCGCATCGCGCGCCAATCGACTTTGCCGTCCCAGCCCTGAACGGCGCGGTGCGCCCGCCACAGGCCGTACAGCGCGCCGCACCACTCGCCGCAGGCGGACGCGAGTGCGATGCCGGGCACGCCCCAGCCGAGACCGAGCACGAACAAGAGGTTCAGCGCGATGTTCGCCAGGTTGGCCGTCAGCAGCAACGCAAGCGTCGTTCCGGCGCGCTGCGCACCGATGAACCAGCCGGCCAGCGCGTAATTGAGCAAGGCCGCCGGAAGGCCGAGCAGGCGGATGTGAAGGTAGTCCAGCCCGGTCGCCGCCAATGCCGGCGTGACATGCATCTGGCTGATCATCCACGGCAGCAGCGGCAGCATGAGTACGCCCGCGGCGACGCCGAGCATGGCGGCGAGGAGCAGCGCCTGCGCCTGCACGGTGCGGAGGGCGGTGCGGTCCCCGGCGCCTTCGGCCTGGGCGGCGAAACCGGTCGTGCCCATGCGCAGGAATCCCAGGCTCCAAACCGGCAAAGCGTAGATTGCGCTGCCTACGGCAACCGCACCGAGGTCTTGCGTTCGCGGCAGATGCCCCGCGACGGCACTGTCCACCAGGGCGACGAGCGGCACGGTGAGGTTGGAGAGGATCATCGGCACGGCCAGCGCCCAGACCCGGCGATGGGTGGGGCGATGGCGCCAGGCATCGAGTAGCGGAGACATGGCCGGCGACAGGGAAGGGGGCGCCATTCTGGCACGCAGGCCGGCGGTACCGCCGGCCCTTTCTCGGCAGGCTGACGTCATGGATGCTAGGCTTGTCGTTCGTACCGCCGGATGCGTCCGGTCCCTCCTTGAGTCTTTGCCCCTTTTTGCGAGTACACCATGCAGATCGCCGAGCGCTCCGTCGCGTCTTTCCACTACACGCTGACCGATGACCAGGGTCAGGTCATCGACAGCTCCGAAGGCCGCGAGCCGCTGACCTATCTGCATGGCGTCGGCCAGATCGTGCCGGGCCTGGAGAAGGCCATGGTCGGCCGCCAGGCCGGCGATCAGTTCAAGGTCGACGTTTCGCCGGAGGAAGGCTATGGCGTCCATCACGCGGAGCTGACCCAGTCCGTGCCGCGCGAAGCGTTTCAGGGCGTGGAAGACATCCAGCCGGGCATGCAGTTCCAGGGCCACGGCCCGCAGGGCGTGATCAACGTCACCGTGACCCAGGTCGACGACAACGTGGTGCATATCGACGGCAACCATCCGCTCGCCGGCAAGACGCTGCACTTCGCCATCGAAGTGACGAGCGTGCGCCAGGCGACCGAGGAAGAGCTGGCCCACGGCCACGTCCACGGCGAAGGCGGCCACCACCACTGAGTCAGGCTCGTGCCGGCCCGGCTTGCGCCGGGCCGGTTTTTTTTGTTATCGCATCAGCGTTCACAGGGACGGAATCGCATGCAGGATCGCTTGCGTATCGCCATCGTCGGTTATGGCGCCGCCGGCCAGGCCGCGGCTCTTTTCTTGGCTGCCCAGGGGCACGCCTTGAGCGTCTACGAGCAGGCTCCGGTGCCGGGCCCGGTAGGCGCCGGATTTCTGCTGCAGCCCACTGGGCTGGGCGTACTGGCGAGGCTCGGCCTTCATGAGCGTGCGTTGGCGCAGGGGCGCCGCATCGAGCGGCTGCATGGCGTCAACCGGCGCGGCCGCCGTGTCATGGACATGCGCTACGGCGATCACGCGCCCGGTTGCTTCGGGCTCGGCCTGACCCGAGGGGCGCTGTTCGGCCTGCTGCGCGACGCATACGGCGATGCCGATCGCATCCATACCGGCGTATGCATCGAGGCCGTGACGGCGGACGGTACGAGCCTGCGTGACCGTGACGGGCGCGTGCATGGCCCCTTCGACCTCATCGTGGTGGCCGACGGCGCGCATTCGCGCCTTCGCGAACAGCTGCCCGCCGCTCAACGGCGGCGCGAGAGGCTATATCCCTGGGGCGCGATGTGGTGCCTGTTGCCGATGCGCGACTGGCCGCACGGCGGCGAGCTTCGCCAACGCTACGCGGGAGCGCGGGAAATGATCGGCCTGCTTCCGGTGGGCAAGCGTGTGGATCACGAGGGCGAATGGCTCACCTTCTTCTTCAGCCTGCCGGGCGAGCAGGTGGATGCTTTCGACGCGGAGGCATTGCGGCGGTTGCGGCAGCGCGTGCATGAGCTTTGGCCCGGAGCGGCCGTTCTTCTGGAAGGCATCGATACGCCGGCGCAGCTGCACCGCGCTCGTTATCGCGACGTAGTGCTGCGCCACCCCGTGCACGGACGGCTGGTGTTCCTCGGCGATGCGGCGCACGCGATGAGTCCGCAACTGGGGCAGGGCGTGAACATGGCGCTGCTCGACGCGGAGGCGCTGGCCGATGCGCTGAACGAGTGCGCCACGCTCGGCGATGCGCTGAACGATTACGCGAAGCGGCGGCGCAGCCATCTTGCCGTCTATCAGCGGGCGAGTCGTTGGCTGACGCCGCTGTTCCAATCGCAGCGCGACGGCCTTGCGTGGTGGCGCGACCTTGCCTTCCGTCCCATGAGCCGGCTGCCGTTCGCGCGCGGGCAGACGCTGAAGATACTCACCGGCACGAAAAAGGCCTGGTGGCATTGACCACCAGGCCTTCGGGTCGAAGCCTCCCGCTCAATACCAATCGAGCAGCGAGATGCCCAGCCCCAGATAAGTCGCGTTGTGGTTGTAATCGATCATGCTCTCGCCGTAGCCCTTGAACAGCTCCATGTAACCCCGGAGGTTCCCGCTGATGGGAAACGCCCAGGTGAACTGGCCCGCGCCATGGCTGCGGCTGCCGCCACGCAACGAATGGCGCAGCATCAGGCCGAATTCCTGGCCGTTCCATTCGCGCACGATCTGCATGTCGCCACGTCCCACGTAGTCGCTGATGTCGGGATTGTTGTCGTCCCTCGCTTTCTCCGGAACGCGCCACCAGGGACGGAACATCACCGTCCAGCCATCGCGCTCGAAGCCGATGTTGCCGACCACCCGGTTCCAGCTGCGCGATAGTGGATTGGAGCGACCGTTCGATTGATGGTTGAAGCCGACGCCGAGCAGACGTCCGTCCCATCCCCACACGTTGTAGTTCGTATTGAAGATCAGCAGCGCTTCGGGTTCGTAGTTGGTTTCGCGGAAGGGGCGCGAGGTATGGCTGTTGTAGACCTGCCAGCGCGAGGACTGCGTATAGCCCACCCACAGGTCGCCCGCATCGCCGAATACGCCCTGCCAGACCTTGGTCTTGAGGCTGATCTGGAACTTGGCTTCGACGTTCTGAACGTTCTGCGGCGTCTGGACCGTGTTCTCAGGATTGGGACTGACTGGACGGTTGTTCTGATTGCTGGTGGCGAATACCGGCATCAGATAAAGAGGCTTGTAGCCGCGTAGATTGAACGTGCCCAGTTTGCTTTCCGGCGATAGTTCCCAGCGCGAATCGAGCAATGTGAGCGGACGCGACACCTCGGGATTGCCCTGCCGCGCGACGTCGCGTGGACTTTTGTCGGACGCAAACACTCCGGGCGCGCCGGCGGCCTCGTTCACCTTCTTCTGCGCCGAAGGCAGATTGACGCGTCCGGTGGCGTGGTCGTAGCACGCCAGTCGCTGCGCATCGCTTTCGATGGCGGTGCAGGCGCGGATGTCCATCGGGTCCGGGTTCTGCGCGTGCGCGGGTAGGGCGGTGATGCCTGCGATGGCCAGCAGCCATGCCAACGTGGCGTTCGGTCGCGTCATTGCGTACTCCACTGAGAGACGAGCCCATCCGGGCGTGGGAATCGGCGCGGCCGATGGTTTCGCCGCACACAAAAACGCCGGCCGCGGCGTGCGCGGCCGGCGTCAGGGTGCCGGAAGCTCAGCGTTGCTTCAACCAGTGCGCATATGCGCTCTTGCTCAGGTGCTTGTTGCCGCCGGACGCGTGCAGAAAATCGTTCGCGAGCGGCGGATAAGCGGCCGCGTCGTCTTCCGTGATGTACGCCTTGCCATTGGCGAGTGTCGCGAAATCCGGCGGCGGGCCCGCGTCCTTGACGGCGGGCATGCTGGAGTTGACGGTGACCTGCCCCTGGGCGCTGTTGAATTTCGCGCTGTCCTGGCCGGGTTGCGGTGCAGGTGCAGGCGCAGCTTGCGGCTGTGGCATGGCCTGAGGTTGCGGTTGTGGAGTCGGCATGGTGGTCTGCGCGGCGGGAGCCGGCGGAGGCATGGGCGGTTGCGGCGGCTGGTTCTGCGCCAGCAGCGTGCCGGCGAACAACAGCGAGCCGGAGGTAAGAAGGGTGAGGAGAGGCTTGCGGGGGTTCATCATCGATGCTCCATGCCAGAATGACTGGCTCGAGGACGGAAAGGCGTGGGAGCCGAAGAGCGGCCGCGACATGTCGGGCCACTGCGCGTCCCGCGCTGAAAGCAACGCTAACAAAGGCTGGGTAAATGCCTGCACAACCACTTGATGCATCGGACGTGAAGAGTTCGTCATCGTTTGCTTCGGCGAGCGCACTCCCCAGGCTGACGCTGGCGCAGGCCCAGCGGTTGCAGCTTGCCGCGCAAGGGCTACTGCGCCCGCCGCGTCGGCGCGCGCGAAAGAGCGACGTGGTCGAAGCGATCACGCGTATGCGCTTGCTGCAGATCGACACCATCCATGTAGTGGCGCGCAGTCCGTATCTGGTGCTGCATTCGCGCCTCGGCGACTACGAGCCAGGTTGGCTGGACGATGCGTTGTCCGAAGGCCGGATCGCCGAATGCTGGGCGCACGAAGCGTGCTTCGTGCCCGCCGCGGATTACGCATGGCACCGCGCGTGGAGCGTGCGGCGAGGGACGCATTGGGCGTACCGGCATGCGGAGCGGATGCATCGCGAGCAGCGTGAAGGCATGGAAGGTTTGCTTGAGCGGATCCGTGCGGGAGGCGCGGTTCGAGCCGCCGATTTCGAACGCGAAGAGCGTGGGGCCGCGAGCGGCTGGTGGTCGTGGAAGCCCGAGAAGCGTTGGCTGGAAGCCTGGTTCGCCCTCGGCGAACTGATGGTGAGCCATCGAGAGCGGTTTCAACGTATCTACGATTTGGCGGAGCGTGTCATCGATCGACTGCAGCCGCCGCTGGATCCCGTGGCGGCCGGCCTGGACCACGAATCGCTGCGCCGTCGTTTCATCTTGGACAGCGTGCGTGCGCTGGGCGTGGCCCAGGCGCGTTGGGTTGCGGATTACCATCGCCTGAAACCGGCGGTGACCGATCGCGAGCTCGCGCCGCTGGTGGCTTCGGGCGAGCTGATCGAAGTGGAGGTGGGTGGCTGGAGCGTGCCCGGATACGTGCACCCCGACCATGCCGATCTGCTGGCGCAGGCATCGCGTGGTGGCCTGCGGGCCACGTACACCACGCTGCTGTCGCCGTTCGATCCGTTGGTGTGGGACCGGGCCCGTGCGCAGGCGATGTTCGGCTTCGAGTACACCATCGAGTGCTATGTGCCGGCGGCGAAGCGGCGTTACGGCTACTACGTGCTGCCGATCCTGCGGCGAGGCCGGCTGGTGGGCCGTCTCGATGCGAAGGCGCATCGCGCCGGAGGTGTATTCGAGGTGAAGGCGCTCTACCTGGAGGAAGGGGAAAACCCTACGGCGGAGTGGGTGGCCGATGTGGCCGAGGCCATTGCGGCCAGTGCGCGTTGGCATGGGACGCCCAAAGTCCGCCTGGGGCGCTGCCGCCCCGCGAACGTGGCGGCAGCGCTGCGCGCGCATTGGCGCGCCACGGATTGAATCGATCCGAACGCCGGATCAGCGCGCGCCGCTGGCGGCGGCCGCGGGCTGGGTGGCGCAGGATTTGCCGTGCAGCGCCTGGTGCAGCTGATTGGCCAGCGAGGTGCAGCGGTTGCCGAGTTGCGGACGGATATCCGGATCCAGCGAATCCTTGAGCAGGCCTTCCCGCATCGCTTCGTAGCGGCCTTCGATCTGGTCGGGCGGATAGATCCCCGCGGCCTGGTGGCAGGCGATATACGTCGCCAGGTAGTTGTCGCAAGCGGGAATGCCAGTCTGGTCGGGCAGGGCCTCGGGAGCGGCAGCTTTGGGTTTGGACACCGCGCGCGTGGTGGTCGCGGGGGCGGTTCGGCCGGTGGATGTGCTGCCGGATGTCGTGCTGCCGGTGGAGGAAGTAGGACGGGTGGTCTTGTCATTGCACCCGGCGAGGGCCAGTCCGCCAGCAAGCACGAGCAGGGCGAGACGCGAGGGAAGTCTGGTCATGATCGATCTCCTTGACGGGCGGCGCCGGCGATTGGCCGGTGCCGCGATGGGGATGGCAATGCCGGTTGCGAAGCAGTCTCAATAGACAATGCGAGCCGTAAAGAAAAGCTGAATCGGACGCGGTATTGGGTGAAGGCAGCCGCCGGGACGGTTGCCGCAGGGAGCGGCGTTCAGCTTGAACGCCGCCCCGTGGTTCGCTTTCGGCCATTTAAAGCGGCTATGATCTACGCACTGTGTTTGCTGGGGTCACCTCCAGTTTTGTGACCCGATGCCGCTGATCAGCGATCTGCTTCATCGCCTCACCCTTAGGGTTTTCCTTGCAGCTCAGTAAGCCGGCCTCTCCGCTGGAAAGGCTGAGTCTCATTTAAATCCTATGGAGTGATTCACATGTCTGATCGTCAGATCGGTACCGTTAAATGGTTCAACGACGCCAAGGGTTTCGGCTTCATCAGCCGCGACAATGGCCCGGATGTCTTCGTGCATTTCCGCGCGATCCAGGGCAATGGCTTCAAGAGCCTGCAGGAAGGCCAGAAGGTCAGCTTCAAGGTTGTGCAGGGCCAGAAGGGTCTGCAGGCCGACGAAGTCCAGGCTGTCTGATCCAGGGCCGCGAGGCCTGAAAAAAAGCCGGGCAGCGATGCCCGGCTTTTTTTATGCCCCGGGGGACGGGCCCCGTCGGAGTTTGCCCGTCCAAAAAATCCGTTATGCTCGTGCTTACTGTGTTTGCCAGGCCATGCGTGTGCCCCGATGTACGGTTCATTCCGCATCGCTCCACCGATTTCCTGCATGCCCAGTAAGTCGTCGGTCGCAAGGGGGAGGCCGACCTGTCTCAGTATCGAGTCGATCGGAGTGAGTCATGTCGGATGGTAATCGTGAAACCGGCACCGTGAAGTGGTTCAACGACGCCAAGGGTTTTGGCTTCATCAGCCGTGAAAATGGACCGGACGTTTTCGTGCATTTCCGCGCGATCACGGGTTCGGGCTTCAAGAGTCTCAAGGAGGGCCAGAAAGTGAGCTTCAAGGTGGTGCAGGGCCAGAAAGGCCTGCAGGCCGAGGAAGTCACGCCGGCCTGATTTTTCGGGGAACAACGTTGCGAAAGGAAGCCGGGCGGCGACGCCCGGCTTTTTTTGTGTCTGGCCGTGCCCTGGCGTGCACGGCGGCGCCCAGAAAAATGGGCTATCCTCGGCCGTACTGTTTGCCAGGCCACGCGCGTGCCACGATGTCCCGGTCCCTATGCCTCGCATCGCCTCACCACGGTTCCCTGCAGCCAGTAAGCCGTCGGCCGTAAGGGGGAGGCTGACTTGTCTCAAATCGAGTCGATCGGAGTGAGTCATGTCGGAAGTCAATGGCCGTGAAACCGGCACGGTGAAGTGGTTCAACGATGCGAAGGGCTTTGGATTCATCAACAGGGGCGACGGCAAGGACGACGTCTTCGTCCACTTTCGCGCGATCCAGGGCAACGGCTTCAAGAGCCTCAAGGAAGGACAGAAGGTGAGCTTCAAGGTCGTGCAGGGCCAGAAGGGTCTGCAGGCCGAGGAAGTGGTTCCCACCTGAGGTCGCTTGCCACGCATGTTCGACGAAAGGCCGGCGCGAGCCGGCCTTTTTCGCGAGAGCTTCCGCTATCGCGTGCTAGCCTGCCGCCTTCCATGTGCCGGAGACCCTCGTGCAGGACACGCCCGCCGACACGCCGATCACGAGCCTTCCCATCGCGACCTCCGATGGAGCCGTTTCCGAACTTCTGCTGGTCTCGTCCTCGCGGCAACCGTCAGCGTTGATGTACTGGCTGCCCGCCATGGGCGTCGCCGCCAAGCATTACCTGCCCTTTGCGCAGTCGCTGGCTTCGCGGGGCATGGCGGTGGCGTTGCATGAATGGCGTGGCATCGGTTCCAGCAACAAGCGCGCCGGGCGAAGCCAGGATTGGGGTTACCGCGAGTTGCTCCGCCGCGACCTTCCAGCGGGGCTTGCTGTGGCGCGCGGGTCTTGTCCCGGCGTTCCCACTCTGCTCGGAGGGCATAGCCTGGGTGGGCAGCTCGCCTGTCTGTATGCAGGGTTGCACCCGGGCAAGTTCGATGGGTTGGCCTTGGTCGCGAGCGGATCGCCTTATTGGCGGAGCTTCCGTCACAGCATGGTAGTGGGTGGCTTTTACGCGCTGGCGCCGTGGCTGGCGCGATGCATGGGGCATTTCCCGGGCCGGCGGCTGGGTTTCGGGGGCAATGAAGCCAAGGGTGTGATCGCGGACTGGGCGCTGAGCGGGCGCACCGGACGCTACGCTGCCGCCGGCATGCCCGAAGATCTGGAAGCTGCCCTGGCCCGGGTCGATCTGCCGTTGACGGCCGTGCGCCTGCGTGACGACTGGCTCGGCCCTGCGTCGTCGCTGGACTGGCTGCTGGCCAAGATGCCCCACGCACGCCAGATGCGCATCGTGCTCGGCCCCAATGAATTGCAGGGCGCGGCCGATCATTTTTCCTGGATGAAAGCTCCCGAGGCGGTGGCTGGGCAGGTGGTGAACGCGCTGGCGGACGTCTGTTTGCCGGACAACCGACGCGCCGTCTCTTGAAGCGAGCCTGCTCCGCCGGCATTTCCCGGTTTTGCAACTCTCCGGATGCCTCGCATGTCCCTTTTTACCCCCTTCGTCCAGCGTGGCCTGACGCTGCGTAACCGTATCGCCGTCTCGCCCATGTGCCAGTACTCCGCGACCGATGGCCTGCCGGATGACTGGCATCTGGTCCACCTCGGCAGCCGTGCCGCCGGAGGGGCCGCGCTGGTCATCGCGGAAGCTACTGCAGTGTCCGCCGAAGGGCGCATTTCGGCGCATGACGTCGGGCTCTGGAACGATGCGCAGCGCGATGCGTGGCGGCCGATCACGCGCTTCATCGATTCCCAGGGCGCCGTTGCCGGCGTGCAGCTGGCGCACGCCGGCCGCAAGGCGAGCGCGCAGCGCCCTTGGGAAGGCGGCGGCCCACTGACGGAAGGGGCATGGACCACCGTGGCGCCTTCCGCCATTCCGCTGGACGATGGATGGCACACGCCTGTCGCGCTCGATCAGGCGGGGCTGCGCAAGGTCGTCGACGATTTCCGCCGTGCTGCGGAGCGCGCACTGACCGCGGGCTTCCGGTTGGTGGAGATCCACGGCGCGCACGGTTACCTACTGCACCAGTTCCTCTCGCCCCTGAGCAACCGGCGCGACGATGCCTACGGCGGCAGCTTCGAGAACCGCACGCGGCTGCTGCGTGAAGTCGTCTCTGCCGTGCGCGAGGTCTGGCCTGCCGAACTGCCGCTATGGGTCCGCATCTCGGCCACGGACTGGCATGAGGGCGGTTGGGACATCGAACAGAGCGTGCGGCTCGCGCGCGAATTGCCGGCACTGGGCGTGGACTTGATCGACGTCTCGAGTGGCGGACTGGTTCCCCACGTGAAGATTCCGCTGGGCCCCGGCTACCAAGTACCGTTTGCCGCACGCGTTCGCCGCGAGGCCGGCATCGCCACGGCCGCAGTCGGTCTGATCACCGAACCGGAGCAGGCCGAGCGCATCGTTGCGCAAGGCGACGCCGACATGGTGCTGATCGCGCGCGAGAGCCTGCGGGATCCCTACTTCCCGCGCCGCGCCGCGGAGGTCCTGGGTGCGAAGATAGAAGCTCCGGCGCAATATCGCCGGGCCTGGTGACGAGGAAACACGACGTGGAACAAAACCCGATCCTGATTGACGGCCGCTTGCATGACCTGGGCGATGGCTTCCAGGTGCGCCGCCTGCTGCCGGTACTGCTGGCCCGCCACGTGGGGCCGTTCGTTTTCTTCGACCTGATCGGCCCCGTCGATTTCGCGCCGGGAAAGGGCATGGACGTGCGGCCGCATCCGCACATCGGCCTCGCTACGGTGACCTGGCTGTTCGACGGCGCGATCCGCCATCGAGACAGCGTGGGCAGCCTGGCCGACATCCGGCCGGGCGAAGTGAACTGGATGACCGCGGGGCGCGGCATCGCCCATTCCGAGCGCACGCCGCCCGACCAGCGCCGCGATGGCCAGCGCATGCATGGCGTGCAGGTATGGGTAGCCTTGCCGCAGCGCGACGAGGAAATCGCACCGGAATTCCATCATCACGACGCGGACGCATTGCCGCGCATCCGCCGCGACGGCGCCGACCTGGTGCTGATCGCCGGCACCGCCTATGGCGAGCGTTCGCCGGTGAAAGTGTTCGCGCCGATGTTCTTCATCGAAGCGACTCTGGCGGCTGGTGCCGAGCTGGCGTGGCCGGAAGAACACGTCGAACGCGGCGTCTGCGTGATCGAGGGCGAAGTGAGCTGGGGCGACTTGACCGTATCCGCCACGCAGGCGGCCGCTCAGACGGGAGACACCGCCGCGCCGCTGAAGGCCACCGCGCTCAGCCGCGTCATGCTGTTCGGCGGTGCGCCGCTGGATGGCGAACGGCACCTGTGGTGGAACTTTGTTTCCAGCCGGAAGGAGCGCATCGAACAGGCCAAGCTCGAATGGCAGGAGCAGCGCTACGGCAAGGTGGCCGGCGACGAAGAGGAGTTCATTCCCCTGCCTTCCCGCTGAGACCGTTGTTGCGGGCGCGCGTGCGCCCGCGCATCCCCGACGCTAGGCTCAGGCGCTTCAAGAGGGAACGACCATGTCCGGCTACGCCAGCTTCCGCGAGTTCTATCCGTTCTACCTGAGCGAACACCGCGACCGGAATTGCCGGCGCCTGCACTTCGCCGGCAGCACGCTGGTGCTGTTGGTGATCGCGCTGGCGCTGTTCACCGGCCGATGGGCCTGGCTGTGGCTGGCTCCCGTCGCCGGCTACGGGTTTGCCTGGATCGGGCATTTCGCGTTCGAGAGGAACCGGCCGGCGACTTTCCGCCATCCGCTCTACAGCCTGATCGGGGATTGGGTGATGTATTGGGATGTCCTGCGGGGCAGGGTGAAGCTCTGAGTCCGTCGCCGTCCATGGCCGGGCGGCGCGTGCAAGGTGGCGACAGCGCGCGGCGGCCGTTACCGGTACTTCTGATGGCAAGACTGGCAGGTTTCGCCCACCGGCTTGAGCGCCACCGCCAGCGCGGCGCAATCGGCGGGTGCGGCCTGGGCGGCGGACTGCAGGCGAGTGCGCAACTGCGCGGCTTCGTCGGCGAAGCCCTGATCGGTGCCCGGAAAGGCCGGCACGATATCGGCCGAGGTCGAAAGCAGGCGCTCCAGGTGCTCCCGGTTCGAGATCGCGTCGCAGCGCTGGGACTTGATCGCATTGCGCAACTCGCCGGAGTGGTGGGCCATGACCGCCATCACCGCGTGCGGAAACGGGTTCCGCTCTTTCAGTGCGTTCATCGCGAAGACGGTGCCGACGATGCCGATCGCCAGGCCGAGCACGATCAGTAGGGCTGCGCGCATGCTTGTCTTTCCATCCGGGAAACAAAGAGTTCGCGAGGGTAGCACAGCCCTTTCCGGCGTCCGTGCGGGCTCCTCGCTAAAATGCGCGGCTTCCGGTCTTTCCCCCTGAGTCGATGACGATGCACGATCCATTCGAGCTTTCCTGCGCGGCCCGCGGAGCGCGCGCATGAGCGAGGCGCCTTTTCCCGCCGAACGCTTCCAGGGCGTAGAGCGTCTCTATGGCGTCGGCAGTGTCGAGCGCCTCCGTCAGGCACATGTGTGCGTGATCGGCATCGGCGGCGTCGGTTCGTGGGCGGCCGAGGCGCTGGCGCGCAGCGGCGTGGGGCATCTCACGCTGATCGATGCCGACGAGGTCTGCGTGTCCAATACCAACCGGCAGTTGCACGCGCTGGACGGTGAATACGGTAAATCCAAGGTCCAGGTCATTGCTGCGCGTACCAAGGCGATCAACCCTGCCATCCAGGTGGATGCGATCGAGCGCTTCCTCACGCCGTCCACGCTGGACGAACTGCTCGACCGCGGCTATGACGTGGTGCTGGATGCGTGCGACTCCTTCCGCGTGAAGCTGGAGGCCATCGCGTGGTGCCGCCGCCGCAAGCTGCCCATGGTGACCGTGGGTTCGGCCGGTGGGCGTACCGATCCGACCATGATTCGTGTGCGCGACCTGTCGCGCACCGAGCACGACGCGATGTTCAGCCTGATCCGGAAGAAGCTGCGCCAGGATTTTGGTTTTCCGCGCAACCCCGATCGCTACTTCGGAGTGTCGGCGGTGTACTCGCTGCAGAACGTGCAGTATCCGCAGCTGGACGGCACGGTCTGCGGGACGCGTCCGCCCGGCGGCGATGCCTTGAATCTGGCCTGCGGCGGAGGATTGGGCGCCGCCACCCATGTGACCGGCACCTTCGCGTTCGCCGCGGTGGGCAAGGCGCTGGAAAAGGTGCTGGAAAAGAAAGCCTGAAAAACGAACGGGCAGGCGCGAGGCCTGCCCGTGTGGGCGATCCGGCAGTCGTCTTGCCGGACCTTCGCCTTACCAACCCGCCGTTTTACCAGCCCATGTAGTGGCCGCCGTTGATCGCCAGATTGGTGCCGGTGATCCAACCGGCGTCCTCGCCGGTGAGGAAGGCCACCGCGTGAGCGATCTCTTCCGGCTTGCCGAGGCGACCCAGCGGGATCTGCGCGACGATCTTCTCGCGCACTTCTTCCGGCACGGCCATCACCATATCGGTCGCCACATAGCCCGGTGAGACCGTGTTCACCGTGATGCCGAACTTGGCGTTTTCCTGGGCCAGCGAGATGGTGAAGCCGTGCATGCCGGCCTTGGCGGCCGCGTAGTTGGCCTGGCCGTACTGGCCCTTCTGGCCGTTGATGGAGCTGATCTGCACGATGCGGCCCCATTTGCGCGAACGCATGTTGTCGATCACCGGACGGGTGACGTTGAAGCACGCGTTGAGATTGGTGTTCACCACGTCTGTCCACTGCTGGTAGGTCATCTTGTGGAAGGTGGTGTCGCGGGTGATGCCCGCGTTGTTGACCAGGATCTCGATCGGGCCGAGCTGCGCCTCCACGTCCCTGGCCATGTTTTCGCAGGAGGCCGGGTCGGAGACGTCACCTTGCACCAGGTACACGTCGACGCCTTCCTGCGTCATTGCCGCGCGCCACGCGTCCGCCTTGGCAGGGTCGCGATAGTTGGTGGCGACGCGATGGCCCTGACGGGCCAGATATCGAACGATGGCGGTGCCGATGCCACCCGTGCCACCCGTGACCAATGCCGTGCGCTGCGTCATGCGTTGCCTCCAAGATATCCGCGAAGAAAGCCTCAGGACCCGATCCTGCCGGGCCGAGCCATGTTGAACGGGAAACATGGCAATTCGTCTACGGAGGGATGCTGCCGGCCGCGCGAGGCGATGGGTTGAGGCAGTGGGTTCTTTATAGCGGTTTATGCCGCCAAACGTTAGCGGTTCATGCCGCGGTGCGTTCGCTGCAGTGCGGCAAACAACGCGGATCGAAGCGTTCGAGCGCAAGCGACAGCCATCGTTCCGGACGATCGTCTGCGGGGTCGTTCGGGACGCCGTCGTCCGGCACGTCGAGGAAGCGCAGGGCGCGGCGCAGCGCCGGCAACGGATCGGCCGGATCCACGGGATGCGCACCCTCGGATTTGGACAGCTTGCGTCCCGCCTCGTCGACGGCGAGCGGTAGGTGGAGATAACTCGGCGTCGGCAGATCGAGGCAGCGCTGGAGCCAGATCTGGCGCGGGGTCGAATCCAGCAGATCGTTGCCGCGCACGACTTCGGTCACTCCCTGCCAGGCATCGTCCACGACGCAGGCCAGCTGGTAAGCATAGAAGCCCTCCACTCGCTTCACCACGAAGTCGCCGGCCGATTCGCGCAGGTTCTGGCGCTGAGTGCCCTGGAGCGCATCCTCGAAGCTCACGTCCAGATCCGGCGCCTTCAGGCGCCACGCCGGCGGCCGCGAGGGATCGGGCGGGGCGACGCAGCGTCCGTCGCGATGCATGCCGCCGGCCGCCGCCAGGTCGGCGCGGCTGCACCAGCAGGGAAAGACGTGGCCGTCGTCGCGTAGCCGGCGGAAAGCGGCTTCGTAGGCGTCCAGCCGCTGGGACTGGAACACCACCGGTTCGTCGGCGACCAGACCGAACGCAGGCAGTGCCGCGAGGATGTCGTGGGCGGAGCCGGGCGCTTCGCGAGGCGGATCGATATCTTCCATCCGGACTAGCCAGCGCCCACCCGCGTGGCGCGCGCAAAGCCAGCTGGCCAGCGCGGCGACGAGGGAACCGAAGTGGAGCCGGCCGGTCGGAGAGGGAGCGAAGCGTCCGCGGTAGGTCATCCGGCCATTGTACGGGGCCGCCGCCGTCATCCTGCGCGGTGCCGGTCGCGGTCGGCCACTTGAAACCGGAGCGCATCGCCACGATTTTTCCCGGGCGGCACCCGCCGCTTCCTTTTTCATGACTGCCCAGAGAGACAGCCATGCGACGCATCGTCCTGTTCGTCCTGACCAACCTCGCCGTTCTTTTCCTCCTCAGCATCGTCTGCCGCCTGTTCGGCGTGGACCAGTGGGCCGCTTCGCGCGGACTGGGCGGCATGGGGGGATTGCTGACCTACGCTGCCATCTTCGGCATGGGCGGCGCCTTCATTTCGCTGGCCATGTCCAAGTGGATGGCCAAGATGTCCACCGGCGCGCGCGTGATCGAGCAGCCTCAGAACGAGGCCGAACGCTGGCTGGTCGAGACCGTGCGCCGACACGCCCAGAACGCAGGCATCGGCATGCCCGAGGTGGCGATCTACGATGCGCCGGAAATGAACGCCTTCGCCACCGGCATGACCAAGAACAGCTCGCTGGTCGCGGTGAGCACCGGTCTGCTGCAGCAGATGGACCGCGAGCAGGTGTCGGCGGTGCTCGGCCATGAGATCGGCCACGTCGCCAACGGCGACATGGTCACGCTGACCCTGATCCAGGGCGTGCTGAACACCCTGGTGATCGTGGCGGCGCGCCTGGTCGGCCGGGTAGTGGACAGCTGGATGTCCGGCGGCCGCGACCGGGAGGAGGGCACCGGCATCGGCTACTTCGTGTCCGTGATGGTGCTGCAGCTGGTATTTGGTCTGTTCGCCTCGATGATCGTGATGGCCTTCTCGCGCTGGCGCGAGTTCCGCGCCGACGCCGCGGGCGCCAAACTGGCCGGTCGCGGGTCGATGATTTCCGCGCTGCAGCGTCTGCAGGCCAACCACGGAGAAAGCACGCTGCCGCAGACCATGGCCGCCTTCGGCATCTCCGGGCACCTGGCCTCGGGCTTCCAGCGCCTCTTCATGAGCCACCCACCGCTGGAAGAGCGCATCGCGGCGCTGCAGAAACAGGCCTGAGCGCCTACGATTTTCTTCCGGAAGCCGCGCCCGTAGCGTTCGCTTCCTTCATTTCACGCCACCACGACAGCCATCCACGCAACGACAGCGTCCATGACTACCGCCAACGTCGAAACCCGCAAATTCGAAGCCGAAGTCGCCCAGGTCCTGCATCTGGTCACCCATTCGCTCTACTCGCACAAGGAAATCTTTCTCCGCGAGCTGATTTCCAACGCCTCCGACGCCTGCGACAAGCTGCGTTTCGAATCCATCGCCCGGCCTGAGCTACTGGCCGGCGAGGGCGAACTGCACATCGATGTCAGCTGGGATCCGCAAGCCCGCACGGTGACGGTACGCGATAACGGCGTGGGCATGACCCACGACGAAGTGATCGCCAACATCGGCACCATCGCCAGCTCCGGCACGCGCCGCTTCCTCGAGGCCATGAGCGCGGAGCAGAAGACCGACGCCCGCCTCATCGGCCAGTTCGGCGTGGGCTTCTATTCCGCCTTCGTGGTGGCCGACCGCGTGACCGTGCTCACCCGCCATGCCGGTGCGCCGGCCGGTGAGGGAGTGAAGTGGGAAAGCGACGGCAAGGGCGAGTACTCGCTGGAAAAGCTGGAGCTGCCCGAACGGGGCACCGCGGTCGTCCTGCATTTGAAGGCCGACGAGGACGAGTTCCTCAATCCCTGGACGCTCAAGTCGCTGATCACCCGCTATTCCGATCATGTCGCCTTCCCGATCCGCATGCCGAAGGAAGTCGACGGCAAGCCGGGCGACGAATGGGACACCGCCAACGCGGCCTCCGCACTCTGGACCAAGCCCAAGTCGGAGATCAGCGATGAGGACTACCAGAGCTTCTACAAGTCACTGGGCCACGATTTCAACGATGCGCTGGCCTGGGCGCACAACCGCGTCGAGGGCAGCCAGAGCTTCACCACGCTGCTCTACATCCCATCGCAGCCACCGTTCGAGCTGATGATGGGCGGGCGCGACGAGCGCAAGGGACTGAAGCTCTACATCAAGCGCGTCTTCATCATGGACGCGGCTGAGGAACTGCTGCCGAACTACCTGCGCTTCGTGCGCGGCGTGGTCGACGCGGACGATCTGCCGCTCAATGTCAGCCGCGAGATCCTGCAGCAGAACCGCCAGCTGGAACGCATCAAGGGCGCCTGCGTGAAGCGCGTGCTCGACCTGCTCGAGAAGATGGCGCGCGATGAGCCGGAAAAGTTCGCCACCTTCTACAAGGCCTTCGGCAATACGCTCAAGGAAGGCATCGCCGAGGATCACGCCAACCGCGAGCGCATCGCCAAGCTGCTGCGCTTCGCGTCCACGAAGGGCGAAGGCTCGGCGCAGAAGGTCTCGCTGGACGACTACATCGGGCGCATGGCCGTCGGTCAGGACACCATCTGGTACATCACCGCCGACAGCCATGCCGCCGCGGCCGGCAGCCCGCAGCTGGAGGCGTTCCGGGCCAAGGACATCGAAGTGCTGCTGATGTCCGACCGCATCGATGAGTGGATGCTCGGCAGTCTCAACGAATACGCGGGTAAGAAACTGCAGAACGTCGCCAAGGGCGAGCTGCCGCTCGACGAGGCGGACAAGCAGAAGCAGGAGGAGGCCGCCAAGGCCGCCGAACCGCTGCTCAAGAAACTCAAGGATCTGCTGGGCGACCGGGTGAAGGACGTGCGCGTCTCGGCCCGCCTCACCGATTCGCCCTCCTGCCTGGCTCTGTCCGATTACGAGATGGCGCCGCACCTCGCGCGTCTCCTGCGCGAGGCGGGGCACGACCTGCCGGACAGCAAGCCCACGCTCGAGATCAATCCGCGGCACGCCTTGCTGCAGCGGGTCGAAGCGGAAGCCGATCAAGCCAAAGCGGGCGACTTGGCCAATCTTCTGCTGGAGCAGGCGGAGATCGCCGCGGGAGCCCAGCTGCCGGATCCCGCTGCGTTCGTGCAGCGCATGAATCGCGTGCTGCTGGGTTGAGCTATCTCGCCTCTGAAACGAAAAGCCCGCCAAAACGGCGGGCTTTTCGTTTCTGCCGGTTCAGTCCGACGATTTGATTCAACGCCCCCTGGCCGCTGCCGGTGCGGCGGCAGGCGAGGACATCGCCGGCATGGACGGAGCACTCATCGAGGGCGGCGGAGTGAACGCAGGATGGTACTGCCCGCCGCTGAAATGCTCGGGATTGAAGCGGCCGCGGGGGTAATCGTCGTTGGCCAGCATCAAGCGCCGGCCATCCAGATTCACCCAGTGCCACCTGCCGTTGGGAACGGGCTGGCTGGACAGATAAGCGAAGCCGGCATCGAACTTGCCGTCGTCACGCGGCGAGGCCTGCAGCGCGACATTGATGATGCACTGGCTGCTGATCGCCTTGCCTTTCCATTCCGCCGGGCCGCTGATCATTTCATTGAGATTGGTCAGCAGAAGCCGCTGGATCGCGGGCGGCAGCTGCAAGGCCGGCGATGCGTCGGTCACCTTGCCGGCGGCATCGACGCTGACGAGGACTGGCAGAGTCTTCAGGGGAAAATCGTTCAGCGAACCGCTGGTACCCACCGAACCGCCGGCCATCGCCGCTTGGGACGCGGCCACGAGCAGGCCCACCGCGAGGAAACGAAATCGCTTCATAGCTGGCTCCTTGTCTGGGTGTGGCCGAGGGCCACGAGATACAGCTTCCTCCCGCAACCTGGGACTCTGATCCCGGCCGGGAGAGCCTGTCAATGCGCAAGTTCCTTCGGTGGATGCGGTGCCTGAATCACCTGGTAAAACCGGCCCCAAAGTCCTGCCCTGCTGGGCAATGGGGGCAGGTGTTGGCCCGCTCCGGTCGTGGCCGCTCCTCTGAGCTGCGACACTAGGCGCGCCATATCCGCCTTCCGGAACCGATGACTGCCCTGACGCTGCTGTTCGCCTGCCTGCTGCTGGGCATCCTGGTCAAGCGCTTCGCACGGCCGCCCGCCGGCACGGTACATGGCATCAACTGGTGGGTGATCAACGTCGCGCTGCCGGCCCTGGTGTTGCAGCTGGTGCCGAAGGTGAAGATGGATCCGGACCTGTGGTTCCCGGTCGCCACCATGTGGATCACTTTCTTTGGCGCCTGGGGGCTGTTCGCTTTTCTGGGGCGCTGGCTGCACTGGCCGCGCGGCAGGATCGGCGCGCTGACCCTGGTCTGCGGCTTGGGCAATACCTCATTCATGGGTTATCCCATGATGCAGGCCTTGCACGGTCGCGAGGGCCTCACGCTCGCCGTGGTCGCGGACCAGCTGGGCTGTTTTCCGCTGCTGGCCTCGGCAGGCGTGGTGGTAGCCAATCTTTATGCAGGGCGCTCACCGCAGCCGGGCCGGATCGTCCGCCGTATCCTGACCTTTCCGGCCTTTCTGGCGCTGGTCGCCGGCGCCGCCGCAGGCCTGTTGGGCGGCTGGCCCGCACTAGTCGACGGCATGCTCGGGCAGGTGGGCGCGACGCTTACGCCGCTGGCGCTGTTTTCGGTGGGCCTGCAATTCCGCTTCCGGCTCGGCGAGCGGCAGGGCTTGCCTCTGGCGCTGGGGTTGTCCTGGAAGCTGATGCTGGCGCCCTTGATCAGTCTGGTCCTCGGCGTCGCTGCAGGCGTTGGCGGGCTAGTGCTTACCGTCGGCGTGCTCCAGGCAGCCATGGCGCCGATGATTTCGGCGGCCATTCTGGCCGACGAGCACGACCTCGAGCCTCAGCTCGCCAATACGGTGCTCGGCGCGGGCATCGTGCTCTCGCTCGTCACCGTACCGCTGGGCAATCTGCTGCTCGGCGGATGAGCCGGCGCGATAATGGCGCCATGACCGAAACCTATCCTCTAGCCGCCGTGCGCGCGGACGTCTGGCTCTGGGCCGCGCGCTTCTTCAAGACCCGCAGTCTCGCCAAGCAAGCCATCGACGGCGGCAAGATCGCCGTCAACGACGCCGGCTGCAAGCCGGCCAAGACGCTCCGTCCTGGCGACAGGGTCCGGATCACCCGCGGCGAGGAACGTCTGGAGGTGGAAGTGCTGGAGCTGTCCGAACGACGCGGGCCGGCCACCTCGGCGCAGGTGCTCTATCGGGAAACCGAAGCCAGCATCGCCGCCCGCGAGGCGGCGCGCGAGCAACGGCGGCTGATCGGCGCCGCCGGGCCTTTGCGTCGCCCGGACAAGCAGGAACGCCGCGAATTGCGACGGCTCAAAGACTCTGGTTGAGCAGCGTTTCGCAGATTGTTCGGCACGCCTGAGCGAGCATTCGCATCAGTCCGGCGCGGCGCGATGGCGTGTTCCTGTCCGGACGCGTGCCTTGAAAGGGGGGCTCGTCATGTCGGGAATGGGATTCTTCAAGCGCCTGCTCGGCGCCACATCGCACGTTTCGGCGGAGCCGCAGCGGCTTCGCGCGCCGGAAGGCACCCGCGTACTGATGGTCGACGACTCGCCGACCATGCTGGCCGTGCTCGGGAAGCACCTGAACCACGAAGGCTACGCGACGCTGAAAGCCGCCGACGGCGAGAGCGCGCTGGACCTCGCGCGCGACGAGCAACCGGCTCTGATCTTCCTGGACATCGTGCTGCCCGGCATCAATGGTTTCGCCGTGCTGAGGACGCTCAGGCACGACCCGCTGACCCGTGACATTCCGATCGTGATGATCAGCGGCAACCCGCAGGCCACGGAGCAGTTCTACGTACAGCGTTTCGGCGCCGACGATTTCATCAAGAAGCCGTTCGGCCGACCGGAACTTACGACATGCATCCACAAGCTGGTGCTGACCGGCCGCCTGCCGGCGCGCGAGATCGTTCGCGAAATCGCCGCTCCGCCCATGCCTGAAGAGAACGCGGTACCCGAGTCCGTAGCTGGCATCGCCGCCTGACGGCGGGCTTCGTCGAATCCAGGGATACGCAACCGGTCGTTTCTCTCGACCTCATCGCCTCCGGCGGGCCCGTTCAGTCCGTCATGGAGGCCGCCTCGGCGAGTGCTTCACGCTTCAAGGCGTCCTGGCGTGTCCGGGACCGATCAGTTCCAATGCCTGAGCCAGCGCGGCTCGGCGTATTTCTTCGCTGAACGCCGGATCGTCGATGGTGCGTGCCAGCACCATGCCGCCCACGCACAGCGCGGTAATGGCCAGCCCGCGTTCGCGCGCCTGTGCCTCGGTTCGTCCTTCGGCACCCGCAGCCATCATCGCGGCCAGATGCTCGATCAGTTCGCTGTAGGCCTGCCGTACGCGCGGGCCGGCGCGCGCCGTGTCGGAGGGTAGGGCGATCAGGGGGCAATGTCCCTCAACGTCGCTCAGGTGCTCGGCCGAGAGATAGATGCTTGCCACTTGGCGAGCCGCCTGCGCGCCACAGGCGCATGCGTCGAATTCGATACCGCTCCAGCGATGCGAAGGATCGAAGTTCAGATAGATGGAGAGCGCTTCCGCATAGAGCTCCTCCTTGGCCTTGAAGTGGTTGTAGAAGCCGCCGCGGGTCAGGCCCGCGCGCTGCATGATCTCGTCGATGGAGACGTCGGCGAATCCCCTGCGGTTGAACAGCTCGCGCGCGCACTCGACGATGCGCTGTCGGGTCTTTTGCTTGTGCTCGGCGGTGTAGGGCATGACGGCTGGCGGTGCAGTGGCGAGGGCGGCAGCGTACTCCGGGAACTGAAAATGTTCTTGAACATATGTAACCGGCGGAGACACTTGCTCCTGTCCCCGGGGCATGGCCCCTCACTAAGGAAGCAGTGACATGAAGCTGTACTACGCAGAGACGATGAATCCGCGCAAAGCTTGCGCCGTCGCGAAGTACCTCGGTTCGCCGGTGGAGTACGTCAGGGTGGACCTAAGTCGCGGCGAGCACCGGACGCCCGCGTTCCTCGCGGAGAACCCCAACGGCAAGGTGCCGGTGCTCGTGGACGGCGACGTGCATCTGTGGGAGAGCACCGCGATCATGGCGCACCTCGCCGTCAAGGCCGGTTCTGACCTGTGGCCTGCGGACGCGGCGAGCCAGGTGGAAGTGCTGCGCTGGTTGTCCTGGGATATCGCGCATTTCTCGCGGCATGGCAGCTCGCTGTACTTCGAGCACGTCATCAAGCCGTACCTGGGCATGGGCGAGCCGAACACGGCCGCGGTGGAAGAGGCGACGAACTTCTTCCGGCGCTTCGCGGCCGTGCTGGACGCACATCTGCAAGACCGCGATTACCTGGTCGGCGACAAGCTCAGCATCGCGGACTTCGGCGTCGGCGTGCTCCTGCCGTGGGCGGAGCAGGCGCGCCTGCCGATCGGTGAGTTCGCCCATATCCAGCGCTGGCACGAGCGGATGATGACGTTGCCCGCGTGGCGCGAGCCGTTCCCCGAGCCGCTGCCGGTGGCCGCGTAAGGAAAGGATCCGGTAGCGCCATGCGGCGCTACCGGTGCGCTGGCCTCAAAGCAGGGCCTTGAGGCGATAGAGCACGTCCAGGGCCTCGCGAGGCGTCAGCGCGTCCGGATCGACGTCCGCCAGGGCGCGTTCCGCGGCGGAAGGTTCCTGCGGCGCGAACAAGCCCAGTTGCGGCGACGTATCGGCCTGAGGTCTGGCCGCGGAAGCATGCTGGTGCATGCCGCGCTCCAGTTCCGCCAGTGTGCGCCGCGCATCGGCGATCACCGACTTGGGCAGGCCGGCCAGCGCGGCCACTTGCAAGCCGAAGCTGCGGTTGGCGGGGCCCTCCTTCACGGCGTGCATGAAGACCAACTGGTCGCCGTACTCGACGGCATCCAAATGCACATTGGCGATGGTCGAGTATTCGGTAGCCAGCTCGGTCAGCTCGAAGTAGTGCGTAGCAAACAGGGTGTAGGCGCGGCTGCTCGCGGCCAGATGGACGGCCGCCGCGCGGGCGAGCGCGAGGCCGTCGTAGGTGCTGGTGCCGCGCCCCACCTCGTCCATCAGCACGAGGCTGGACTCGGTGGCGTTGTGCAGGATATTGGCCGTCTCGCTCATTTCCACCATGAAGGTGGACTGGCCGCGCGACAGGTCGTCGCCCGCACCGATGCGGGTAAAGATGCGGTCGACCGGCCCGATGGTCGCGCGGCTCGCCGGCACGTAGCTGCCGATGTGGGCGAGCAGCACGATCAGCGC
>JBCNOA010000290.1:0-5533 GCA_039594095.1 Dyella sp.
TCCTTGATCGGCTTCGGCGCGGCCGGCTTGGCGGCAGCCTTGGCGGTGGTCTTCTTGGCGGCTTTCTTGGCCATACATTCCCCGTAGTTTTGATGGGTGTGGTTTAACCGGTGCCTTTCGGCAGGTGGAATGTATGGCAAGCGAGCGATGCCGCCAAGACGCAAACGCATAAATGTGTCTTACGGCATGGTGTTTTTGGCACCTCGGCCGTGCCCGAGAGCTGTTTTCAAGGCCAAAACGGCCTCCGGGGCTCGAAGCCGGCCCGGCCGAGGCCTGGCGTCCGAGGCTTATCCGCGACTTCATCGAAGCCTCCGCGAGCGTCCGTCACGCGATGGACGATAAAAAGACGCGAGGCCGGACGCTCCGCCAGACGAGCGTGGAAGGCATCGGGATCGGGCTGAGCGGCACCATCGCCATACTTCCGCGCGAGGCTCTCGCCTCTGCGGGAAAGACCTTGGCGGTCGGAAGGGGGACGGTCGGATAGGAGAAGGAGGCAGCACGACCCAGCGACGTCCGGGCTGGAAGCCCCTTCCCCGATGCCCTCCTCGCTCCTCCAACAGAGCGTGGACGGTGCACGCAAACGAAAGCGCCGACGCCCGGCGACCGCTTGGCGTCGGCGCTCGGCGAAATCCGCGATCAACGACCGAAGATGATTTCCTTGCCCTCGTGGTCGCGGTCCCATCCCCGCAGCTCGTCACGGATGTGCGCGATGCGCTGCCGCCCGAGCGCATTGCGCTCTTCGTCGAGCACCTGGCCATCCAGCAGTTCGGCCAGCCGCTGCGCCGTCGGCAGCATGGTGTCCCAGGCATCCAGCGCGGGCACCGGCGCCGGCAGAGTCATGAAGAAGCTCAGCCCCGGCGTGCGCAGGGCCTCTAGACGGGTCAGATCGAAGTTACCCGGCTTGAGCATGTTGGCCACGCTGAAGATCGGTCCGTGCTCGCGCTTACCGTCCAGCAGACGGTGGTAGATGCCCATGTCGCCGAACTCGAGGCCCGCCTTCTCGGCCGCGACGATGAGATCGGGCCCATGGAACACGGCACCCTCGCGCGCGACCACGAACAGGGTCACGATGCGTTCCACCGGCATCTGGGCGGGACGCCGGCCGACTTCCGAGCGCGCCTGCACGCGCGGCGCGGCGGGCGCCGGTGCTGGCGCGGGTTCGGCCACGGGGGCCGGTGCCGATATGGGAGCGTGAGCGCGCGGCGCGGGTTCCGCCGGCGCAGGGCTATGCCCTTGCGCGGCCAGGAACTGTTCCGGCGGCGCACGTAGCGCCTCGATGATGGAGGCCGCCGCACCCATCGGCTTGCTCACCGGCGCGGGCGCTACGCGCTCGCCGGAAAGCGTCGCGCCGAGCTTTTCGAGCTCCTCGCGCAGGCCGACATCCAGTTCGCCCTGATGCGGCGAAGGCTCGTCGAGCGGATCGAGGCGAAAATCGTCGCGCGTGCCGACATGCGGAATCTCGTCCTCGGCCACGTCCACTTCGCCGAACGTCGGCTCGCGGCGCTCCTCGCCCGCGGGCGCGGCGGGCATGCGGCGGCGGCCCTGCTCCTTCTTGGGCTGGCCGAACAGCCAGATCAGGCCGAGCACGATCACGCCCACGATGAACAGGGGAATGCCGACCGCCGGGTTCCAGGCGAAGGCGAGCACGAGTTGCATGGTCATCTGGGATTCCTCAGGCTGCGCCGGCGAGTTTGGCCGCTTCGGCCAGGTCCACCTGCACCAGGCGCGACACGCCGGGTTCGCGCATGGTGACGCCGCACAACTGCGACGCGGCCTCCATGGTGGCCTTGTTGTGGCTGACGAAAATGAACTGCACCTTCTCGCTCATCTCCTTCACCATGTTGGAGAAGCGGCCGACGTTGGCTTCGTCCAGCGGCGCGTCCACCTCGTCCAGCAAGCAGAACGGCGCGGGGTTCAGGCCGAAGATCGAGAACACGAGCGATACCGCGGTGAGCGCCTTCTCGCCTCCGGACAGCAGCGAAATGTTGGACACGCGCTTGCCGGGCGGCCGCGCCATGATGGCCACGCCGGTATCGAGCAAGTCGTCGCCGGTCAGTTCGAGATAAGCGTGACCGCCGCCGAACAGGCGCGGGAACAGTTCCTGCACGCCGGCGTTGACGCGATCGAAGGTTTCCTTGAAGCGCTGGCGGGTCTCTCGATCGATCTTTTTGATCGCGCCCTCCAGCGTTTCCATGGCACTGGTGAGGTCGGCGAGCTGGTTGTCGAGGTAGGTCTTGCGCTCGCTCTGCTCGGCGTGCTCCTGGATGGCGGCCAGGTTGACCGGCTCCAGGCGCTGGATCTTCTGGGCGATATCGGTGAGCGCCCCGCGCCATTGGCTGGCGTCGACGTCTTGCGGAAGCTCGGCCAGCAGCGGCTCCAGCTCCAGGCCGGAGGCAGCGATCGCCTCGGCCAGCTGCTGCGCGCGCAGCTCCAGCGCCTGTGCGGCGAGGCGCTTCTGCGAGAGGCTCTCGCGCAGTGCGTTGAGGCTCTGCTCGATGCGCTGGCGCTCCTGCTCCAGCCGGCGGAATTCGCCGTCGCAGTCCTCCAGCGCGCGCCGCGCTTCGACCAGTTGCTTGTCCACCAGCAGGCGCTGATCCAGGTAGGTCTGGCGTTCGGCTTCCAGCTCGGCGATGGGATCGGAACCGGCGGCGAGCTGGTCGGCGATTTCCGTGCGGCGGGACTCGATCTGGCGGATCTGCGTCTCCATGCGGGCCAGCGCCTGCTCCAGCGAGGTCAGCGAGGAACGCTTGGATTCCAGCGAGAGCGCGAGTGCGTGCGCCTGGTCGGCCGCCTCGCGGGCGTTCATGCGCGCCTCCTCGCGGGCCTCCAGCAAGGCGCGGCGCTCGTTCTCGAGTTCGCGGCGCTGGTCTTCGAGGTCGCCCATGTGGTTGACCGATTCGTCCAGACGCGCGCGGGCCTCTCGAGTCTGCGTTTGCAGCTCGTCCAACTGGCTGATGATGTCGTTCAGCTCGCCGGCCACTTTTTCTGCGCGCGCGCGGGCGGTCTCCATCTTGCCGCGGTGGCTCTGCAGCTGGCCGGCCAGTTCGGACTGCCGGCGGTGCGCGTTGTAGAGCTCGCGCTGGGCATCGTCGCGGGCGCGCTCGGCTTCGAACTTGCGGGTGCGCAGGTCATCGAGCTGGCCGGTGGCCTCTTCGATACGCGCTTCCAGCGTGGCGATCTGCTCGGCCAGCAGGCGCATCTCGCGCTCGCGCGCCAGCACGCCGACCTGATTGCCCTGAGCGCGACGCACCCGCGCCCAGCCCGGGCCGAGCCATTCGCCCGTCCGCGTCATCACCGACTGATACGGCGCCATGGCGGACAGCCCAGCGACGCGCTGATGCGCCTCGTCCAAATGCTCGGCGGTGAGCACATGGCTCAGGATGGCCACGGCCGCGGCCGGGCCGCGTACGTGCGCGGCGAGCGTGCCGGCGGTGTTGGCGCCGCCTTCGGCGGCATCCAGCAGCGCGATGTCGGCGTCCTTCAGATCGCCGAAGTCCTTGGCGAAATCATGGGCGCCATCCACCAGCACGGCATCGAGGAAGCCGGCCAAGGCCGTTTCCACGGCGGTCTCCCAACCCGCTTCCACCTGCAGGGACTCGCCGAGGCGGCGCGACTTGTCCAGTCCCAGGCGCGCCAGCCAGCCGCTGGCGGCGCTTTCTTCCTGGCCGAGCGCGGCATGCTGCAGAGCCTCCAGCGAGGCTTGGCGGCCGCGCGCGGTCTGCAGCTGCTGCCGGGCCTCGTTGAGCGAGGATTGCACCTGGCGCTCCTCGTCGAGCACCTTTTCGTGGCTGAGCTTGTGCTGGTCGAGCATGCCGCCGAGCGTTTCGACCCGCTCGCGCTGAGTGTCATGCTCGCCCTGCAATTGTTCGAAGGAGGCGTCGAGCGCCTCGATGTCGGTGGCCTTCTGTTCGTTCTCCAGCGCTTCGCGGCGCTTGGAAAGATCGACGGACTGACGGTCCAGGTAGGCCAGCTTGGTGCGTTCCACCTCGGCGGCGCGGCTCGCCTCGCCAGCGGTGCGGGTATAGGCGTCCCAGCGCTGCTGCCAGTCGGCCAGCTTGGTTTCGGTGTCGCGCTGGGCGTCGGCGGTGTCGTCCTGCATCTGCTGCAGGGCCTCGAGCTTCGGCTCGCCCTCCGCCAATGCCATGCGCAGGGTTTCGATCTGCTCGCGGTCCGTGGCTATGTGGGCGGCCAGTTCCTCGTGTTCGCGCTCGGCCTCGCCCTGGGCGCGCTGCAGGCGCTCGGCGGTCTCGCGGTTGAAGCGCACCTGCTGCTCGACGCGCGCGATTTCCGCGCCGACCTTGTAGACCTCGCCCTGGACCTGGTTGAGGTGCTCGCTGGCAGCCGTGTGCCGCTCGCGTACGCTCTCCAGTTGCGCTTCGACGTGGCGTTGTCCGGCCACGCGCTTCTCGATCTCCACCTCGGCGGCGGACAGGCCTGCGCCTTCGCCGTCGTGCTGGCTCTTCAGGGCGCGGTACTCGAGAGCGCGGAGTTCGGCTTCCTTGCGGGTCTGCTCTTCCTTCAGCGCCTTCCACCGCTCGGCGGCGCGCGCCTGGCGGTTGAGGTGCTCGAGCTGCTTGTCCACCTCGTCGCGCACGTCCTTCACGCGGTCGAGATTCTCGCGGGTGGACTTGATGCGGCTCTCGGTCTCCTTGCGGCGCTCCTTGTACTTGGAGATGCCGGCCGCCTCCTCCAGATGCACGCGCAATTCCTCGGGCGCGGCTTCCACGATCTGGCTGATCATGCCCTGCTCGATGATCGAGTAGCTGCGCGGCCCCAGGCCCGTGCCCAGGAACAGATCGGTGATGTCGCGGCGGCGGCAGCGCGCGCCGTTGAGGAAATAAGCGGACTGGCCGTCGCGGGTGACCTGTCGCTTGACCGAGATCTCGGCGTACTGGCCGTACTCGCCCTGGATGGTGCCGTCGCTGTTGTCGAAGATCAGTTCGACCGTGGCCTGACCCACCGGCTTGCGTGAGTTGGAGCCGGAGAAGATCACGTCGGTGAGCGAGTCGCCGCGCAGACGGCTGGCGGCGCTCTCGCCCATCACCCAGCGGATGGCGTCGATGATGTTGGACTTGCCGCAACCGTTCGGACCCACGACGCCGGTCATATTGGTCGGCAGGTGCAGGGTGGTCGGATCGACGAACGACTTGAAGCCGGCGAGTTTGATCGTGGTCAGGCGCATGCGGAATCCGCGGCAGCTCTACGGGAAAGGCCCGGCGAAAACGGGCGATGGGGCACTGTGCCAAACGCGGGGCGGGGTCGCAATGCGCGGCGGCAGCTGGACATGGCGTGAAGAATACGCCCTATGTCAGTGTTCCCGAAAGACTTTTACGTGTCCGGCGGACGCGCGTCGATGGACAGAGCATGGATGCCGTTGTCCATCAGGCCTTCCAGGGCCGCATAGATCATGCGATGGCGCTTGAGCGGCGGCTTGCCGGCGAACACCGGACTGACGATGCGCACGTGGAAATGGCCCTTGCCCTCGTTGGCGTGGCCGGCATGCTTGTGCCCTTCGTCGAGCACTTCCAGCTCG
>JBCNOA010000291.1:0-5523 GCA_039594095.1 Dyella sp.
ACGATCGCGGGGGCCGTTACTGGGATCGTGGCGGTTCCTGGCGCGGCGGTCATCGCGGCGGCTGGGGCGGCGGCCGCGGCCACTGGGACGGCCATCGCCACTGAGTTCAGGCTGGCCTGCCCGCGAAAGCGGACAAGCGCCACGCCCGGCACAATCGCCGGCATGGGATATCCGGGCCGGACCGCGCCGCTACGACTGAACAGGCTCATCGCTCTCGTGGCGGTGGGCCTTTCGCTATCCGCCTGCGGAGGGCTTCGCTACTACGCCCATGTGGCCCATGGCCAGGGCGAGCTGCTGTTCAACCAGCGCGCGGTGGCGCGGGTCATCGCCGATCCGGCTACCGATCCTCGACTGGCGCGCCGCCTTGAGCTGGCGCAGCAGGCGCGCCGGTTCGCCACCGTCCGGCTGGGCCTGCCCGACAATCGCAGCTACACGCGCTACGTCGACCTGGGCCGGCCCTACGTGGTGTGGAACGTATTCGCCACGCCGCGCTACTCGGTGGATCCCGTCCGGCATTGCTTCCCCATCGCCGGTTGCGTCGCTTACAGGGGCTACTTCGACGAAGCCAAGGCCAAGGGCGAGGCGGCGAAGCTGAAGGAGAAGAGCGACGACGTTTACGTAGGGGGTGTGTCCGCGTATTCCACGTTGGGCTGGTTCTCCGATCCGATCCTCAGCAGCATGCTGCGCTGGGATGACGACGAACTGGCGGGCACCATTTTCCATGAGCTGGCGCACCAGCTGATCTACGTGCAGGACGACAGCGCGTTCAACGAGTCCTTCGCCAGCTTCGTGCAGGAGCAGGGACTGGAGGCGTGGCGGACATCGCGCGGCCTGCCGCCGCCATCGGGGCAGGCGCAGGCGGAAGAAGACGATTTCACACGATTGGTGCTGGACCTGCGCGAACGTCTGCGCAAGGCCTACGCCAAGGGCGGAGACGATACGGCCCTGGAGACGGCCAAGCAGGCGGAAATCGCCGCGTTCCGGGAGCGTTATCGGCAGTGGCGCGAAACCCATTGGCCGGATGACCACCGCTATGACGCCTGGGTCGCCGCGCCGATCAATAACGCGCGGTTGCTTCCGTTCGGTCTCTACGACCAGTGGAAACCCGCCTTCGCCATGCTGTTCCGGCGATCGGAAGGGCAGTGGCCGTTGTTCTACGCCGACGTGCGCCGTCTTGCCCGCGAACCGAAAGAAGCGCGCGACCGCACGTTGCGCCAACTGTCCGCGGAATTCGCCAAAGACGGCCTGCGGGCGCCCTGAGATCGTTTCCGAGAAGAAACGCTGTGTTGCCGTATGGACGTCCAGACGGCCGTTACGGGTGTATGGTCGGGCCTTTCGCTCGGCCGGAGAACGTCCTTGAAGCTGGTTTCCTGGTGGCTCGGTATCCGCTTCTGGAAGCGCGTGTTGGCGGGTTTCGTGCTCGGCGCACTGGCCGGCTGGGCTTGTGGCCAGGATGGGGCACCTTGGTTCCAGCCGCTGGGCGACATTTATGTGTCGCTGATCAAGATGATCGCGGTGCCGCTGGTGTTCTTTGCCGTCGTCAACAGCGTATCGAGCCTGCATGGCGTGCAGCGAATGGCCGCACTGGGCGGGCGCACCTTCCTCTGGTTCGCGGTGACGGCGGCGCTGGCGGTAGGCGTCGGCCTGCTCGTCGGGCATCTGACCGACCCGGGACTGGGCGTGGGACAGCTGGCCAAGGCCCCCGACTACAAGGTGCGCGAAGTTCCTTCAGCGCTGAAAGTGTTGCTCGACGTGGTGCCGACCAATCCGTTCCGTGCGCTGTCCGAGGGCAAGATTCTCCAGGTGATCTTCTTTGCCGCGCTGCTCGGCCTGGCGCTGGTGACGGTCGGCGAGAAGTCCGTCCGCCTGCGCGAACTGTTCGGCGAAGCCAATGACGCAATGATCCAGGTGACGCGGTTCGTGCTGGAGATGACGCCGATCGGCACCTTCGGCCTGATCGCCGCCCTGGTGGCGGGCTATGGCTTCGAGAAGCTGTTGCCGCTGGGCAAGTTCGTGCTGGCGCTGTACCTGGCCTGTGGGATACATATCTTCGTGGTCTACGGCGGCTTGCTGCTGTCCCATGGACTCAGTCCGCGACGTTTCTTCCGCGGTGTTTTTCCGGCGATGCAGGTGGCCTTCACCTCGTCGTCGAGTTTTGCTTCGATGCCAGTGGCTTTGCGCAGCGTCACGCAGAACCTCGGCGTGGCGCCGGCTTACGCGTCGTTCGCGGTGCCTCTGGGCGCCAGCATCAAGATGGACGGCTGCGGCGCGATCTACCCGGCGATCAGCTCGATCTTCGTGGCGCAGTACTTCGGTCTGCACCTGGAAGCTTCGCAATACTTCGTGATCCTGCTGGCATCCGTGCTGGGTTCCTTCGGCACCGCTGGCGTGCCGGGTACGGCGACGGTGATGGTGACGCTGGTGCTGAGCTCCGCCAATCTTCCGGTGGAGGGCATCGGTTACCTGGTCGCGATCGACCGCGTGCTCGACATGATGCGCACGATGACCAATGTGACCGGCCAGATGCTGGTGCCGGTGCTGGTGGCGCGCGAGCAGAACCTGCTGGATATGGACATCTATCTGCAGGACAAAGCCGGCGGCATGGGCGTGGAGGAGCCGGCGCGCTGAGTCGCCGCGTCAGTGGCCGCTCTTGCGGCCGGTCATGTGGCGCAAGTAGGCAAGCAGCGCGTCCAGGTCGGCGTCGCTCAGCACCTTCGGATCGAAGCCGGGCATCTTCGCCTGAGGCCAGTGCCGCAGCGATTGGGGATCGCGGACGTAGGCGCGCAGCAGGTCGGCGCGCAGGTATTCGGTCGGGTTGTACGGAAGGTTGAGGTCCGGCCCCAGCTTCGCATCGCCCTGGCCGTTGAGCGTGTGGCAGGCCAGGCAGATGCGCTGGAACACCTCGAAGCCGCGTCGCTCGGGGCTGCCGGCCGGCAGTGCCGGATCGGGCGCCATCGCCGGGAACCGGGTGGCGACCTCATCCATCTTGCGGATCGCCGCCAACTGATAGGGCCACTGCTCCGGGTTGACGCCGCCCGCCTCCGGGCGGGTCCACACCACGTAGAAGGGGCCGGCGCTCTGGGTCTTGCCCGGGAGGGCAGGCCAGGGCTGGCCCGGGTCTTCCACGGCCAGCCAGGCCTCCGCGCCGTGGCCGTCAAGGATGAGGGCGGCCGGGATTTCGGCGGCGAAACCGTCATTGGCAACGAATTGCAGGTGATCGCCGGCCGTGGCGCCGGCCAGCAGGGCCTTTAGCGGCACGGCCCGGTAGCGCATGGGCTTGTGGTAGGCCACGTCCTGGGCGACATCGATCGCACGCGCGTCCTTCCGTCCGGCCAGTTGGGCGCTTTCCAGCGTCCTGGCGCCGTGGCCCAGATCGATCTTCAGCTCGGCGGCGCCGGCGGGCAAGGCGATCCAGAGCGCAAGCAGGCAGAGACGGCGCAGCAGCGGCATGGCGGGGGTCCTTCCGTGGATGGGGAGCGGGAGATTGTGGCATGTGGCCACGGGTTCCGACGGAGGGCGGAGGTATGCCTTCCGCTGCTCGCTTGCCTGAAGCTTGCGGAAACCTGAACCGATCTAAATCTGCCCTTGAACTAAGTCCAGCCCGGCCGCACTAAGCCATCGTATCGCCGTGAGGCGACATGAGACGGAGCAGTTCATCGCGTCGTCGGGGGCCGCCTCTTTTTCTCCCCCTCTTTGTAGAGGACGGCCTGACAAGACCCCGGTAGCTACTCCCCTGGCTACCGGGGTTTTCATTTTTACGGGCTCGCGTTCGGCGGCGACGCTTGGGGATAATCGGGCATGGCGCGTGCGCCGTTTCTCCCTCCCATGGATCCCCGATGATCATCAGTTCGCTGCTCGACACCGACCTGTACAAGTTCTCGATGATGCAGGTGGTGCTGCACCAATACCCGGCCGCCCAGGTCGAATACCGCTTCAAATGCCGCAATCCGGGTATCGACCTGGTGCCTTACATCGACGAGATCCGTGCCGAATTGGACGCGCTGTGCCGCCTGCGCTTCACGGAGGAGGAGCTGGCCTATCTGCGTAGCTGGCGCTTCATCAAGAGCGATTTCATCGATTTCCTCGGGCTGTTTCAGCTGAATTCGAAATACGTCCGGATCGAACCGGCGGAAAGCGGCAACGGCGAGATCGAGATTCGCATCGTCGGCCCCTGGCTGCACACCATCCTGTTCGAGGTGCCGCTGCTGGCGATCATCAATGAGGTCTATTTCCGCAACACGCATCGTGGCCTGGAACTGGCCGAAGGCCGCCGCCGACTGCGCGACAAGATCGCCCTGTTGCGGGACACGGCCGACTACGACGGCTGCAAGATTGCCGACTACGGCACCCGCAGACGCTTCTCGCGCGAGTGGCATGCGGAGGTGGTGGAAACGCTGCGCGAAGGCCTTGGGCCGCAGCTGGCGGGTACGAGCAATGTCTGGCTGGCATGGAAGCTGGGCCTCACCCCGCTGGGCACGCTGGCGCATGAATACCTCCAGGCCCACCAGGCGCTGGGGCCGCGCTTGCGCGATTCGCAGGTGGCGGCGCTGGAGGCCTGGGCCAAGGAATACCGCGGCGACCTGGGCATCGCCCTTTCCGACGTCTATGGCCTGAGCGCATTCCTGCGCGACTTCGACATGTACTTCTGCAAGCTGTTCGACGGCACGCGCCACGATTCCGGCGATCCGTTCGCATGGGGCGAGCGGGTGCTGGCGCATTACCGCGCCAACCGCGTCGATCCGCGCAACAAGGTTCTGGTGTTCAGCGACAGCCTGGACATCCCGAAGGTCATGCGCCTGTACGAGCACTTCCGCGGCCGCTGCCAGCTGGCGTTCGGCGTCGGCACCAACCTCACCAACGACGTGGGTCCCACGCCGCTGAACATCGTGATCAAGATGATCCGCTGCAACGGCCAGCCGGTGGCCAAGCTCAGCGATTCGCCGGGAAAGAACATGTGCGAGGACAAGGCCTACGTGGCTTACCTGCGGCAAGTGTTCGAGATCCCTGTGCCGGTCGACGAAGCGGCCTGAGTCATGAACGAAAACGCCGGGCGAGGCCCGGCGTTTTCGTTGAAGGCTGCGGCGGATGGACCCTCAGAAGGCCGGCAGCACCGCGCCCTGGTACTTCTGTTCGATGAAGGCTTTCACTTCCGGGCTGGTCAACGCCTTGGCCAGCTTCTGCACACGCGGATCGTCCTTGTTGTCGGGGCGGCCGACCAGGTAATTCACGTAAGGCGAGTCCTTGCCTTCGATCAGCAACGCGTCCTTGGTCGGGTTGAGACCGGCGGCGAGCGCATAGTTGGTGTTGATCAGCGCCAGATCCACTTCGTCCAGCGTACGCGGCAGCATCGCCGCCTCCAGCTCGCGGAACTTCAGGTGCTTGGGATTGGCCGTGATGTCCTTCTGCGTGGCGAGCTCGTCGTTCAGATCCTTCATCGAGATGAGGCCGTTGCGCGCCAGCAGGAGCAGCGCACGGCTGTTGTTGCTCGGGTCGTTCGGCAGCGTGACGGTGGCGCCATCGGGC
>JBCNOA010000292.1:0-5517 GCA_039594095.1 Dyella sp.
CACCAGCAGGTTGCCGTTCGCCAACCGCTGGGCGACCGTCACCGTGATCGAGCCGGTCAGCTGGTTGCTCTGGCTGCTGTTTCCACTGCCGTCGAAGCTGCGGTCGCCGCTGGTGCCGAAAGTCACGTCCTTGCCGCCGATGCTGACAGGACGGCCCAGGATGGTCGGCGCGGCGAGGTCGCTCTTGTCTTTCTTGCTGGTGCTGGTCGATGCCTTCTTGCTGGCCTGCGTGCTTTCCACCAGCGCGATGGTCAGGATGTCGCCCACGCGATGCGCGCGCGGATCGTTGAACAGCTCCATGTTCTGCGCGTCGTGGTAGATCGCGCCATCCGCGGGCGGCGCGGCCATCGGCTCCTGCGGCGGTGTGGCCGCCCAGGCGGCCTCGTCGTTGCGCGGCATGGGCATCGCGCAGCCGGCCAGCTGGACCACCGCGAGAAGCACGACCAGGATGCGCAGTTGACGGAAGTTCGACATGGCTGTGCTCAGGTCTTGTTGGTGAGGAACTGCAGCATCGAGTCCGCGGCGGAAATCGCCTTGGAATTCATCTCGTAGGTACGCTGCGTTTCGATCATGTCCACCATCTGCTCGACCACGTTGACGTTCGAGCTTTCCAGCGAACCTTGCGCCAAGGTGCCCAGGCCGTTGAGGCCGGGCTGGCCGATCTGCGGCGCGCCGCTGGAAGCGGTTTCCAGATAGAGGTTGTCGCCGCTCGGCTGCAGGCCGGCGGGATTGATGAAATCGGCCAGCTGGACCGTGCCGATCTGCTGCGGCGCGGCCTGTCCCGGCAGCTTCGCGCTCACCGTGCCGTCGGTGCCGATGGTCACGCTCTGCGCGTTCTGCGGAATCACGATGGCCGGATCCAGCGCATAACCTGAAGCGGTGACGATCTGGCCGTTCTGGTCCAAATGCATCGAGCCGTCACGCGTGTAGGCCACGGTGCCGTCCGGCATCGTCACCTGCAGGAAGCCGCGGCCTTCGATGGCCAGGTCCAGCGAGTTGCCGGTCTGCTGCAGGTTGCCCTGGGTGAACAGCTTCTCGCTGCCGACCACGCGCACGCCGGTACCCAGCATCAGGCCGGACGGCGCCTGCGTCTGCTCGGTGGTCTGGCCGCCGGGCTGGCGCACGTTCTGGTACATCAGGTCCTGGAACGAGGCGCGCGAGCTCTTGAAGCCGGTGGTGTTGGCGTTGGCGAGATTGTTGGAGACCACGTCCATGCGCGTCTGCTGCGCATCCAGACCGGTCTTGGCGACCCACAGGGAAGAAAACATGCTTGGCTCTCCGCGCGGCCGCAGCCGCTAGAAAAAAGGATCAGGTCACCTGAAGCAGGCGCGTGGCCGACTGCGCGTTGTCGTCGGCAGTGCGGATGGCGCGTACCTGCAGTTCGTACTGCCGCGACAGCTGGATCATCTGCACCAGTGTCTGCGACGGATTCACGTTGCTCGCCTCGAGCGCGCCGGACTTCACCGTGACCGCCGGATCGGCCTGCGCCACGCCGCCGCCGGCCAGGTGCATCAGGCCGTCGTCGCCGAGCTGCAACTGGTCGGGCGTGGGGTTGACCAGCTTCAGCTTGCCGATCACCGAAGACGTATCCGGCCCCTGCCCTTTGGGCACCACCGACACGGTGCCGTCGGTGCCGATGCTGATCTGCGTCGCGTCCGGCACGGTGATCGGGCCGCCGTCGCCCATCACCGGATTGCCGCGCACGTCGGTGAGCACGCCGTCGGGATCGAGCTGCAGTTGGCCGGCGCGCGTATAGCCCTCGCCGCCATCGGCGGTCTGCACCGCCAACCAGCCATCGCCCTGCACCGCCACGTCGAGCGGACGCCCGGTATCGGTCTGCGCGCCGCTGCGCAGATCCCAGCCGGTGCCCTGCGCGACGCCGTTGATGCGCGAGCCCAGACCCTGGCCCTGCACGGGCAGCGGCTGAAACGCGGACATCTGCGCCTTGAAGCCGACCGTGTCGGCATTGGCGAGGTTGTGCGCCACCTCGGTCTGCGCGCGCATCATTTGCGTGGCGCCGGTCATGGCTACGTAGATCGAGCGGTCCATGGCGTGTCTCGGGTGCGGAGTTCGGTCGTGCGGCGAACGGAGCGCGCGAAGCTCACGCCCCGCGCGCGGCCGTCATCAGTTGCGGATATTGATGATGGTCTGGGTGAGCTTGTCGTCGGTGGAGATCACCTGCGCATTCGCCTGGTAGTTGCGCTGCGCCTTGATCATGTTCACCAGCTGCGCGGTGAGATCCGCCGTGTTCGAAGCCTCCAGCGCGCCGGACTGCACGTTGCCGAAGTTGCCGTTGCCCGCCGCGCCCATCACCGGCGTGCCGGAGTCGTACGACGCCGCCCAGTTGGTGTTGTCGAGCTGGCGCAGGCCCTGCGGATTGGCGAAGTTCGCCAGCGCGAGCTGGCCCAGCGCCTGCGACTGGCCGTTGGAGTACTTGGCCTGCACCACGCCGTCGCTGGATACGTCGATGCTCGACAGCGTGCCGGTCGGATAGCCGTCCTGGCTGATCGAGGTGACCGCGTAGTTGTTGCCGAACTGCGTGGCTTTGGTGACGTCCAGCGAAATCTGCATGGGATCCGCGCCGGGGCTGGCGCTGATCGCCGGGAAGGTCAGCTTGCCGCCGGCAGGCGTGGCCAGCGCGCCGGTGCTGGTGAAGCTCAGCTGCTGCACAGCGCCGGTGTCCTGGCCGTCGATGAACAGGTGGGCATCCCAGGTATTGGCGGTGGCGTTGCGCACGAAGTACACGGTGCCGTTGTGCGTGGCGCCGAGCGAGTCGTACGCGGTGAACGGCGTGGCCTGGTTGTAGCTGGTGGCGTCCTTCGGGTTGAAGGGGTTGGCCGGGGGAGTCGCGTCGGACGGCAGGTTCAACGCGAGCTGCACGTTGCCGGTGGCCTTCGCCGCGTTCTGCGAGGTGATCAGGCGCAGGTCCGTCATGGTGCTGGTGTCGAAGCCGCCAGCATTGTTCGGCGGGAACACCTGCAGGTTCTGGCCGGCGGCATTCACCACGTAGCCGTTGGCGTCCTGGCGGAAGGCGCCGGCGCGCGTGTAGGACAGGCCCTTGCCGTCCTTCACGGTGAAGAAGCCGTCGCCGCTGATGGCGAAGTCCAGGCTGTTGTTGGTGTTCTCGATGTTGCCGGCGGTGAACTGCTGCGCCACGTTGGTCAGGCGCACGCCGCTGCCGACCTGGGTGGAGCTGAGGTTCTTGCCGGCCACGCTGTAGAGCTCGGCGAACTCGGCGCGCGAGCCCTTGAAGCCGGTGGTGGACGTGTTGGCGATGTTGTTGGCGGTGACTTCGAGATCCGACGACGCCGCCTTCAGCCCGCTCAGTGCGATGTTGAATGCCATGCTGCTGCTCCCCTGTGGAGGCTAGATGAGCGGGCCCCGGCCCGCGTTGATTCAGTCGATGCGCGCGACCTGCGCGAGCAGGACTCCGCCGAAACCGTTGACCTGCAGATAAGCGCCCTGCTCGCCGGCCATGCCCACGCTGGCCACCTTGCCGGTGACGTAGGTCTGCACCGCGGAGGTGCCTACCTGCGCCTTGATGCCGTACGCGCCCATCGGCAAGGCCTGGCCGTTTTCGTCCTTGCCGTCCCAATGGAAATCCGCAAGGCCCGCATCGGGCGTACCCAGGCTGATCGTGCGCACGACGTTGCCGGCGCTGTCGACGATCTGCACCGCCGCGGTCTGCCCACCCGTAGTGACGTTGACTGCGCCGTCGATGCCGGCCGTGCTTTCGAGCTTGACCGCATTGGACGGCACCGTGACGTCGCGCCCGACCAGGTCGCTGGCTTGCAGCAGCTGGTTGCCCTGCAGCGCGGTACTGAGGCTGTCGAACGAAGTCTGTAGCGATTGCGTCGCCGACACCTGCGCGATCTGCGCCAGCTGGCTGACCATCTGCGAGGAGTCCATCGGCTGCGTCGGGTCCTGGTTGCGCATCTGCTGCGTGAGCAGGCTGAGGAAATCCGCCTGGCTCAGCGTGCTGCCCTTGGTGTTCTTCACCGCCTGCGAGGCGGCGGTACCGGTGGTGTTGTTGATCGCTATGTCGGCCATGTTCCGCTCGATGGTTTATTTGCCGAGGTCCAGCGTCTTCTGCATGAGCTGGCGCGTGCTGTTCATCACCTCGACGTTGTTCTGGTACGAACGCGAGGCCGAAATCATGTTGACCAGCTCGTCCACCGGATTGACGTTGCTGGCGTAGACGTAGCCGTTGCCGTCGGCGAGCGGGTTGCCCGGCTCGTAGCGGCTTTCGACGGCTGCCTGGCTCTCGGTGACGCCGAGCACCTGCACGCCCTGCGTACCTTCCTCGCCCTTGGCGGCGAGGCCGCGCTGCACGGTGGCGAAGAGCGGCTCCTTGGCGCGGTAGGCCGCGTCCGGCGAACTGGCCACGCTGTCGGCGTTGGCGAGGTTGCTGGCGACGGTGTTGAGCCGCAGCGACTGCGCGGCCATGCCGGAACCGGCGACGTCGAAGATCTTGAAGAGCGACATCAGCCCTGGCCTCCGGTGATGGCAGTGCGCAGCATGCGGATCTGCGCGGTGATGAAGGAAAGGCTGGCCTGGTAGTGCACGCTGTTGGCGGCGAAGTTCGCCTGCTCGACCTGCGTGTCGACGGTATTGCCGTCCATCGTGGGTTGCAGCGGCACGCGATAGGCGAGCTGATCGTTCGCCTGCGCAGCCGGGTCTATATGCCCCGCCTGCGTCGACGCCATCGACAACTTGCCGTCCCCGCCGGCATCGGCCAGCGCCTTGCGGAAATCCACGTCGCGAGCGAGGTAATTGGGCGTGTCCGCGTTCGCCAGATTCCCGGCGATCACCTCCGCACGCTTCTGCCACAGGCCAAGCGCCTGCGCATGCATGCCGAACAGCTTGTCGTTGATCTGGCTCATGACCTCGAAACTCCACGCGGGAAGTCCGCGGAGGTCATGTGGCAAAACGCGTGCCAGGGTGGCGTGAGGCGTTGTGGGGCTTGGGTTTGTGGGGAGTGTCGCGGGTGACTGACAGAGTGGGAGTCGGAATTCTGACGCGGATTTTTATGGCTGGCGTCGCGTGGTTCTTAAAGGCCGCGAGCAGGCATTAGAGATGTATGGGCGAGCACCCACCCCTCATCCCGCCTTCTCTCCCACGGGGACTACCTACGGGTCGCCCGGAGGGGAGAAGGAGAAGTGCGGGACCGCGGCAAGCAGCAAAGAAGAAAACACCGTCGCCAGAGCAAGCGGCGAAAGCCGCGACGCTCGGCACGAGCGCTCTTTGCTCTTGATCTTCGGGCCCCTTCGCGGCGGTGAGGGCTGGACGATCAGGCCGCCGAAGGCGGGCGGGGACAGGACGTCCCCGCCTTTTCGATTCGGGCATGGATGCCCGATCGAAAAGCCCGGCCAGCCCTCAACGCACCCGCAGCAGCGAAGGCTGCGGAGGGCGCCGCGCAGGGTGCCTTTTCTTCTTGGTTACTTCTTCTTTGGGCAAGCAAAGAAGAAGTAACTCGCTCTCCGGCAGGAGAGCGAAACCCTCGCCCAACGGGCGAGA
>JBCNOA010000293.1:0-5516 GCA_039594095.1 Dyella sp.
GTGGCCCGCGCCGCGGAGGGTGAAGGCCACCATGCCGCGCATCGAAGCCGAATCGTCTACCGCCAGAATCTTTGCCATCGTCTACCTCGTCAGGCCGGCGTCGCTGCCGGCAGTTCCAGTGTCTGTACCAGTCCCAGGCGATCGGCGCCGTCGCGCAGCGCGGCGCTGGCGCCGAGCCATTCCACCGCCACGCCCCGGGCCGCGGCTTCGCGTCGGAACACGGCGAGCAGCTGCAGCGCGGCCGTGTCGACGCGCTCCACCGCGCCGCCGTCCAGCGCCACGCCCGGTGCGGCCAGCGCGGCCCGCAGCGCGTCTTTCACCGCCGGGAGATCCGCGATGCGGCAGTCCGCCGGCAGCGCCACGCGCCCCTCCGCCTTGTCCGTCTTCGCCTTGCCCATGCCCGATGTTCCGCCTGTGCCGTTGGGTGTCAGGGCGGTTATCGGCGGATACATGGACGGCTTTAGGCTCGCGGGACGCTTTTTTCGCGTTGCCGGGAGAGGGCCGCGGCACGGAACCTGCAACCTTCCCGGGAAGCTGTCGCCGGGCGGGCGCGAAGCGCCGGAAAAATGGCGCTCAAGTTCTCGCGCGTCAGGCCGATGACTTGATTCAAAGCGATGGCAGCAGGCGTCGGACGGCGAACGCCAAGCCAAGGAGCCCGAGTGATCATCCAGCCAACCAGCCTTGCCGCCATGACCTGGGCCGGCGCAGCTTCCGGCGCCAGCGCGGACAGTTGGCGCGTGGGCGCGGTCCTGGCCGCGCGCACGCTGGGCTACAACGAGCAGGCCAAGCTGGTCCTGCAGATCGGCGCGCTCACGGTCGAAGCCGAGGCGCCCGGTACGCAGCTGCCCTCGCAGTTCCAGGTGCGCGTGCTCAGCCTGGGCGCGGAGCCGAAGCTGGAGATCCTCGGCGCGGCGCCGCCGGAACAGGCGGTGAGCCGCGCGCTGCGCGAACGCCTGCCCCAGCAGAACGGCTACGCGCCGCTGCTGGCCACGCTCGGCGCGCTGGCCCAGCGCCCGCTGTTGCGCCAGCTGCCGCCGAATCTGCGCGCGGCGCTGGCACTGCTCGAGCACAGCATTCGCACGCCGGTGGAGATCTCTAACGGCGCCGGCCTCAAGGAAGCGGTCAAGCGCAGCGGCTTGTTCCTCGAAGCGCAACTGGCCCAGCCACAGACCGATCTCGGCCTGCTCGGCGAAGACGACTGGAAGGCCGCGCTGCTGCGCTTGGCCGCGACGCTCGACCGGGGCGGCCCCGCGCCCGCCGGCAGCGACGTCGAGACCGCGCCCCCCCTGGTGCAACGGGGGCTGGTCGTGCAGCCGCGCGCACCGATTCCCGAATCAGCCCTGCCCGGCGAGGTCGATAGCCTGCTGGTGCGCCTGCACGGCGACGTGCATGCCGCGCTTTCGCGACTGGAAGTGGCGCAGCTCGAAGCCCAGGCCAGCGGCGCGTGGATGATCGAGATCCCGCTGCAGGGCGAAGGCGGCCAGGACATCCTGCAACTGCAGATGACACCCCACGAAGACGACCCGGACCAGCCCACGTCATGGGTACTGGGCTTCGCCATCGACTTGCCGCGCCTGGGTCCGGTGCAGGGCGAATTGCAGCTGCGCGGACTGCGCCTATCCGTGCGGCTGTGGGCGCAGCACGCCGACACGGTCGACCGGCTCGAACGCGGCTTCGCCGAACTCAGCCAGCAGCTGACCGCCAGCGGCCTGCTGCTCGACCAGCTCACCTGCCAGAGCGGCATGCCGCAACCGCCGAATCTGCGCAGCGCCGTGCTGCTGAAGGCCACCGCATGAACCAGGCCCTGCCCCCGCCCAACCGGAAGGTCGTCCTTCGCTTGGCCGCGAGCGGCGGCGCTTCGCCGCCGTCGATGCCGCCCGAAGCGCTGGAGCAACTACTGGCTCGCGCTCGCGCGCTCGGCATACCGCTGCATCACGACGCACAGGTCGCCGCTCTGCTGGCGGCGCTGCGCCTGCGCCAGGACATCCCCGGCGAGCTGTATGCAGCCGCGGCGGCCGTGATCAACAGCGTCTACCGCGCATCGGAACCGCGCTGAGTTCCTGAAAACCCCTACGACCGTGCACGCCCGCCGTCACTGGCTCAAGCGGCGTGCCCGAGTTCCTCCGGCAAGCGGCACATGCGCCGCACATCGAGCAGAGCCACGAAGCCGCCTCGCCACGGCACCACGCCTTCGACCGGGTCGTCTTCGCGCGCGATGCGACCCGGCGGAGGCGCTAGCGGCTCGGCCGTGAGATCGAGCAGTTCGCCCACCGCGTCCACGCGCAGTCCCACCAGGTGGCCCTGGTGCGACAGCACGACGATGCGGCGCCGCGTGGCGTCGCCCGACTCCGCCGCCATGCCCAGCCGCCGGCAGCCGTCCATCACCGGCACGATCCGGCCGCGCAGCTGGCGCACACCAAGCAGGTCACCGGCGGCGCCGGGCACGGGCGTGATGTCTCCGTCGCGAATCACTTCGCTCACCTGCGTGAGCGGAGCGGCATACGACTGGCCGCCCAGATGGAAGATCAGCCAGCCCCGTTCGGCGGGCGGCGCGACGGTGTGGTCCTTGCTCATGCGGACATCTCGATGCTGCGTGGAAACATGCGGCCCGCCCTCAACCGGCGCCGCTGGCGGCGGTGACGGTGACGGTGGGCTCGGGAAGCGCCTGCAATTTGGCGGCGACCGGCAAGCTGCCCGGCGCGGCGGCCGGGGGCGCGGGCGCTGCCGGTTCGTGCACCGGCGGCGGCGAAGCGGCCGCGTTCTCGGCGGCCTGACCGGCACGGTCCGCATCGCTGTAGAAGCGCGCCGGCGCCTGCTGGTCGCTCAGCACCACCACCAACACGCGACGGTTGCGATTGCGGCCTTCCTCGCTCGCGTTGTCGGCGGCCGGACGGTATTCGCCCCAGCCGATGATGCCCATGCGATTCGGGTCGACGCCGTTCTCGGCGAACAGCCGCGCGACGCTCGCCGCGCGGGCCGCGGAGAGTTCCCAGTTGGAAGGGAACACCGTGTTGCTGATCGGCTTGTCGTCGGTATAGCCCTCGACGCGCAGCGGATTCGGGAACGGCGCGAGGATGCCCGCGACGCTGCGCAGCGTGGTGTCCGCCTCGGACGACAGCTTCGCCACGCCGCTGGGAAACAGGATGTCCGTGCGTATCTCGATTTCCAGCCAGCTCTGCGTGCGCCGCACCACCACCAGGCTGCGGTCGATCAGCGGCTGCAGTGCCTGCTGCACTTCGTCCTGGATGCGCTGCAGATTCTGCTGCGCGGCGTCGCGCGTGGTCAGCGAACCCTGCGTCATCTGCGGCGGCAGCGCCTGGGTCGGCAGCGGCACGGCCAGGCGCGGGCGCAGCGACGGCGGCGTGGTGGAGGTGGAGCGCTTGGCTGGCACGGGCGCGTTGGGCGTGGCGTTGTTGCTGTGCACCGGCTGGATCTGCTTGTTGTTGCCGTTGAAGGCTTCGATGATCGACTCGGACATCACGCGGTACTTGCCCTCGTTGACCACCGACACCGCGTACATCACCACGAAGAACGCCAGCAGCAGCGTCATCAGGTCGGCGTAGGGGATGGCCCATGCCTCGTGATTGACGTGGTCTTCGTGCTTGTGCTTTTTCATCCGAGGTAGCCCTGCAGGCGGCTCTCGATCTGGCGCGGGTTGTCGCCGCGCGCGATGGAGACCAGCCCCTCGATGATGATTTCGCGCATCTTGCCCTGCTTGTGGATCATGCCCTTCAGGCGTGAGGACATCGGCAGCATCAGCAGGTTGGCCAGCGCCACGCCGTAGATGGTGGCGACGAACGCCGCGGCGATGCCATGGCCGAGCTTGCTCGGATCGGCCAGGTTCTGCATCACGGCCATCAGGCCCATCACCGCGCCGATGATGCCCATGGTCGGGGAATAGATACCGGCCTGCTCGAATACCTTCGCGCCGGCCAGATCCACGTGCTCGCGCGTTTCCTGGTCCACTTCCAGCACGCCGCGGATCTGCTCCGGCTCGCTGCCGTCCACCAGCAGCTGCAGCCCCTTGCGCACGAACGGGTCCTGCTCGGATTCGATCTGCGGCTCCAGGCCCAGCAGGCCCTGGCGGCGGGAGATTTCGCTCCAGCCGATCACGCGGCTGATGAGGTCGTTGGGCTGATGCTGCGGCGGCTTGTAGATCATCGGCAGCATGCCGATCGCGTGCTTGAGCACCTTGCCCTGCGTCTGCACCAGCAGCGCGGCGATGGTGCCGCAGAACACGATCACGAACGCCGCGGGATTCCACAGCGCCTCGACGCTCGATCCCTTGAGGATGGTGCCCACGATCACGACCACGAAGGCCAGGATCGTTCCGATGATGCTAACCAGGTCCATGTCAGACGAACGCCTCCGAGGATGCCGAGATCTTCGGCGGCGCCCCCGACGCCGCCAGCCATGGGCCGCCCTCCCCGGCCAGGCCCGCCAGATCGAGAACGAGCGCAAGGCGCCCGTCGCCGGTGATGGTCGCGCCGGCCACGCCCGCCACATCGGCGAACAGCGGACCCAGCGGCTTGACCATCACGTCTTCGCGGCCGATCACGTCGCGCACCAAGCAGCCGAGGCGCTGATGGCCGATGTGCAGCACCACCACGTGGCGCCCTGCGTCCGGCGCGGCTCCCGCCCACGCCGCGAGGTCGCCCAGCGGTAGCGCGCGGTCCCGGTGCGAGGCGACCAGACAGCCGTCGAGCAGACGGTCCTGTCCGGGCGACAGCTCGAACACTTCGTCCACATTGCTCAGCGGCATCGCGAACAGGCGCCCGCCGGCGCGCACCATCAGCACGCGCACGATCGCCAGCGTCAGCGGCACCGTGAGTTCCAGTTCGCTGCCCTGCCCCAGCTTCGAACGCACCTGCAAGGTGCCGCCGAGTTCGGCGACGCGCGTCTTCACCACGTCCATGCCGACGCCGCGGCCGGAGATGTCGGAGACCTGCGCGGCCGTGCTGAAGCCCGGGCGGAAGATCAGCTCGAGACATTCCGTCTCGGACAGACGCGAGGCCTGTGCCTGGTCGATCACGCCCTTTTCCACCGCCTTGCGGCGCAGGACGTCCGGATTCATGCCGCGGCCGTCGTCGGCCACCACGATCACGATGCGCTCGCCGCGCTGGCTCGCCGCCAGACGCACGCGCCCCTTGCGCGGCTTGCCTGTGCGCTCGCGGTCGTCCGGCGTTTCCAGCCCGTGATCGACGGCATTGCGCAGAAGATGAATCAGCGGATCGGCCAGCGCCTCGACCAGGCTGCGGTCCAGATCGGTGTCCTCGCCTTCCAGCACCAGCTCGATCTCCTTGCCGAGCTGGCGGGCGAGATCGCGCACGATGCGAGGAAAGCGCTGGAACAGCCGCCCGACCGGCTGCATGCGCATGCTCAGCACCGCGCCTTGCAGTTCGTCCGCGACGCGATCGAGCTCGCCCGCCGCCACGCTCAGCGGTTCGTCGCCGCTGCTCGCGGCCAGACTGAGCAGGCGATTGCGCACCAGCACCAGTTCGCCGGCGCGGTTGACC
>JBCNOA010000294.1:0-5515 GCA_039594095.1 Dyella sp.
AGCCAGCGTGCCGGTCGAGATCGGCGGCTTGACCGCCGGCACCGCGCAACCGCAGAGAACGATCGCGGCCGCCGCGGCGAGCCAGGGGCGCCGCTCAGGGGCAGTCGCGCACGCGGTGGAACGCGAGGTCTTCGAAGTCATAGCTGAAGTCCGCATCGGGATCGACTTTGCTCATGCGCAACGCGTCGGCCTTGCTGATGGGCAAGAGCAGCCATGCTTCGGCGTCGCCGTGCTGCCATTGCACGAGGTAGCGGTCGCCCACGCGCATCAGGGGGCCTTCCAGGTGAGGCGATTTGGCGGAAGCCAGTTCGATCCGGCCATCGCGCGGGCATATCGTCATGTCGCCGAACCATGGGTCGCGCCATACGCCGGTCAGCCTCGCCAGCTCCTTCGGTGTCGCGGGCCGGCGGCCGGAGGTGTCGGGCACGCGCGAGGCGTGTCGCTGCTTTTCCTTTGCCGCCAATTCATCGGCATAGCTGTCCACACTGCGCGACTTGCCTGGCGCGGTGAACTGCTTGAGCAGCACTTCGACGAGCACCGTGCGTGCGTCCTCCGCGTCGCCGTTGATCAGCACCACGAAGCCACTGCGCCGGTCGGGCAGCAGGTAGAGCGCCGAATACATGCCCGACAGCGTGCCGGTATGCGAAACAGTGAGCGCACCGTCGACATCGGCGATGCGCCAGCCATAGCCGTAGGCGTACAGGCGTGTGCCATCCCAGGCGCGGCGCTGGGCGGAGATAGGCATCGGCGTGTAGGGCGTCCACAGCCTGTCGCGCTGTGCCTGGGGCAGCCAGTCGAGCTGTTCGGCCGTCGGCGAGAGCCACTGGCGCGCCCACGTCAGCATGTCGTCCAGGCTGCACTGCACGCCGCCGGCCGCTTCCATCGTGGTCGGTCGCACCGTCGAATCGGTAGCCGCCAGTGGGACAAAGCCATCGCCACGGCGCGCGTGCGGCGTCGCCACCGGGGCCAGCGCGTCGCGTCGCCAGGTGCCGACCTGGCAGCGGGCCAGGCCCAGGGGCTGGAACACTTCGCGCCGCAGCAGCGTCTCGTACGGCGCGCCGCCGGCCGCGGTCGCCACCTCGCCGGCCACGACATAGAGCAGGTTGTCGTAGGCATAGCCGGCGCGGAAGCTGTAGCGCGGTCGTAGGTAGGCGAGCGCGGCGACGATGTCCTGACGGCTGAAGGTGTTGGGTTCCGGCCACAGCATCAGGTCGCCGGCGCCTTCGCCCAGGCCGCTGCGATGAGTGAGCAGGTCGCCCACCTGCATGTGTTCGGTCACCCAGGGATCGAACATCCGGAACGCCGGCAACCAGCGTTTCACCGGATCGTCCCAGCGCAGCTTGCCCTCCTGCACGAGGCGGGCGAGCAGGGCGGCCGTCATGGCCTTGCTGTTGGAGGCGATTTTGAAGAGCGTGTCAGGCGTTACCGCCTGGCCGGAGCCCAGGGTCAGTTCGCCCGCGGTGCGGCGATACACGATCTCGCCATTCTCGATGACGCCCACGGCCAGGCCGGGAAGGCGGTAGCGCGCCAGTACCGCGTCGATCGGCGGATCGAAGCGCTCCTTCGGCGTCTGCGCCCCCGCCACGCCGGCGGCGAGCGCAAACGCCACAACAAAGCCCTTAGCGAACCGATGCATCGGCCGTCTGCTCCACCGCCCGCCACACGCGCAACAGGTTGCCGCCCCAGAGCTTGGCGATGTCCCTGTCGCTGAAGCCTGCGCCGCGCAGCGCCGCGGTGACGTTGCGGGTCTGGCTCGCGTCGCGCCAGCCCTCGATGCCGCCGCCGCCGTCGAAATCCGATGCGATGCCCACGTGGTCGATGCCGGCGACGTCCACCATGTGGCGGATCTGCGCCACGTAGTCGTCCAGCGTAGGCAGCGGGAAGGTCGCGTCGATCCGGCGCATGCCTTCGACGTAGGCGGGCAGAAAATCGTGCTTCTCGCTGTCGTACTGCTTGTCGCCCTGCTGCCTGGCCACCTGGGCCTGCAGTGCCTTCTCGGCGAGCTCGCGGCCCGGATCGAGTTTGAGGAAACCTTTGTAGGCCACCGCCTGGACCACGCCACCTTTGTCGGCGATCGCACGCAGCAGATCGTCCGGCAGATTCCGGGGGTGATTCACCAGCGCGTGCGCGCCGGAATGCGAGGCGATGACCGGCGCCTTGGAGATTTTCAGGACATCGCGCACGCAGGCGTCGGAGCTGTGCGAGATGTCGACCATGACGCCCAGGCGGTTGGCGCGCTCCACCACCTGGCGGCCGAACGGGGTGAGGCCGGCATCGCTCAAGGGCGGATCGCCGAGGTCCGCGGTGGGCATGGAGCTGGTGCACAGATCGTTGTGGCCCACGTGAGTGAGGCCGATGTAGCGCGCTCCCTGCGCGAAGGCCCAGTCCAGCTGCTTCAGGTCGTGGCCGAGCGAGTAGCCGTTCTCGATGCCGATCATGGCCGAAAGCACGCCGGCCTTGCGGTTGGCAAGCACTTGCTCCGGCGTGGTGGCAAGGCGAATGCGGTCCGGATAGCGCTGCACCAGAAGGTGAATGTCCTCGTACTTGCGCCTGGCCTGCGCGACGGCTTTGGCGTAACCCTTCGCGTCGAGCGGCCCTTGCTCCACGTAGATGACGAAGAACGCGGCATTCAAGCCGCCGCGCTCCATCTTGCCTAGGTCCACCTGCAACGGCGTGTCCCTGCCGGCGTCGAAACGCGGCTCCCGCATGTAGTTCAGCGGGATGTCCACGTGCGTGTCGATGGTGACGGGAGGGTCCTCCGCGGCCGGCGCGGCGCCGGTCCAAAGGAGCAGAGTCAGCGCGAGCGCGCCGAGGTGTCGCCGTGCCTTCATGCGGTTTCCCAGTCGTTGGCCGGCTGCTCGCCGGCGACCATGTCTTCGAAGGTCTGCCTGCGCCGCACTATGGCATGCCGGCCACGGTCCAGCAGCACCTCGGCGGCCAGCGGGCGCGAGTTGTAGGTGGAAGCCATGGCCGCGCCGTACGCGCCGGTGGTCCGGATCAGCACCAGGTCGCCGGCGCGCAGCTCGGGCAGTTCGCGATCGACCGCAAAGGTATCCCCCGTCTCACAGACCGGGCCCACCACGTCGTAGCGATGGCGCGGACGCGGCTCGTCGACCAGCGCCACGATGTCGTGCCAGGCGTCGTAGAGACTCGGGCGCAGCAGATCGTTCATGGCCGCGTCCAGTACCAGGAAGCGGCGCCGTTCGCCTTGCTTGATCCGCACCACGCGGGTGAGCAGCACGCCGGCCTCGGCCACCAGATAGCGGCCCGGTTCGAGCAGGATGCGGCCATGGAAGCCCGCCAGCGCGTCGCGAATGACGCCTGCGTAGACCTCCGGTTCGATCGGTGCCTGTCCGTCGCGGTAGCGCACGCCGAGGCCGCCGCCCACGTCGATGCTGGCGATGGCATGGCCGGTCGCTTCCAGCTCACGCCAGAACGCGGCCACGCGCGCCAGCGCCAGGCGGAACGGCTCGACGCTGAGGATCTGCGAACCGATGTGCACGTGCAGCCCGTCCAGCCGTACGTTCGGAAAGCGCGCCGCATGCGCGAACCATCGGCGCGCCTCGTCGATGCTCACGCCGAACTTGTTCTCCGCCTTGCCGGTGGAGATCTTCGCGTGCGTCTGCGCGTCCACGTCGGGATTGATGCGTACCGCGGCCCGTGCGGTGACGCTCAACTCGGCGGCGAGGGTTTGCAGCATGTCCAACTCGTCGGCCGACTCGAGATTGAAGCGCTGGATGCCCGCGGCCAATGCCTCGGCGATCTCCCGCGCGGTCTTGCCGACGCCTGAGAAGACGATGCGTTCGGCCGGAATGCCGGCGTGCAACGCCCGCCACAATTCGCCGGAGGAGACGATGTCCGCGCCGACGCCGGCGTCGGCCATCAGTTGCAGGACCGCAAGATTGCTGTTCGCCTTGACGGCGTAGCAGAGCATCGTGTCCAGGCCCTGTAGCGCCTGCTGCAAGCCGGCGATGCGCCCCCGGATCGCGTTCGCGGAGTAGGCATGGAACGGGGTGGGCACGCGCTCGGCCAGCCGGCGCAGATCGACATCGTCGAACATGGCGTCGAACTGCGGTTGATCGCGTGCCGTAAGAAGGGAGGTGTGCTGCATGGATGCCTCGAGGCGAGGCTGCTCGCCCATGGTAAAAAAAGGCGGCCCGAAATCACGCAGGCCGCCTTGGGGAGTACGCCGATCAGAAGTCCAGCGATACCGTGAGCTGGGCGAAACGGGGTGCCTGGAAGCGCAGGGGCTGGCGGAACGTGGGATTCGTGCCGTCGCCGATGGATGTCTGCAGGTCCTGGTCCACCGCCACCGTGCGCTGTTGATTGAGCAGGTTGTACACGGCGAACTTCACGCGCAGCTGGCCCGTGTCGCCCAGGGAGCGGAGGTAAGTCACGCTGGCGCCCAGGTTGTAGGTCCATGGCATGGTGCCGTACTTGCCGCGCGGCGAGCGTTCGTAGACGCGGTCTTCCGAACGGTCGGACGAGCAGTTGGCCACGCAGATGTAATAGCTGTGGTAGTTGGTCGCGTCGAACGGATTGCCCACGCCGAAGCCGGTGATCGGGCCGCCGGACAGCACGGTCAGGTCGCCGCCGAACTGCCAGTTCGGGGTCAGCGCGTAGGTGCCGCGCAGCTTAAGCTGGTGCCGGTGATCGTTCGGAAGGTAGCCGTCGCCGCCGTAGTTCACCCAGGGATTGTCGAAGTTCTCCGTGCGGCCGGTGTCGTCGAAGTTGGTGTCGGAGTTGACGGGGCCTTCCGCGTTGCCGCGATTCCACGACAGCGTGTAGGACGCATTGAACGCCCACTTGTTGTCCCACGCACGGTCGACCTGGAACTCCAGGGCCGTGTAGGTGCGCTTGGGCTTCACCCAGCCGCGCTGGCCCAGGTAGTTGCCGTCGGCGTCGTACATCGCCCAGCCTTCCTTGGAGGTGTCCACGGTGACCCAGCCGTCGGCGACGCCGTCGCAGTTGGTGTCGCCCCACACGGTGTTCTTCTTGCCCGGGTTGCCCATCACCCAGCCGATGTAGCCGTTGCCGCCGCACTTGCCGGTGGCGCTGATTTCCATATCGTCGATCGCGTTGTGCAAGCGGCGGTAGGTGCCGCTCACGCCCCAGGACCAGTTCTTGTCGAGCATCTGCTGGAAGCCCAGGATGGCCTCGTCCTGGAACACCTGATCCATGTCGCGGTTCACCTCCGAACGCAGGTCACCGACCCTGCCGTTGCCCTGCGAGACGTCCACGCCGCCGAGCTGGGGTCCCAGCTTCGGAATCGCGTACTGCGTGCCGTTGCGGTCCACGACCTGCCAGCCGTCGAAGGCGTAGTAGGTGCGCTGGTCGAGCAGGCCGCCAGCCTGCTTGATGTTGATCACGTTGGCCACCGGCAGGAAATAGCGGCCCAGGTTGCCGAACAGCTTTGTGGTGCCGTCGCCCTTGATGTCCCAGGAGAAGCCGAAGCGCGGCGCCCACATGTTCTTCATCTTGATGTAGCTGGTGCCGTCGGCGGCCTTGTTGTCGA
>JBCNOA010000295.1:0-5510 GCA_039594095.1 Dyella sp.
GGCACTGACCTCGATGACGCCGCTGCAATACCAGAAGCAACTACGGCTGCTGGAAGCGCGCCATCTGATGATGGCCGGCATCGCCAATGCCGAGACGGCGGCCTATCAGGTGGGCTACGAAAGCCCATCGCAGTTCAGTCGCGAGTACGCACGCATGTTCGGCGCACCGCCGCGGCGGGATGTGGCCGGCCTGAGTGCCTTGGCGTAGCCGGCCGGGTCAGGTCTCCGACCACACGGCCAGCTCGTAGCCATCCCTGTCGGCGAAGTGGAAACGCCGCCCGCCGGGGAAATCGAACACGGGACGGACGATCTTCCCGCCCGCCGCCTCGATCGCCGCCTGGGTGGAGGCCAGATCGTTCGAATACACCACGACGAGAGCGCCGCCCGGCTTGGCTTGGCCATGGAAGAAGCCGCCGGACAGGCGGCCGTCGCGGAATTCGCAATAGTCGGGACCGTAGTCCTGGAAGGTCCAGCCGAACACGCGGCCATAGAAGTCCCGCGCAGCCGGAATGGAGGCGACGGCGAATTCGAGATAGTCGATGCGGTGATGCTGGTCCGAGCGCGGCATGCGCGTCTCCTGGTCGAAGTAGGTATGCCACGAGCATACGCGGCACGGCCTGCGCCGGCTTGGAAAAAACGGCCAACTCAGCGACCGTGCTGCGCCACCAGTTCGCGCGGGCTCAGGCCCGCCAGGCGTTGCGCGTCGCGCACGAGGTGAGGGGCGTCGCCATAGCCGGCGGCCAGCGCCGCGGAAGTCAGGCTGGGCTGTCGCGGCGCCAGCGCCAGGAAGCGCTGCAGGCGCAGGATGCGATCGAGCGTCTTGGGACCGTAGCCGAAGGCATCCAGACAATGGCGTCGCAGCGAGCGCTCGCTGTAACCCAGCACGGTGGCCAGCTCCGTCACCCGAGTCGCATGCTGACCGGCCAGCAGGTGGAACACTTCCCGCATCGGGCGATCGGGAGCGACGGCATGCCGATGGCAAAGCGTTGCGAAGGTCGCCAAGACGTCGTTTGTGTCGCCGAGCCGGTCTTCCCACATGGCGGCGCGGCGATGCCACAGCACGGACAGAGCGACGCGCCGGTCCGTCAGCTCGTGCATCGGCACGCCCAGCCATGCCGCGCCCGTTCCCGGCGCCAGGCGAACGCCCGTCAGCACGGCACCCGCCTGGATCGCCGCCATCGCCGCCCCGGTGTCGGGACCGGCCACGAACAGCTCGCGGCCGTCCCAGATGAGATCGACATGGCCGTCCGGCAACACCCGCACCGGCGAGCCGTCGGCATCGCCTTGGCGGAACTGCCACATGCATGCCACCCGATCGGCAAGATCAGGGGGCGCGGGTTGCTCGCTGTAGCGCGGCGTACCTGTCACGTGGAAGTTGCCCTTGCGCAATGGCGCCCGGCCGGCGCCCTGTCCAGGATACCCATTCACCCGAATTGGCGGGCAAGCTGTGCGGCCGTAATCCAGGAGCATGCACATGAGCGTAACGATCCTTCATGCCGAGACCGACGAGCAGATCCTGGCGACCTTCGACGTCATGCGGCAGTTGCGTCCGCAGATGGAGCGCGATGGCTATGTCGCCCTCATCCGCGAGCTCATGGCCAGCGACGGACTGAAGATGCTGGCGCTGGTCGACGCGGGAGCGGTGCGGGCGGCAGCGACTTATCGCCTGATGAACATGCTGTATTGCGGCCGCCTGCTTTATGTCGACGACCTGGTCGCGGACGAGCGCGTCCGCTCGCGCGGCTACGGCGCGCAACTGGTCGACAGGCTCAAGGATGAAGCGCGGCGGAACTCTTGCAGCGAGGTCCAGCTGATCTCGCGTGTGATCCGCGAGCAGGCGCACCGGTTCTATTTCCGCGAAGGCTTCGGTATCGAGTGCTTTCACTTTCGCGCGAAAGTGGACTAGACGCAGGCCCGCCACAGCACATCCGTGGGGCACCGCGTGCCACCACCTCGCCATGTTTCCCCCTTGAGATGGCCAGAACGCCGACGCATGCTGGCGCCCGTCGAACAGGGGAAAACTCGTCATGGAAACGCTGGCTGGCAGGATGCAGGCCGCCGGGAAGGTACGCGCGGGACGACGCTGGGCATCGGCGATAGGCATTTGCCTGCTCGTTCTCGCCACCGCCGCGCATGGACAGGCAGAAACATCGATGTCGGTCACAACGCCCGGCGACGTCTGGAACATCGGCACGCCCGAAACGGCGCCTCCATGGACCTTGCCGGCGCCCTGGTATGCCGTTTCGCTCAAGGAAGACGGCCACCTGATCCTGGACACGGTGCGCCATACCCGAAAGCCTGACTGGCACGAGAAGTACGAAGTCACCGACGCAGCCAACCAACGCGACTTCGCAGAGCACCCGCCCGGCCCCGAGCACGCGCTGGACCTCCCCGCCACGGCCTTGCTCGGCTTCCGGCTGGGCGACGTGTCGGACCTCAAGAGCTCGCTGCCCCTTCGCCCCGGCGATTACCCTTCTGCCCTGCCATCGCCGGCCCTGCTGCATGATCGCTGGCAGGCCACGGCGCAGGTGGATGGCAGGACCTGGCATCTGTCCACCGATTCGGTGCGCCGCAAGGACGGCGCGCTCCTGGCCGGCTCACTCTCGCTCGTCGCCACGCGCGACGACGGACAAAAGCAGGTGCTGATGCCGCCCACGGAAGGTGCCGCCTTCGAACGGCAGGAATTGCTGTGGCTAGGCACGCTGCACAGCGGCCAGCACGCGGCGGACCTCGACGTCCTGGTCAGGCGCACGCTGCTGACCGGACAGGTGGAGTACGTGCTGCGCGTGGGCGGCGTGATCGGCCTGGCATCGTTCGATCCCGACCGACCGTACGACGTGTTCTCCTCCGGGATCGGCGGTTACATGACGACAGACGTCCATACGAGCCAGCAGCGTCCCGTGCCTCCCGAACGGTTCGGCCGCGCCGCGTTTTCCATCGGCGACACAGCCTGGAACCCCGCGGTGGACGAAGCCGAGAAAGCGGGTCTTCCCCGTGTGCTGTTCGATCGTCAACTGATGCTGGACGATGAAAAGCTGCGCATCACCATCGAATATCTTCCGCGATTCGATGCCACGGATGCGCCGCATTTGACCAATGCCTCCGGCCTTTGGGGTGGCCCCGTCCTCGTCAAGGCGCACTTCCGCGGCAAGACCCAGGTGCTGCTGGAGTCGGGACGCCTCGACGATGGCAATTTCAGCCTGGGCCTGGGCAAGCTCGACGGCGAACCGGCCATCCAGATCGGCACGCAGCCGCATTACAACAACGTCTTCACCTACGACTGGGTGTGGGACACCGGCAAGCAGCGTTTCGTGCGGCTGTACAAGTGGCAATCGCAAGGTTGCTAGAGCATTCTCGCTTCCCCATCACCGGCATCCATTCAGCGCTCTATGAAACTCACCCACGCTATCGTCCTGGCATGCCTGGCGATGACCCCAATCCCCGCGGCCCTCGCGGATACCTTCCAGATAAGCGAGCGCACCTTGAGCTGGCATGCCCCCAAGGATGACTCGGAGCACCCTTGGTACACGGCGAGCTGGGAGAAAGGCACGATCGTCATGCCGTTCGTGGCATCCGTGCGAACCGAAGTGGCTGCTCGCATCAACGATGCGCTCTACATGGATCTCGTGGGTATCCCCGCACCGACGGATCCGGGAAAGATCTTCCGTTTTCCGGCCGGCGCCCAGCCGACCGATGCGGAGAGCGAGCTGGACGGCACCAACTCCATCGCCTTCCGGACGCTTCGCAACGACGATCGCGTGCTCTCTCTTTCGATCGAACGCGAAGGCTGCGGCGCCTACTGCGAGGAGTACACGACGTCTTACAACTTCGACGCCGAGACCGGACGGGTTTTCGACGCCAATGACGTATTCACCCCAGCCGGCCGCATACGCATCGCCAAGCTGATGACGCAGGAACGCAAAAAGCAGTACGGCGTCATGATCAAGACGCTGAACGCCCAGTTGGCGAAGCAGGGCAAGGCATCGCGCACCCGCCCGTCCAGCGAGGACGTGGACGATCTGAAAGCGCGCATCGAGCTCAATCAAGGCTGCCTCGCCGACATGAGCTCGGATACCGAAACGGCCGGCGATCCCGGCGAAAACTTCCGCTATCTTCGCTTTGCCGTTCCCGATGCGAACAGCGTGCAGTTCACCGCCGAACGATGCAGCAACCACGCATCCCGGGCGCTGGATGACGTAGGCGATGTCAGCCTGACTCTGTCCGGCGACAAGCTCGACGGCATGCTCACCGCCTACGGCAGGTACCTCCTGCGCGACGGCGAGCGCCCGAAGGAAGCGCCTTCCCTCTTCGGGCTTTTCCTGCACGGCAGGATCGGCCAGAGTCCCGTGGCGATACGTATCGGCTCCGGCTCCGACGGCCACTCGCTTTCGGCCGTCTATTACTACGAGAAGTATCGGCTTCCTATCGCGCTCACCGGCAGCATGGAGGGCGATCGCATCGTCCTCACCTCGGCCAAGAAGGGCGGAGATCCAGATCCCTCCTCGGCCGAGACCTTCGAGCTGACCCGGCACGGCACTGCGTTCACCGGCCAGTGGCGCAAGCAGGACATGCAGCGGCCCGTGAGCTTCAGCCTCTAACGCCCTTCACCGCGGCGGAGCGCAACGGTTCCGCCGCACCTCGCTCTCGCTGCCCGCTCACCGCCCCGGCTCCAGGAACCCGCCCTCCGGCGCCTCGTGCGGCAGACGCCAACCGAAATAGACTTCCGCCTCGATCACCTGCCCGCCCCGGATCGTCAACCGCTCGGCATTGCGAAAGCGCCGATCGCCGCCGAAGCTGGCTTCGTAAACCACCAAGACATGTTCGCCGGCGGCCACGACGTCGATGAAATCGAAAGCACGCATGTGCTCGCTGTTCGGCCAGCATCGTTCGAAATAGGTCGCGCGATCCAGACGGTTGTCCAGTGGACTGGTGAAATGGAAGCCCGGCGCGATGAGATGCTCGATGGCGGCACGGTCCTGCCTCGCATAGGCGAGATACATCGCCCTGGCGATGTCTTCAAGTGCGTGGTTCATGGCGGATCCTCTTCACGGTTACGGTCCGGCTGGACCTATCGGGGCGACGAAGAACGTGCCATCGGATCGACACCGTCGGGCCGTGGAGGCCGCGCAGCCTACCCGCCGCGTTTCGCTGCGAAAGCGCCAGCTCCGGCACCCAATACGATGCCTAGCGCGATGCCCAGCGGCAGATTGCCCAGCGCCGCACCGAGGCTTGCGCCGAGAGCGATCCCGATGGCGAGTCCATGCCCGACTTTCTTCCGCGGGCTTGGGGGCTTCGGTTCGGACATGACACCTCCCGATCGAGATGAAGACCGCGTCAATCTACTTCGGAACGCGGCCACGAAACACCGCTATCAGACGCCCTCCCAATCGGCCAGCGCCTCTGCGGCACCGGGAATGCCTTCGCGTGAGGCGTACTGGAGCATCGCCGTCGCGCGACTCATATCTCTCGGTACGCCGCGTCCTTCTGCATTGTCTTCCCTTCGGTACGCC
>JBCNOA010000296.1:0-5503 GCA_039594095.1 Dyella sp.
ACGTATTCGCGGTTGAGCAGCACCTGGATGATGCTGGCATAGGTCGACGGTCGGCCGATGCCGTGCTCTTCCAGCGCCTTCACCAGGCTCGCCTCGGAATAGCGCGGCGGCGGCTCGGTGAAATGCTGTTCGGCGAGGATGTCGTGCAGCGCCACCTGCTCGCCCACTTCGAGCTTCGGCAGGCGGCGGCCTTCGTCGTCGTCCTCGGCGGTCTTCTGGTCGCGGCCTTCTTCATAGACGGCGAGGAAGCCCGGATCGACCACGGTGGTGCCTGTGGCGCGGAACGCCGCGTCGCCGCCGGCCGCGTGCGGCAGAGCGAAATCTACCGACACGGTGTTCAGCGTGGCATGCATCATCTGGCAGGCGACGGTGCGCTTCCAAATCAGCTCGTACAGCTTGCGCTGCTCGTCGTTGAGGAACGAGGCCACTTCGCGCGGCGTGCGCATGGCCGAAGTGGGGCGGATCGCCTCGTGCGCCTCCTGGGCGTTCTTGGACTTGGACTTGTAGACCTGCGCGTGATCAGGCAGCGCCTTGTTGCCGTAGTCGCGCACGATCAGCTGGCGCAGCTCGCCCACGGCGTCCTCGGACAACGCCACCGAGTCGGTACGCATGTAGGTGATCAGGCCGACATTGCCCTCGCTGCCGATCGACACACCTTCGTACAAACCCTGTGCCACCTTCATCGTGCGGCTGGTGGAAAAGCCGAGCTTGCGCGCCGCTTCCTGCTGCAGGGTCGAGGTGGTGAACGGCGGCGCCGGGCGGCGCTTGCGCTCCTTGCTGCCGACCTCGCTCACGGTGAGGCGGCCGCGCGCGGCCTCCTTCAGCGCGGCGCGGGCAGCCATTGCATCGGCCTCGTTGGTGAGGTCGAACTGCTCGAACTTCTTGCCGTTGAGGCGGACCAGGCGCGCGCTGAAGTCGTTCTCGGGGTGGCGCAGGGCCGCTTCCACCGTCCAGTACTCGCGCGCCACGAAGGCTTCGATCTCTTCCTCGCGCTCCACGATCATGCGCAGCGCCGGGCTCTGCACGCGGCCGGCGGACAACCCGCGCTGTACCTTGCGCCACAGCACCGGCGACAGGTTGAAACCCACCAGGTAGTCCAGCGCGCGGCGCGCCTGCTGTGCGTCCACCAGATCGTGCGAGAGCTGCCGCGGCTGCGCCACGGCGGCCTTGATCGCCTTCGGGGTGATCTCGGAGAACACCACGCGATGCAGGTGCTTGCCCTTGGTCAGGCCGCGCTGCTTCAGGATCTCGCTGATGTGCCAGCTGATCGCCTCGCCCTCGCGGTCCAAGTCGGTCGCCAGATAGATGTCGTCGGCTACCTGCGCCGCCTTGGCGATGGCATCGACGTGTTTCTGATTGCGCTCGATGATCTCGTAGGCCATGGCGAAACCATGCTCGGGATCGACGGCGCCCTCCTTCGGCTTCAGGTCACGCACATGACCGTAGGAGGCCAGGACCTGGAAGTCCTTGCCGAGGTATTTGTTGATCGTCTTCGCCTTGGCGGGCGACTCGACGATGAGCAGGTTCTTTGCCATGTAAGCGGGGGTTCCAGAAGCCAATGGCCCGCCACTTTGGGCGGGCCTTCTTTATTTAGTTAAAGGCATGCCCGGATGACGCCGTCAAGCTCTGTCTCGTGAAAACGAGGCACAGAACGGCTTCGGCCGGCCCGGGCGCGCCTTCCCCGGCGGACCGGAGCCCGCCTCAGGAAAGGCGTTGGTAACGGTTGCCCGGCAGGCTGCCCACGACGCCCTCCAGCTCCAGCATCAACAGCATGGACGAGAGCCCGGCGGCGGATTGCCCCGTGCGTTCGGCCAGGTCGTCCAGGGTCGCCGGATCGTGGCCCAGCGCCGCCAGAAGCCCGGCGTACTCGGGATCGCCACCCCGTCCGGCCTCGACGCCGGACGTCGGCGCATCCGCCGCGCCGCCTTGCAGCCGGGCCGCGAGCTCCACACCCATCGCCTGGGCCTGGGGAGCGAGCAGCTCGGCCACTTCGCCGGACGTCTCCACCAACCGTGCGCCATCGCGGATCAGCCGGTGGCAACCGCGAGCGAGCGGATTATGGATGGAGCCGGGCAGGGCGAAAACCTCCCGTCCCTGTTCTCCGGCCAGCCGGGCCGTGATCAGCGACCCGGATTTGAGATCGGCCTCGATCACCAGCGTGCCCAGGGCCAGCCCGGACAGGATGCGGTTGCGCCGGGGAAAATGCCCGGCGACGGCCGGCGTGCCGAGCGGAAACTCGCTGACCAGGGCGCCTTCCTGGGCGATGCGGCGCGTCAGCGCGAGGTGCTTGCTTGGATAGACCCGGTCGGCCCCGGTGCCGATCACCGCCACCGTGGGCCGCCCGGCTTCCAGCGCCCCCAGATGGGCCGCGCCGTCGACGCCATCGGCCAGGCCGCTGGTCACCACGAACCCGGCCAGGGCCAGCTCCCGCGCGAAGGCCCGGGCGTGCGCCAAGCCGCCCGTGGTGGCGTTGCGCGCGCCGACGATGGCCACCTGAGGCAGCAACAGCAGGCCCGGGTCGCCGGCGACGAAGAGGGCGGCCGGCGGCTGCGGAATCGCTTCCAGCAAGGGCGGAAAGTCGGCGTCCGTGCAGCGCAGCAACCGACGCGCAGGCTGCGCCAGCCAAGCCAGGTCGGCAGCCAGTAGCCCCTCGTCCGGCCGTTCCAGCCAGGCCACCGCCGGTGGCCCCAGCGCAGCCGCCCGGCGCGGCGCCCGGGCCAGCACGGCTTCGATGCAGCGATCCTCCGCCACCAGCCATTCGCGGAGAGTCACGGGCCCCAGGCCCGGGGTGCGCAGTAGGACCAGCCACGCACGCAGTTCGTCCATGTCGCTCATCGCTGCAGTCTACGCAGCGCCGCAAACGAAAACGGCGCGGACATGCCGCGCCGTTCTGTCAGCCGATGCCGACGATTTTATTCGGGCAACGTCAGGCGATCGCCCTTCGAGACCGGCTTGAGGCCATCCATCACCAGGCCGTAGCTGACGCGATCGAAGGTGCGGAACACCATCACGTGGCCGACGAATTCCTCCGGCAGCGTCACGCGCTTGCCCACGCCGCGGTTCCAACTGTTGTTGGCGACGTCGTCGTGGATGTTCTCGCCCGGATGCACGATCGAATAGGTCTGGCCGTTCTCCACGCCATCCTTCGCACCGATCGACAGCGCCACCACCTGCTTCGGACCCACTGCGTCCAGCGCGTCGGTGAAAGAGATCACGCGTGCGTTGTCCGGCACCGCCTTCGGCGCATGCGGGTAGTAGTAAGCGTCGTAAGGCTTGTCGTCGATCGGCATGATGCGATCGCCCTTGCGGATTTCCTGCGTGGAATCCAGCAGGAGCAGCGTGGACGGATCGCCGGTGCGCAGGGTTTCGGCCGTGCCGATGACCGTCACCTCCACGCCAAGGTCCTTGCCGCGGCCGTAGTGGTGGTCTTCGCGGAAATCTTCCTTCCACGGTCCGTTGACCATCGAAACATCGCTGTCGAGGTCATGGCCGACCAGACCGTACGGCTCGCTGCGGTCGTCCTCGTTGAAGCCACGGAACACGTGCGTGGGACGCACGATCGCCCAGCGCTGGCCCGGGTCGCCCTTCAGGTTGCGCACGTAGATGTTCTGGCCGACGGTGCCGCGCAAGCGCGCTTCCTCGAAGCCCACCACGTAGGGGGAATCGTTGACCTCGTTCGAGTCCATGACGCGCGTTTCCTTCAGGAACATGCGCAGCTCAGACAGCGGGATCGCGGGAATCGGCTCGCCTTCGGCACGCACGCGCGGCTGCAGGCCCAGGCGCGGACCGTTGATGAAGGAGAGATTGAGCACGTCGCCCGGATAGATCAGGTGCGGGTTCTGCACCTGCGGATTGGCCTGCCAGATTTCCGGCCACAACCAGGGCTTGGAAAGGAAACGGGCCGAGATGCTCCACAGCGTGTCGCCCTTGCGCACGGTGTAGGAATCAGGATGGTCGGCACGCAATTGGGCGCCAGCGGCGTACACGGCAACCGTGACCAGCATGCCGGCCAGCAGCCCGATGGACTTTCTGATCATAAACGGGAATCCCCCATCCCCCGATGCTCGGCGGAGTGTAACCGAAGGTTTAACGCCCGCAACCAGCGCCAGTTGGCAGATTCGTCTGCCAGACACGGGGTTGCCGACGTACAATGAGGTTCATTCTAGATCGCGCCCGGGCTGTTTTTTCACCGATTCGCCCGCATTTTTGGCGCCGAGGTGATTTGCATGTCGACCCTGACCATTCTCGAGTTCCCCGATCCCCGCCTGCGCACCAAGGCGGAGCCCGTCCGCGTGTTCGATGCCGAACTGAAACAGTTCGTGGCCGACATGTTCGAAACCATGTACGCCGCCAACGGCGTCGGCCTTGCCGCCACCCAGGTGAACGTGCACCAGCGCGTGCTGGTGGCCGACATGAGCGACGAGCGCAATCAGCCGCTGGCGCTGATCAACGCCGAGATCGTCGAGAAGGACGGCGCCCAGGTGTACCAGGAAGGCTGCCTGTCCTTCCCCGGCATCTATGCCGACGTCACCCGCGCACTGAAGATCAAGGTCAAAGCCCAGGACGTGGACGGCAACCCGATCGTCGTCGAAGCCGAGGGCCCTCTGGCCGTCTGCATCCAGCACGAGATGGACCACCTGGCCGGCAAGGTCTTCGTCGACTATCTGTCCCCCCTGAAGCGCTCCATGCTGCTCAAGCGCATGGAAAAGCAGCGCAAGCAGGCGGCCACCGCTTGAGCGGCGCGCCCCTGCGCGTCGTCTTCGCCGGCACGCCCGAGTTCTCCGTTCCCTGCCTGGAAGCCTGCCGCGCCAGCGGCGCCCAGGTGGTGGCCGCGTATACCCAGCCCGACCGCCCCGCCGGCCGCGGCCGCAAGCTGACCCCCAGCCCGGTGAAGCAAGCGGCGCTGGCGGCCGGCATCCCGGTGGAGCAGCCCGAGTCGCTGAAGAGCCAGGAAGCCCGCGACACGCTCGCCGCCTACCGCCCCGACCTGATGGTGGTGGTGGCCTATGGCCTGATCCTGCCGCGCAAGGTGCTGGCTTTGCCGCGCCTGGGCTGCTGGAACGTGCACGCCAGCCTGCTGCCGCGCTGGCGCGGCGCCGCACCGATCCAGCGCGCGATTCTCGCCGGCGACGCCGAAAGCGGCGTCGACCTCATGCAGATGGAAGCGGGCCTCGATACCGGCCCGGTGCTGCTCGAACGCCGTACCCCGATCGGCCGCGGCGATACGGGGGGCACCTTGCATGACCGCCTCTCCGCGCTCGGCGCCGAGGTACTGGCCGAGGGCCTGCGCCGCGCCATGGCTGGCGAGTCGCTCGTCCCGCATCCCCAGCCGGAAGAAGGCGTCACCTACGCCCACAAGCTGGACAAGGCCGAGGCGAAACTGGATTTTCAGCGCGACGCGATCGCGCTCGAGCGCCAGGTGCGCGCCTTCGATCCCTGGCCCGTGGCCGAGGCCGACATCGCCGGCGAGAGCCTGCGAATCTGGGCCGCCGAAGCCATCGAG
>JBCNOA010000297.1:0-5474 GCA_039594095.1 Dyella sp.
AACTGCGCTTCTTGCTGGGTTTTTCGCTCAAGCGCGCCGCCGACCCCTTCTATGCCATACCCAACGACGAGGCCGGGTCCCACGCCTGGTATGCCGCGCGAGAGGAACGCTACCGAGACTGGACCTTCCAGGTCGCGCCGCTGCTGCGCCGAGAAATCCGGCACGGTATCCGGATCGACAATGTCGAATTTCTCCCACGCGTTCTTGTTCAAGCGGGCGATGGCGGCATCGCGGCCAGCGGGGTCAGTGCGATCGGCGCGGTCCAGATACTCCTGCAGTACGAAGGCGTAGCCCTTGCGCACCTCGCGCTCGCCGTGCGTGAGCGTGTCGTGGAACAGCCAGACGAACGACTTGTTCACGCCGATCAGCGCGAGCGCCGCCGCCACCACGACCATCGCGTACAGCTTCAGTAACGACTTGAGCATGGTTCAGTCCTCCCACGCCGACGGGCTGAACAGATAGCCGCGTCCCCAGATCGTCTTGATCTTGTGCGGCTCGGGCGAGGCATCGCCAAAGCGGCGGCGCAGGCGTGAGATGCCGGAGTCGACGGTACGGTCCAGTCCGTCGAACTCGATGCCGCGCAACTGCTTGAGGATGTCGTCGCGGCTGAGCACGGTGCCGGCCGCACGCGCCAGGATCAGCAGCAGGTTGAACTCGGCCGTCTTGAGGTCGACCGGCTGGCCGCGCCACGTGACGGTGCGGTTGGGCGGCGAGATGGCCAGCTCGCCAAAGACGAGCGTGTCGTCGCGCGGCGCCACCGGCTCGGAGGTCGACATGACCGGCGTCGAACGGCGCAGCAGCGCGCGGGCCCGGGCGACGAGCAGGCGCGGCTCGATGGGCTTGAGCACGTAGTCGTCGGCGCCGATTTCCAGCCCGGCCACCTGGTCGTACGTGTCGACACGCGCGGTCAGGATCAGCACCGGCACGCGCGAGAACGCGCGGATGCGCCGGCACACTTCCATGCCGTCCATGTGCGGCAGCATCAGGTCGAGGATCACCAGCGCGGGCTGGTGTTCACGCACGGCGGCCACGGCAATGTCGCCGCGGCGCACGACTTCAACTGCAAATTCATAGTTGCCCAGGTATTCGCCGACAAGCTGTGCGAGACGGTCGTCGTCTTCGATCAGCAACACCTTGGTCTTGAGCGGCGCGTCGGTCATCGCGTTCATCGCCCGTACCCCCGTTTCTTCTTGTGTTGGCGCGCAGTGTACGGCGCCCGCCTTGCGAGCGGATGGGGCGGAGAAACTTGCAGACACTCGCGCACAATTGCGCACAACTTCCCGGCAATTTCCAGACAGACGTGCGTGCGGCACCTCGCCAGACTGCGGGCTCTCTCTCAAGAGGTCCAACAAGAGGTCCTACGTGCTCAATCGTCTCTCCCCGCGGTTTTCCTTCGTTTATCTGGCCGTGCTCTCCGGCATGTGGCTGCCGACGTCTTCGGTGTATGCCGATGAATCGTCGTATTCGCTGTCGCTCAACGCGGGCGTGGCGCCGCGCTACCAGGGCAGCAAGGAGTACACCGTCACGGCCGGCCCGGGCTTCCGGGCAGATTTCGGCAACGGCTGGTTCATCGACCCGACACAGGGCGGCGCGGGCTATGCCCTCCGATTCCTGAACGGCATGTTCGCCTCGGCCGCGCTGTCGTACGACCCGGGCCGCTCCGATACCAACCGCTACGGGCGCCCCGGCTCGGATCACCTCAAGGGCATGGGCACCGTCAAGGGATCGCTGCTGGGCGTGTTCACGGTGGGCGGCAAGCTGATCGGCGACACCACGGGCAGCGCCACGCTGGAAGTGCCCATCACCCACCGCGAGCGCGGCTGGTCAGGCCACATTGACGTGGCGGCGCCGGTCGTGAGCTGGGGCAGCGACAAGATCACCGTGAGCCCGAGCCTGCATTTCGGCTCGAGCAAATACATGCAGACGTACTTTGGCGTGACGCCGCAGCAGTCCGCCAACAGCGGCTTCGCCAAGTACAGCGCGAGCAGCGGCCTGCAAGCGGCCACGCTCACGGTGGCCTGGACGCATACGTTCTCGCGCCACTGGGCGGTGCAGACGGCGGTGGGCACCTCACGCCTGCTGGGCAACGCGGCCAAGAGCCCCATCGTGCAGAACAAGCAGAGCTACTTCGGCGGCACGGGCCTCGTCTACACGTTCTGATCGCGCCCTCGATCAAGCGAGGGCATCGAGCCACGCCACCGTTTCGCGCCACCACGGCGCCCCGGACGACGCGCGGAAGAAGCCCATGTGGCCGACACCCTTGGCGCCCAGCGCAGCGCCGCTCACCTGGCGGCGCGAGACGCGGGTGGCAGGAAACTGCGCGATGAGCGCGTCGACGGCGCTGGCCGGCGCCATCGGGTCATCGTCAAACCCCCAGGCGAGGAGCGGCACGGCAAGCCTCGGATAGCGCGAGGTATCCAGCCCGGCACGCGGCCCGAAGATGTAGCCGCGCCAGCGGGCAAAGCGCGCCCAATCACCCAGGATGGCAGCCGGAATCGACATCGGCCCCATGCCGACGGCCGCCAGCGGCAGCATGCCGCCGCGCACGCGCGCCACCGCCAAGGGAATCCGCACATGCAGCAGCCAGGCAAAGTGCGGACGGGCCAGCGGCCCGCGCCACGGCCACAACCGCGCATCTGCCAGCGGGACCGCCACGTGCACCAATGCATCGGCATGCACGATGTGCGGCGCCAACCCCGCCAGTTGCCCGCCCGCGCTGTGACCGAGCACCACCAGCCTGCGGCCGCCGCAGCCCTCGGGGACGAGCGTGTCGTGCACCCATTTCAGCACGGCGTCGATGTCCTGCCGGCCCCAGTCGGCAAAGCGCGGCGCGCCCGGGCCGGTCGCCACTGCCTCACCAATGCCGCGGTAGTCGAACGTCACCACACGCCAGCCCGCCAGACACAGCCCACGCGCAAACGCCGCGTAAAACTGGCGCGGCACGCCCAGCGCCGAGCAGATCACCACCGTGCCGTGCGCGCCCAGCCCGGGGCTGGTGACCGTCACGGGCAGCGTCCAGCCGTCGGCCGTGCGAACGTGGTCGTCGCGGGTGGGAAGGGCATCGGCGGGGTAGTCGATCGGTTCGCGCTGCATGGGCACTCCGCTCAGGGTATCGGGACGGGATGGACCGAGTATTGGCGACGCCAGAGGCGGTCACAATTACGCGACAGGTAATCGCGGCAGCTACCTGACTCTGCTTCAATAGGTGACATGACGCCCACCAAGCCCGCCTCCGCCTCGTCCATCGACGACACCCTCATGCTTGAAGACGCCCATGCCTCCCATGGCGCCCAGGTGGCGATCGAGCCGCCTGAAGCAGCGCTCTCGCGCTTCCCGCAGTTGCTGCGCTTCTGGCGCACGCGGCGCGGCTATAGCCAACTGGCACTGGCCCTGGCGGCGGGTGTGTCGCAGCGGCATGTGAGCTTTCTGGAATCGGCCCGCGCAACGCCCAGCCGCAACATGATCCTGCAACTGGCCGAGGAGCTGAACGTGCCGCTGCGCCATCGCAACCAGATGCTGCTGGCTGCCGGTTTCGCCCCCGCCTATTCCGAACAGGGGCTCGCCACACCGCCCGATGAGGGCTCGCCGATGATGCAGGCGGTGCGCCACGCGGTGAAGCTGATCCTCGACAAGCAGGCGCCGTATCCGGCCATCGTGCTCGACCGTTTCTGGCATGTACTCGATGCGAATGCCGCGCATCGCCGCCTGATGCGCTGGGCCATCGGCGACGACCGGTCCGAAGGCGCGCCGGGTGCCGTCAACATGATGAAGCTGGTGTTCGACCCGACCGCGCTATGGCCGGCCATCGCCAACCGCGATGCCGTCGGGCGCTACCTGGCCCGGCGCGTGCGGCAGGAACTGGCGCTGCAAGCCATCGACCCGGCGACGCAGCGGCTGCTGCACGACATCCGCGCGATGCAACCGGCGCTGTTCGATGCGTCGGATGCGCCGGCAGCCAACGCTGCACCCGCGCACGATGCCGGCGATCCGCCCCCTTTCCTGCCCATCTCACTGCAGCGCGACGGCGTGACGATCTCGCTGTTCTCCACGCTCACCACGCTGGGCACCCCGCGCGATGCGGGGCTGCAGGAGATGCGCATCGAGTGCTTCTATCCGGCGGATGAAGCGTCGCGGCGGGCGTTGGAGCGTATTACGTTGTAAGCTGCACCCAATTGCAACGAGAATCATTCTCATCTATATTGGCCGGTCGATTTGCCTCCCTCCGGCGGCTGTTACGCCGCCTTGTTCTTCATGACCGACCTGTCCCATCCCCCGCTTTCGGCCGAGCCCGCCGCCAAACCGGCCGCCAACGCCCGCCCGGCAAAGGCCAAATCCGAACACCCAGCCAACCGCCGCGCCACGATCGTCCGGTGGCTACGCAAGACGCACGGATGGTTCGGGCTGTGGGGCGCGGTGATGGGCTTGATCTTCGGTGTGTCGGGCATCTGGCTGAACCACCGCGCGGTGCTGAAGCTGCCCGTGGCGCAACAGCGCATCAATACGCAGATCGCCCTGCCCGACCCCGTGCCCGCAACACCTGAAGCGATGGCCGCCTGGCTGCAGCAGACGCTGAACACGCCGGAGCCGGCCACCCGTACGCGCGTAGAAAAGGCCAAGCCTGTGGCCTGGGCCGAGCGCCCCGCCAAGGGCGAAGGCGCCAAGGACGAGAAGACCGCCGACGCGCCGCGCGAACCCGCCGCCAAACCGCTGATGCAGCCCGAGCAATGGACCTTCAACTTCGGCAGCGCCACCACGCAAATCCAGGCGGAATACTGGGCCGGCAACCGCTCGGTAGCGATCCGCCAGACTGACAACGGCTTCCTCGGCACGCTGATGAACCTGCACAAGGGCGTCGGCATGACGGTGCCGTGGATTCTGCTGGTGGATACGCTGACCGGCTGCCTGATCTTCCTGTCGATCTCGGGCCTGTGGCTGTGGGTGATGACCACCAAGCGCCGCACGGTCGGCTGGACGATCTTCGGTTTGGGAAGTCTGCTGGCGATCGGGCTGGCGATCTCGCGGCTCTGAGTACCGCATGTGTTGTAGATGGCGCCCGCGTGGCGCCATTTTTTTGCCTTCGTCGCTTCGTCGCCGTCGCTTACGGGCGATCGACGCTGCGCTCGGTCAGCAGCCGCTGGATGGCCCGCATGCGCGAGCGCACCATTTCATCGCGGCGCTGCGCCACGCAGGTCATCAGGATTTCGATGACGGTGAGGTGCACGAGGTACGCCTCGGTGCCGACCCGCATCACCGCATCTTCCGGCACGTCCACCGTCAGCGCGATCTGCGCGCGCTCGGCCAGCGGCGTGCCCGCCTGGGTGATGGCGATCACGCACGCGCCCTGCTCGGCCGCATAGGCAATCGACTCGAGCAGATACGGCATGCGCCCCACGTGCGAGAACGCCACCACAACGTCGGACGCGCCCAGCATGGCCGCCGACACGCGCTGCACATGCGCATCAAACTAAGCGTTG
>JBCNOA010000298.1:0-5427 GCA_039594095.1 Dyella sp.
TGCAACAGAACGTTGTTCGAAGGTCGATTGTTCCTCCGCTGGATGGAGCCTATCGTCACCGCACCCCCACAGCAATGAGGCAATGGACATGTATCTGGTCACTGGCGCGAGCGGCAACATCGGCGGGCATATCGCGCGGCAACTGCTGGATGCCGGACACCCCGGGCGCTTGTTCGTGCGCGATCCGGGCAAACTCGGTGCGCTGGCCGGGCAAGTCGAGATAGCGCAAGGCGACTTCGGCCGCCCGGAGACGCTCGGTATCGCGGCCCAGGGCGCCACCGCCGTATTCCTCAATACCGGCCCCAATCCGCCGGATCTCCCGGCGCTACTCGCGGCATTGAAGGCGAATGGCGCGCCGCGGGTGGTGTTTCTTTCCAGCATCCTGGCGGGCGATCCGGCCTTCTTCCTGGGGCGCTTGCATCGCGCGAACGAGGACGCGCTGCGCGCGTCGGGCCTGCGCACCACCGTGCTGCGTCCCAGTGGTTTCATGTCCAATACCTTCCGCTGGGCCGACTCGATCCGCGCCGGCGACCTGGTTCACAACGCGATGGGAACGGGCAAGGCGCCGATGATCGCGCCGGAGGACATCGCAGCGGTAGCGGTGCGAGCGCTGCTCGACGCGGGGTTGGCCGACGAGGTTCTCGAACTGACCGGCGGCGAACTGCTCGATGTGCCCGGGCAGGTGGACGTGTTGTCCGGCGTGCTGGGCCGTCCGCTGCGCAGCGTGGACGTGTCGATCGAAGAAACCGTCCAGGGCATGGTGGCGACGGGCATACCCGAGCCGGTGGCTCGCGGCATCGCGCAATCGCTGCAAGCCGTGCGCGAAGGGCGCGGCAGCGCGATGACGCAGACGGTGGCGCGCATCACCGGCAGCGCACCGCGCACCTTCGAGGCCTGGGCGCGCGCGAACGCGGCACGATTCGCCTGAGCGTAAGGCGAAGGGCGGCGCGCCCTTCGCCTCGCGGTGGCCTCAGGGCACGCCGGGCGCGGACCGGGCGTTGGCGAACGCCCACACGAAATCCACCGGCATGTACTTCAGCGTGGTGCCGTTCCAGAACATCGAAGGCAGCAGCGGGCCGTTGCTGCTGTCGCCCGAAGAGGTGAAGCCGAAGGTCGGGTTGATGTGGCCGGTGTTGTCCACGGAGGCGATGCCGTGGCAGGTGATGCAAGAGGACGAGGAGACGAAGCCGGCCTCGGTGATCGAGTTGCCCAGCAACGTGGCGCGTCCGGTCGTGTCGGTGAACAGCGTCTGCGAGCCCTTGAGTCGATAGTTCTGCCACTCGGCGGAGAGGCCGGCGGCCGTGAGCTTCGCCTGCAACGCGGGCGTGAGCGTGCCGGGCGGATAGCTGCCGCCCAAGGGCGTCTGCGGCGCCACGTCGGAAGGCGTCACGCCGAACTCGTCATGGCAGCCGATGTAGTCGCAGCGTCCCGCGTTGCCGACCCATTCCCAGGTGGCCCAGGTCCAGTTGCCCAGCCGCTTGGTCATGATGTGCAGCGCGACCAGGCCATACAGGTTGCCGTTGGAGTCGTAGTTCCAGTGGTACTGCGATTTCTGCGCGTCGGTGATCGGCGTCCAGCGCGCCTTCACCTCGATGGCGGTCACGGGGAAGTTCATCGGCTTGCCGGCGGCGAATGCGTCGCGCAGTCCTTGCGTGTAGAACAGCTTGTTGTCGACGATGAACTGGAACGCATCCTTGTTGCGGCGGACTTCTTCGCCGCCGCCCGTCTGGATCTCCAGTATCTCCGGCGTCATGCCCGGCGGCAGCTGGCGGGCGTTGAGCTTGAACAGCTGCGCCGCTTCGATGGGCTTGCGGATCAGGTCGATCTGCACGGGCTTGCGCATCTGCAGCTGCCGTCGGATGACGTTCTGGAACGGCAGCGCCAGTCGCTTGAGCGGGAACGAGGCGCCGCCGGTAGGCCATTGCGGCGGATGCGCCGGATCCGGCGTGGCGGGGAAGGTGAGCGCGTCATCGGCCCAGGTTTCCCACAAGGCGTCGTTGGTGGTGACGTGCGAAGGTCCGACCTGATGTTGCGACGGTGCTGCCTTGTTGACGTTGATGAAGAGCTCCCAATTGCTCTTGTCCGGTTCGTTGACGTCCGGATTGGGATCGGGCGCGGAGCCTAGCCATCCGACGCCGGGACGGAACACGCCCGGCCGTACGATCTGAAGGTTCTCTGCGTTCCTCACGGCAGCGTTCGCGGGCACTTTGTTGTCCGCGTGAGCGGTGTCGATCCCCGAAAAACTCCAAGCGCAAAACGCCGTCGCCACGACGGCGAGCATGACGGTCTTCATGAGCCCCCTCCTGGATGTGAACCCCCCGGTCCACGTGGCCTGGCTAGATATCAGCGAACTCGTGCATGCCCCATGAAAAACGCTTCGGCCATTGGTTGTAGGCGCGAGCGCGCGGCGGCGTATGGGCGTGTCTTCGCGGCGTGGCTGCCGAGGCGTGCCGGCGGCGTTAGCATGTCGCCGCCTTTATCGCGGAACCATTCGATGGACCACCTCACGCTGGACGCGTATCGCACACGTGCGCAGGTTTTTGCGGACGATTGGGAGGCGCAGCCGCCGCCTTCGGACATGTATGCGCTCGTCGAGCGCTTCTTCATCGCGGGCCCCACCGCCGATGTCGGTTGCGGCAGTGGCCGCGACACCGCCTGGTTGCAGGCCCATGGCTACCCGGCGGCCGGTTTCGACGCATCGGAAGCCATGCTGGCCGAAGCACGTCGCCGCCATCCGGAAGTGGCGTTCCGCCATGCGTCGTTGCCGGGGCTCGAAGGCGTGGACGACGCGTGCTTCGCCAACGTGCTGTGCGAGACGGTGATCATGCATCTGAAAGCCGAGCAGATCGGACAGGCGGCCGCGCGATTGATCGACATCCTCGTACCGGGCGGCGTGCTCTATCTGAGCTGGCGCGTCGGTGTCGGCGCGGATCGGCGCGATGAGTTCGGCCGTCTCTATGCATCGTTCGATCCGGAACGCGTGCGGCAGGCGCTCGGCGTGGCCCACGTGCTGTTCGACGAAGAAGCGGGCAGCGTCTCGTCGGGCAAGCGCATCCATCGCATCGTGGCGCGCAAGCCGGGCGCCGACTGAGGCGGTTGACCACGGCGGGGGATCGCGCGCAATGTCCGCCACTTCGGACGCCGCCGCGTCCTCGGCGGGAAAGGGCATGGCACGCATCTACGTGACGGACACCATGGGCGAGGCGCAAGTGCGCGTGGCGATCATCGACACGCGCGGGGATGCCGATCTCTGGGTGTGCCGCGTCGACACGCGGGGCCTTGCCAGCGGCGACGAGCGCTGGTTCTTCACGCCGGACCAGGGCGATGCGACCAAGCGTGTGTTCTTCACCAGCCGCGGTTTTGCGCAAGTGAAGATCTGTTTCGTGTCTACGCTCGGCGAAGCCGGCTGGCGCGATCCCGCGCGCGCGCGCCGCGGCCTGTTTTCATGACGAGGGTTTGCCTTCCGCCGGCAGGCGGATCACCGGCGTGCTCGTCAGCCTGAGCATGGCCTGCACGCGCGCCGCGGCGTCCTGTGCCGCGGCGGGCGAGGGAAAGCGGCCGGCAGCGACGATCGTCCATGCGCTGCGATCCGGATCGGTGGCGTCGATGCGCGTGAGTGGAAGGCCGAGCGCCTGCGCCTGCTGTTCCAGCGCCACGGCGTCGGCCGCCGTGACGAACTGGCCGAGCTGCAGCGCATAGGCAGGCTGGCCCGCCGCCGGTGCGGGAGAGGCCACATCGCTGGTCACCAGCAACGCCGCGGTCGAGACGGCGGTCGCCACATGCGCGGGCGCGGTGGACGACGCGGCAGTTGCAGTCACGGGCGATGCGACGGGCTCGGCGTCCGCGCGCCATCGCGCCGCGAACGTCTGCAGCGGTGAGCGCCATGCGTCGGGCGCCATCATGCCGCCGGCGAACGCGAGCGCGCCGAACAACAGGATCAGCAGGATCAGTCCCAGCTTGGCGAACATGGATCGACGGCCCCCTGCCGCAGATGAGGTTGGCGCGCATCGTCTTCTTCACATGAAAAAGACATTTCGACGGCTTCACGTCGATATGCCCGGATAGAGATGCGCGTCTACGGTTTTTTCCTGGCGCAAGCATATTGCGGACGCGCGATGCGAGGGGCAACATTGCGCGTCCGGGGTATCGCCAGGGAAGCAAAGGACGCGATGGCTCCGGTTCCAGGGGGCGTCATGGTCGATATCGCGGAGTCCAACCTGCTTGGCTCCTCGCCGCAGTTCGTACACGTCATCGCGCAGATTCGCCGCATCGCGAGATTCGACGTGACCGTGCTGATCGGTGGAGAGACGGGTACGGGCAAGGAGTTGGGTGCCAGAGCCGTGCACTATTTGAGCGCACGCGCATCGAAGCCGTTCATCGCCGTCAACTGCGGCGCGCTGGCGGACTCGCTGGTGGAGAGCGAACTGTTCGGGCACGAGCGCGGCGCATTCACCGATGCGCGCCAGGCGTCGCCCGGACTCATCAGCGAAGCCGAAGGCGGCACGCTGTTCCTCGACGAGGTCGATACGCTGTCGCCGAAGGCGCAGGCGGCGCTGCTGCGCTTCCTGCAGGACGGCACGTACCGGCGGGTCGGCGGCACGCAGATGCGGCGGACCGACGTGCGCCTGATCGCCGCGAGCAACGCCAACCTCGACGAGCTGGTGACTACGCGGCACTTCCGTCGCGATCTGCTGTACCGGCTCAAGGTGATGCCGCTGGTCATGCCGCCGCTGCGCGAGCGCGGCGGCGACGTCGTGGAACTGGCCGAAGCGTTCCTGTCGCGGCTCAACCGCCAGTACGGCACGCAGACTTCGCCCAAGCGTTTCCATCCCGCCTTCGTCTCCGCGCTGCAGCGCTACAGCTGGCCCGGCAACGTGCGCGAGCTGGAGCATTTGGTGCAGCGCGAATACCTGATGTGCGAGGGAGGCGAGATCCAAGGCGGACCGCCCCAGGACATGCCGGAGTCTCCCGCCGAGGCTGACGCCGATACTGTGTTCAAACAGGCCAAGGCCCGCGCCATCGCGGACTTCGAACGCAGCTACGTGGCCTCGGCCATGGCCAAGGCCCGCGGCAACATCACCCAGGCCGCGCGCATGGCCGGCCAGGACCGCAGCGCCTTCAGCAAGCTGGTGAGCAAGTACAGGCTCGCTTCCGCCGTCGGACAGGAGCAAGATTCGGGCGAGTGAGACTACTGGGCGAGGCAGGCGAGTGACCGGTCATTCCGTACGTGTCGTTGCCGATGCCATCGCCCACTACCTGGCTTCCCGGCCCGAGAGTGCGGATTCGCCGGAAGGGATTCAGCAGTGGTGGCTGCGGCCCGTGGGGGTCGAGGTGCCGCTGGCGTTGGTGATGGATGCGTTGAAGTTGCGGGCGTCGGAGGGGGTGGTGGAGTGTCGGCGGTTTGGTGGGGGGGAGGTTTGGCGGCGG
>JBCNOA010000299.1:0-5416 GCA_039594095.1 Dyella sp.
CTGCTTTTCCCCGCCATCCGCCTGTTCCATATGGATAGCGGCTGGAGCGACATCGACATAATCGTCGGCATACTTCGGGTTGAACGGATCATCATGAAACTGGCTGCACTTCGAGCACGCGATGACCTTGTCGTTGGTCACCTCGGGCACGAGCTTCCCGTCCTTCCTGCCGAAGATGATCAGCGTGCGGTGCCTTACGTCGCTGTCATCGGGCGGCGTCTCGTACACGCCGACGGCAGCCGCGTCAGGCTGGTCGCCGCTCGATTTGAAGAAGACGAGCTGGGTACCCGCGGGGGCCGCCGCGGCGACTTCCGGCGGTGCGGATGTACCGCATAGCACCGAGAAAGAAACCAGGGCCGCGAACACACCGCCCCCATAACGCCATGCCTTGAAGATAGCCATCGCCCTTCATACGCCTCTCGTGGATTGCCGTAGCGGCAAACCATATCGCTCCTCGTCGGGAAGCGACAATCGGCGTTCCCCTACACGAAGGCGACCGAACGCGACAGCTCAGATATCAAGCAATAGAAAGCTCTTAGGGCGTGAGGAAAGCGCCGTAGCGAAAACCGCAACGTGCAGGTCCAAGGAATACGCGCTTATCGGCGCCCCGCACTACGCGGCCCCGTCGTCCCCCGCACCACCAGATCCGCCGTCAGCACACGCTTGCGCGACGGCACCTCCGGATCGTTGAGCAGTTCGAGCATCATGCTCATCGCCTCGCGCCCCAGCGCATTCTTCGGCTGCGCCACGGTGGTCAGCGGCGGCGAGGTATAGCGGGCGAAGCGGATGTCGTCGAAGCCTACGACAGAAACGTCTTCCGGCACGCGCAACCCATGCGAGCTGAGCGCGCGCAGCGCGCCGATCGCCATCTCGTCGTTGGAGCAGAACACCGCGGTGAACGGCTTGCCCTGCGACAGCAGCAGTTCGACGGCGCGCTCGCCGGATTCGATCGAGAAATCGCCCGCCGCCACCAGCGCCGCCTGGAGCGGAAGCTTCGCGCGCTGCAGCGCGGCGCGATACCCCTGTTCGCGATCGACGCTGATCGGGCTGGAGGGCGGGCCGGCGATGAAGGCGATTTCGCGATGCCCGAGCATCACCAGGTAATCGACCGCCACGCCGGCAGCGGCGGTATTGTCGATATAGACGCTGGAGACCTGCCCGTCCTTGACGTACTCGCAGGCATTGACCACCGGCAACCGCCCCTGGATCGGGATCGCCGGCACGCGCGGCGACATGGTGATGATGCCGTCGGCCTGCCGCGCCGCGACCATGTCGGCATAGGCCTGCTCGCGCACCAGGCTTCCCTGCGTTTCGCCCAGCAACACCGAATAGCTGTTTTCGTGCGCGACCTGTTCGATGCCTCGGATGACCTCGGAGAAGAACGGGTTGGCGATGTCCGGCAGCAGCGCGACGATCAGCCGCGTGCGCGCGGTGCGCAGATTGCGCGCCAGCGCATTGGGCGTGTAACCGAGCCGCTTGACCACGTCGTGGATGCGCTGACGCGTCGTCTCACTGACGATCTCCGGCCGCTGCAAGGCACGCGACACCGTCGCCACCGACACCTTCGCGATGGCGGCGATCTCCTTGACCGTGCTGACGCGAGCCGGCGTCGCCGACGCCTTCGCGAGGGTTTTCGCCGTCGGCTTGGCGACGGTCTTCGTCTTCTGGCTCCCGGCGCCCTGGCGCCCGCGTTTGGATCCCACCGCACTCACGAACGCCGGCCTCTCTTCGCCCATCGATTTGTGCGGGACGATACCACCCCCACACGCGGCGGCAAGCGGACTTTCCACGCATCGCGGCGCGATCGCGCGGGTTTCATGCTGCGATGCAATGTAATGGATTACATGAAAGCGTTGCGTCAGCATTCGGACATCTGCTACATACCAGCCCACGTTTTTCATGGCTTAGCCGCCTCGATCGACGAACGATGCGGCCGAGCAGTCGTACCCCGATGTGCCAAGTGAGTCCAGTTTCGACGCGGATGTAATCGAATACATTTCCGGAGGTAGCGATGCCTCGGAGGGGGAGCATGCCAAGCCAGTCCGTACCGACGAGCGCCACCCGGGCCCCCATCCCGGCATGCGCGCTTCCCCGCGCCACGAGGCGCCGATGAAGCGGCTCGGCATGGGGCTGGTCGGCCCCGGCTTCATCGCCGCCCATCATCTCGACGCCGTTCGCCGTCTGGGCGATGTCGATATCGTCGGCATCGCCGGCTCCAGTCTCGATTCGGCCAGGAAGCGCGCCCGCGAACTCGGTGTGGACCGCGCCTATGAGAACTACCGCGAGCTGCTGGACGACCCGGCCGTGCAGGTGGTGCACAACACCACGCCCAATCATCTGCATCGGGAAATCTCGCTGGCCGCGCTCCATGCCGGCAAGCACGTGATCTCCGACAAGCCGCTGGCCAGCAGCCTGCAGGAAAGCCGCGAGCTGCACGAAGCCGCGCGCAAGGCCGGCGTGGCGCACGTCGTGACTTTCAACTATCGCGGCCACGCGCTGATCCAGCAGGCGCGCGCCATGATCGCCAAGGGCAAGCTCGGCGCGCCGGTATTCGTGCACGGCTGCTATCTGCAGGATTGGCTTACCGACGAACGCGCCTACTCGTGGCGACTCGACCCTAAGCTCGGCGGCGCCAGTTCCGCGCTGGGCGACATCGGTTCGCACTGGTGCGACCTGGCCGAACATGTGACCGGCGCGCGGATCGTCGCCGTGCTGGCGGATCTACACACCGCGGTACCGGTGCGCGAAGCGCCGGCCGGTTCGCCGAAGGCCTTCGCCGGCGCCGCCAAGGATGCGCCGCGGCGCAAGGTGAAGATCGCCAGCGAAGATCTCGCCAGCGTGCTGCTGCGCTTCGACAACGGCGCGCGCGGCTGCGTCACCGTCGGCCAGGTGCTGCCCGGCCATAAGAACGATCTGCGGCTGGAGGTGAACGGCCGGCTGGCTTCCCTCGCCTGGCGGCAGGAACAGCCCAACGACCTGTGGATCGGCCATCACGCGCAAGCCAATGCGATGCTGACCCGCGATCCCGCGCAGCTCGATCCGGCCGCGCGCGGCTATGCGCATCTGCCGGCCGGCCATCCCGAAGCCTGGGCCGATGCGTTCCGCAACCTGATCGCCGACGCGTACGCGTGGATTCGCCACGGCGGCGCGCCGGCGAAGAAACCGGCGGCACTGCCGACTTTCGCCGACGGTTACCGCAACAGTCTGGTGATCGACGCCATGCTCCGCAGCCACGCCGCCGGCGGCGTGTGGCAGGACGTCGAGGATCTCGCCGCAACACCACGCAAGAAGGGGAAACGGGGATGATGAAGTGGCGCCTTAGATTGATGATGCTGTTCGAGTACGCGGTCTGGGGCGCATGGTTCGTCACCGTGGGGACTTGGCTGGGCAAGACTCTGCATTTCAGCGGCCAGGAAATCGGCGCCGTCGCCAGCACGACCGCGGTCGGCGCGATGATCTCGCCGCTGTTCGTGGGATTGCTGGCCGACCGCCTGTTCGATACGCGCCGCGTACTCAGCGCGCTGCATCTCCTCGGCGCCGCGCTCCTCGTGGCGGTGGCCAAGCAGACCTCGTTCCCGCTGATCTATGCCACGCTGCTCGCCTACAGCCTCTGCTACATGCCCACCCTGGCGCTGACCACCTCGCTGGCGATGCGGCATATCGCCGACCCGCGCGAGGAGTTCGGCGGCATCCGCGTGCTGGGCACCATCGGCTGGATCGTGGTGGGCTTGATCGTCGGCAAATGGGGCGTGGAAGCCACCGCTACTCCGCTGTATTTCGCCGCCGCGCTTTCGGTGGTGACGGCGCTCTACTGCTTCACCCTGCCGGCCACGCCGCCGCTGGCGCGCAACCAGCGCTTCGAGCTGCGCCACGCGCTGCCGCTGGAAGCCCTGCATCTGCTGCGCGACCGTTCGATGGCGGTGTTCGCGCTCGCCTCGTTCCTGATCTGCATTCCCCTGCAGTTCTACTACGCGTTCACCAATCTGTTCCTCAACGAGGTCGGCGTGCAGAACGCCGTCGGCAAGATGACCGGCGGCCAGATGTCGGAAATCCTCTGCATGCTGCTCATCCCCTGGTTCTTCCGCCGCCTGGGCGTGAAGTACATGCTCGCGGTGGGCATGCTGGCCTGGGTGGTGCGCTACGTCATGTTCGCCTACGGCACACCGGGCGAGCTGATGTGGATGCTATGGCTGGGCATCGTGCTGCACGGCATCTGCTTCGATTTCTTCTTCGTGGTCGGCCAGATCTACATCGACCGCGAAGCCCCGCCCGCGCTGCGCGCCGCGACCCAGGGCCTGATCACCTTTCTCACCTATGGCCTGGGCATGTTCGTCGGCTCGTGGCTGTCGGGCCGGGTGGTCGACATGTACGTCGCTCCCGGCGCCGCCGCGCACGACTGGCGGGCGATCTGGCTGATCGCCGGCGCCTGCGCCGCCTTCGTCCTGGTGCTGTTCGTGCTGGCCTTCAAGGACCGCAAGAGCGCGGTCGGCCAGCCTGTCGCCATCGCCGATTGACCTTCTCCCACCGACCTTCTCCCCGCTACCCACCGGCCGCCCGAGAGACTTCCCCATGACGATGAACCGCAGGCAGTTCCTGGCTCGATCCGCGCTGTTCGGCGCCGCGACATGGCTCGCCGCCAGCCCTTCCGGCCGGCTGCTCGCCGCCGGTGCAGCGGGCAAGCCGCTCGGCATCCAGCTCTACATGGTGCTGAAGGCCTACCAGGACGATCCGATCGGCACGCTCAAGACGCTCAAGTCCATCGGCTATACCGAGATCGAGGCGATCGTCACCACCACCGCGAAGACCTTGCGCGATCAGCTCAAGGAAGCCGGCCTGCGCAGCCCCAGCCTGCATATCGACAGCCTTGGCATCGAGCCGGGCATCGAGGCCGCGCATACGCTCGGCGCGCAGTTCATGGTCAGCAGCATGCTGCCTTCCATGATGCAGAAGGAACTGGCCGCCCAAGGCAAGCCCGCGCCCGAGCCGACCTATTCGCTCGACGAAGCCAAGCGCACCGCCGAGTACGCCAACCGCATCGGCGAAAAGGCCAAGGCCGCCGGCCTGCAATACGCCTATCACAACCACCACAAGGAATTCACCGACGTGGGTGGGGGGCAGACCTTCTACGACGTGCTGCTGAAGGAAACCGACCACAAGCTGGTGCACTTCGAACTGGACTGCGGCTGGGTGCACATGGGCGGCAAGAACCCCGCCGATTACTTCAAGGCCAATCCCGGCCGCATTCCGCTGATGCACGCCAAGGACTTCCTCCCCGGCGCCGGCGGCAAGGATTTTCCGGGCGCCGAACTCGGCCGCGGCACGCTGGACTACAAACCGATCATGGCCGCGGCCCGCGCCGCCGGCCTCTAACATTGCTTCGTCGAACAGGAGGGCCCGCTCGCCCGGGTGGGCCAGC
>JBCNOA010000003.1:0-55243 GCA_039594095.1 Dyella sp.
TGGATGCCTTGGGGTCGGGCACGGCGACCGCGCCGCTGGGCTCCGCGTCCTCGGCCTCATACCGATCGAAGCGTAGCGGTGCGGCGGCCGCGAGCATTTCGTTGCGTTGCGCGCGCTCCGGCGCATCGGACGCCGAGGATGAAGTGACATGCAGGAAAGTGCCGTCGCCGCGCGCCAGGAGCGCCTGCGTCCATCCCGCATGAATGTTGCCGCTGCGCTTCTGTACCGGCGCGCGCACTTCCCACCAGGGGCCGCGGCCGGATGCATTGTTCCAATAAAGTGTGCGCCCGCCCTCGTCGCCTCCGCCGCCGGCGCGCTGCGCGGAGACCACGATCACGCCTTCGGGTCCGCCTTGCGGGAACCACTGCACCACCGGACAGGCCGCGGGCCAGAAGCCCGACAGCGTCATGACCGGTTCGCCGTGGCGCTTCGGATCGCCCCAGTCCAGGCCGTCACCGCTGAACTTGATGAACACCTGCCCGTTGCGCGGCCCGTCGATGTTCTCGTAGGTCATCGCATAACGCTTGTCAGGCAGCCGCACGACGACGGCCATGCCCGGGCGCTGCACGCCGCCGGGAATGGCCACGTCCCACGTCTCGTGACCCCAATGGCGACCGCCATCGCTCGAGACCTTATGCGCCAACAGCTGGTTGTAGCCTTCGGCTTTGTGCTGCTCGCTGGAGTAGTAGGCGACCAGCCGTCCATCGTCGAGCAGATGCACGTTGGGCTCCCACACGCCCTTGTTGTCCTTGTCCTCCGGCCGGCCGCCGCCTTGCACGATGGAGCTGCGGTAGCGCCACGTCTTGCCGCCGTCCACGGAGACGTACATCTGCAGATCCTCGATGTAGACGCGCCCGCGGTCGTCGTTGCGCGTCGCATTGGCCGACAGCAGCAGCGCGCCGGCGGGCAGATCGGCGATGGCGCGCGGCAGCTCGGTGATATGCGGCTGCCAGCGCAGCTGCCATCGGCGATCACCGGCATGCGGCTGGTCCGAGACATTCATCAGGAAGCGCCAATGCGCGCCTTCATCGAGGCTTTCCCATAGCGGAATGCCGTCCATACCTTCCTGTTCGAACACCATCAGCAGGCGACCGCGAGATGCCGCATCGCCATGTTCGATGCGCACGATCGAGGCATAGCCCGTGCCGTCGGCGATACGTTCGCCCACCACGGGCTCGTCCGCCCGCGCACCGGGCGCCGCCAGGATGGCGCCACTCAGCACCACGGCCAGCATCGTTCGTTTCATGAGGCCTCCAGAAAGAAAAAGGGGCGGGACGACACACGCCACAAACCGCCGCCCGCCCAGGGAGGAAACACGGATCGAGGCTCGCCGGTGTCCGGAAGGAACCCGGCTTGCAGGCCGTCGTGGCCGGCAGCCTCGCGTACATATCGTCTTTCTATCGCTGCCCCGAACGTTCCTCTCCCGACGGAACGTCCAACGGCACACCCGGATCGACCGGCACGCCGAGCACCGGCGCACCGGCCGTGTCGAAGCGCATCGGCTGCATGCGCACGTCGCGGCAGTCATACGCCGGCTTGCAGTCCAGGCGCTCGATCGCGTGATACACGTTCCAGTACTGCCTGCCGTCCGGCGACGGCACGAACACCACCGAACCGGGTCCGTAGACCTTGCCGTGGCGGTCGAAGATGGGGCCTGATTTTTTCCATGCCGAAGGGTCCGAAGGGTTCCCTCCAGGGCTCAGCGACAGCAGACCCACCGCATAGTCGTTCGGAATCCAGCTGGCGCTGCCCGAGTATGTGATGAAGGTACGGCCACCGCGCGTATAGCCGACCGGGCCTTCCTGAATCGGTTTGTCCCGCGTTTCCCACGCATCGGTAGGCGCGGAAAGGAATACGGCGGGCTTGTCCACGTGCACCGCATCGCGCATCGGCGCAAGGCAGATGCGTTGCGGAAAGGCCGCATCGGCCTGATTGGTGCACGACCAGGTCAGATAGAGCTTGCCGTCCGCGGCGATGAATACGTTGGGATCGATACCCCAATGGTCCGGCAAGGCATCGAGCTGACCGTGCGGAAGGCCGGTGTCGGCTTCTTGGAAGCTGCCCAGCTCCATACCCTTGCCATCCGACTGGAGCGCGAACAACCGGTGGTGGTCATTGTCGCCGTCGTCGGCCGCGTAATAGATGTACCAACGGCCATCGATCCGATGCAGCTCTGGCGCCCAGACTTCCTTGCTGTTGGGGCCGCTTTCGCCGTGCTTCCACACGCCGATCCACGGCGCCTTGGCCAAGCCGGTCAGCGTCTTCGATTGCTTGATGCATATGTCGCCCACGCCGCAGTTCGAACCGCTGTAGTAATAGGTGCCATCGACATAGATGACCCAGGGGTCCTGCCCGACGAACACCGGGTTCGTGAATCGCGCCGCCATGACGGGCGACGTGACAGCGAGCACCGCGGCGGCCAACGCGGGCCAACGGCGGGTGTATGGGCATCTCACGCAGGGTTCTCCTTCAGCGGGCGGCGCCCGTGCCGTCCTGTCGGCACGGGCGCGCACCGTTCAGAGCTTGAAGCGCACGCCGAGGCCGACCGAACGGTCCTGATAGCGCAGGTCCTGCGGCATGGCCTTGCCGGAACCTGCATAGGAATGGAAATCCTTGCCCAGCAGGTTGGTGGCGTTGAGCACCACGGTCAGATACTTGTTGATGTCGTAGCCCAGCGAAAGATCGAGCGAGCTCGCCGGTTCGTCGTACATCTGCGCGTTGTTGCCGATCACGTTGGTCGAAGCGAGGAAGAACTCCGGATAGCGGCTGCGGTAGCTGTACGCCAGACGCGCGGAAACGCCGTACTTCTCGTACATCAGCACCAGGTTGTAATTGTTCTTCGACACGTTCTGGAACGGCGCGCTGATGAAGCCGTTGCCGGTCATCGAGGGCGTCTTGAGCTTGCTGTCGATATAGGTGTAGTTGGCCTGCACGCCCAGGCCGCTCCACGCGCCCGGCAGGAAGTTGAAGAACTGGGTATAAGCCAGCTCGACGCCGTCCAGATGACCCGAACCAGCGCTCTGAGGCCCGGAGATCAAGTAGGTCGTGCCGCCGATGTTCTGCTCGAAGGTGTAGTTTTCGATGTAACCGGTAATGTCGTGGTAGAACACGCCGCCGGTCAGCGAACCCACGTCGCTGAAATACCATTCGAGCGTCGCGTCATAGTTGTTCGACTTGGTGGGCTTGAGGTACGCATTGCCGCCCGCGCCCGTGGCGATGGTGTTGGCCGTGGACGGGCTCAGCGACAACGAGGGGTTGAGCTGGCCGAAATCGGGGTACTGAATGGTCTTGCCCGCCGACAGGCGCATCTGCAGGTTGTCGCGCAGGTGCAGATTGAACGACACGTTCGGCAGTGCTTCGCGCTGGCTCGTGTTCAGGCCGATGGGCGAATAGAGCTGCGTCGAGTTGTCGTACGTAAAGGCATTGAGGTTGCGCTTGATGCGCTCCAGGCGCACGCCGATCACGCCCTCGTATGGCATGCCGAACATCTCGTTGCCGTAGTTGAGCTGACCGTACAGCGAGTAGGTCTTCTCCGTGATGTCGAAGAACTGCCCGTCCTGGGCCGGCAGGTTGCCGGCCGGCATCCCGTAGAACTGGCGCAGCGCATCGGCGTTGTTCAACAGATAGTTGTAGCAGCCGGTCAACGCGCTGCCCGGCACGGCTCCCGTCCGGGGCACGTTGCAGAAGTACTGCGAGCCGAACAGAGCCAGCACGTTGTTGGCCGGATTCGGCGCGCCGTTGGGGAGATACGCCCCGCCGGGCGGCGCCTTGTCGAACTGCGCGCCGGTGGCCTGCGCGTTGGTATCGGCATAGCGCAGGCCGAAGTTGATCGAGTTGAAGAACGCGTTGTCCAGGCTGTAGTCGCCGTCGAACCGCCAGGCGGTCTGGGTCGCCCGATTGTTGTTCCACTGCTGGTACAGGCCGTTGAGGTAATAGTTGGCCGGATTCATCTGCGGATTGCCGGCCAACCCCCAGTTGTTCGGGTAGTTGTAGTACGTCGTCAGCGGGGCGTTGTAGGCATCCAGAAACGTGTCGACCACGAAGCGCTGGTTCTGGTAGCTGGCGGAGTTGCGCGTCACATCCGCCGAAAGATTGAGCTTGTCGCCGTGCCACTTGATGCCCAGCGAGTTCTGGATGTTGTGGCCCCAGTCCTCGTGCGCCTGCGTGCTGGTGGCGGCGTAGTAGTTGCCGGTGAACTGCGCGCTACTGAGCGGACAGATGGTCTGCCCGTAATAGGACGAGCCAGGAATGCCCACCGGGAAACAGGAACCGCTTGCGGCGAATTGCGACGGACCCACCACGTTCTGTGGGCCGGAGAAATAGAACGGCTGGTTGTACTGGTCGGAAATCCAGGTGTACAGGCCTTCCAGATAGACCTCGGTGCGGTCGTTCGGCTTCCACTGCAAGGCATAGTTCGCTTCGGGACGCTTGCGCCAACCGATGTTGTAGTTGGCACCGTACTGATTGGGCGCCACCAACAGGTTGCCGTTCTGCGTACGCACCGGGTTGCCCGCGCCATCGGTGAGCACACGCGTCAGATTGTCGTCCACGTACGACACGTTGTAGTCGTAGTGCATGGTGTTGATGCCCGCGTTCAACAGCGCGCCGAACTCGCCGTAGTCGGTCTTCCAGCGATTGCTGATCAGGAAGCTGGCGGTCGGATCGGTATGCGCGCCGTACTTCTGGTTGGTCTCGGTCAGCGTGCCGGCCACCTTGAAGCCGTCGAAATCGAACGGACGGAAGGTGCGGATGTCCACCGTGCCGGCGATGCCGCCGGTCACCATCGTGGCGTCGGTCGACTTGTAGACGTTGAGCGCGCTCACCGCCGTGGAAGGCAGATCCTGGAACGAGAATTGGCGGCCGCCGGAGCTGAAGAACTGGCGGCCATTGAGCGTAGTCACCGCGTTGGGCAGGCCGCGGATCACCACCGTCGAGGTCTCTCCCTGGAAGCCCTGGGCGACCTGCACGCCGGTCACGCGCTTGAGGGCATCGGCCACGCTGTTGTCGGGCAGCTTGCCGATGTCCTCGGCGACGATGGAATCCACCACCAGCTGCGAATCCTGCTTGATCGACTGCGCGCTCTTGAGGCTGTCGCGCAGCGGCGTGACCGTCACGCCGGTCAGATTCACGGCGTTCTGCGTGGAAGCGGCGGTCGACGATGCGCCGGATTTCTTCGGCGTCGTCTTGCCGTCCGTGGCGGTCTGGTCGGCGGCCTGCGGTGCGTCGTCGGCGGCCTTGGGCGCGTCGGCGGCGTGCGCCACGCTGAAGACCGCCGCGATGGCTGCGGCGAGCAGCGTCCGTTGGATACGGTTGCGGATCATGGTGAGGCTCCCCTCGAGGAAGGTACCGGTTTCACCGGCGAAGACTTGGGTGTCCGCGCCGCGGAGACCGCGGCACGGGTGGCTTGGATCCGTAAGGCGCGCGGGTTAGCGCGCGCCCGCGCTCGCGGGAACGGGGTAGCTGAGCGCTTCCATCGGAACGGCCTTGCGCGGCGCATGAGACAGCGCGCGCAGGATCTCGGCCTCGCGCTGGCGATACGGCGTGCCGTCGCCATGCAGCAGGTCGTGGAACCACAGTGTCGGCGGCTGCACGGTGTACGGCCGCTGCCAGGAATCCCAAGGCATGATGGTCTGCGAGCGACCGTCGACGAAGCCCCAGTTGACCATGCCGACATCGAGCTTCTTGGCCAGCGGCAGCACGCCGTCGATGGTCGAGCCGTTGCCGCGTGCCATGTATTCGGTGCAGATCAGCGGGCGGCCGTAGCCTTCGAGCTGTTTCACGCGGCGCGCGAAGTCTTCCGGCCAGCCGTAGTTGTGGAAGCTGATGACGTCCGACTGCTCGATCTGCGTGCGCTCCACCGCGTCGAGCTTGGCCGGGTCGGACCAGTCTTCATGCTCCCACAGGCCGCTGGTCAGCGGCTGCGTCGGCGACGCGCTGCGTGCCCAGGCGAACACCTGCGGCAGCAGCTTGGCGACCAGGCCGAACTTGTCCTTCGGCTCTTTGGCGTCGTAGTTGCCGCCGCCGGGATTGTTCGGCTCGTTCCACACGTCCCACGCGAGAACGCGCGGGTCCTTGGCGAAGCTGCCGACGATGTCCTTCACGTACTTCTCGAAGCGCGGGTACTGGCTGGGATCGGCCAACGCCACGCCCGGGCTCTGCACCCAGCCGGAGTTGTGCACGCCCGGAATCGGCGGATGCTGCGGACCCAGCTTCGGCTCCGGATCCCAGCACGAGTCGAACAGCACGAAGATGGGCTTGATGTGATGCTTGTCGGCGATGGCCAGGAACCGGTCGATGCGCTGCTTGAAGCCGGCCGCATCCTGCTGCCACAGCAGGTCGTGCAGGAACACCCGCATGGTGGTCATGCCCAGTTGCTGCGCCCAGCCCAGCTCGAGATCGATGCGCGCCGTATCGAACGTGTCGGCTTGCCACATTTCCAGTTCATTGATGGCGTTGGCCGGGAGGTAGTTGCTGCCCAGCGGCCAAGCCTGCTTGGCGTACCAAGCTTTCGCTTCGGCCGGCGTCCACCGCGCGGCGGTGTCCCGCGCGAAGGCCGGCGTGGCGAACAGAGCCGCCAGTCCCAGTGCCGTCGCCATCAGTGCGTGCTTCATCTGCTACTCCCCTTCTCTACTTTGTCGCGGCCGCCGGTCACGCCGGCGGCATGAGGTTGCCCATGGCCGCTTCGGACAAAGCAGCCCCGTGGCGCCCCACGCGGAGGCACCGTGCGTCGATATGCGGCGGGCTTGGTTTACGCGCCCGTCAGCGCTTGCCTTGCACCGGCTCCGTGCTGAATTCGTACACGATGGTGTGGCGGTACTCCTGCCCCGGGGCCAGTCGAGCCGAGCCGAACGACGGTTGGTTGGGCGTGTCCGGGTGGAACTGCGGCTCCAGCGCGAACGCGTCGCCCTGGCGATACACATGGCCGCCCGTGCCTACGCTGGTGGCGTCGAGGAAATTGCCCGAGTAGAACTGCAGGCCGGGCATGGTGGACTTGAGCGTCATCGTGCGACCGGAAGCGGGGTCCTCGACCTTCGCCACCAGACGCGGCTCCTTCGCCACGTCGCGGGCGATCACGAAATCGTGGTCGTAGCCGCGTCCGTTGAGCAGTTGCGGATCGTCGGTGCGGATGTCGCGGCCGATCGGCTTGCCCTGGCGGAAATCGAACGGTGTGCCGGCGACGGGCTTGAACTGGCCCAGCGGAATGGACGTCGCATCGATCGGCAGGAACGTCTCGGCGGGAATGGTCAGCTTCTGCTCCATCACGCTGCCCGAGCCTTCGCCCGCCAGATTCCAATAAGCGTGGTTAGTCAGGTTGACGATGGTGGGCTTGTCGGTCGTGGCGCGGTATTCGATGGTGAGCCGGTTATGCGCATCGAGCGTATAGACGGCCGTGGCGGTCAGCTTGCCCGGATAGCCCATGTCGCCGTCCGGACTGACGTATGTCAGCGTCACGCTCGCGCCGTCCGCGCCGTTCTTCACTTCGCCCACGGTCCACAGCACCTTGTCGAAACCCTTGGTGCCGCCGTGCAGCGAGTTGGGGCCGTCGTTCACCGGCACGGTGTAGCCATGGCCGTCCAGCACGAAATGGCCCTTGGCGATGCGGTTGGCGTAGCGGCCTACCGTCGCGCCGAAATACTGCGGCTTCTTCAAGTAGTCGTCGAACTTGGCGTAGCCCAACAGAATGTTGGCGCCCTTGCCGGCACGGTCCGGCGCGACGACTTGTTGCAGGCTGGCGCCGTAGGCGATGACGCGGACTTTCACGCCGTGCCCGCTGTCGAGCACTACCGCATCGACATGGGTGCCGTCCGGCAGCGCCCCGAACGTTTCGCGCTTCGCTTCCGCCGCCTGCACCGTCGCCGCCATCGTCATCGCACCTAATAAGGAACCCAGGACCACTGCACGTCGCATATGTCACTTCCCTTCGCGACCCTTACGGGACGCGGCATGCAACCACATTGTATGATTATCGTGCAAGGGACCTCCGACACCTTTTTCGCTCCTTGCGCGGCGCAGCATTGCTCATGCATGACATCGTTGTCCGATGGCAACGCGCCATGCGCGGAGACTTGCGCCGTTCCCGCCCGCTCTTGGATTTCGCAAACGACCTGAGAAATTTCGCAATGCGTCATCGCGGCCGGCGCGCGCCGCCGACGCCGTTCTCTTTCTGGCGGCTCGCCATGCTTGGCAGGATGCGAGCGAAGTGCTTATAGTCCGTTTGTATGACAAACGAATCCGGCGCTCGCGAAAGCCGGACATGGGCGGCGATCCCGCCCTTCATACAGAGATCTTTTGGGGACCGAGGAATTCATGAAGAAACCGTCTGCCGTTCGCACTCTGTATGGACACGTGATGCACGAACTCGGCCAGCGCATCGTCAGCGGAAAGGTCAAGCCCGGCGAAGTGCTTCCCCGCGAGGAAACCCTCGCAGAAAATCTGGGCGTCAGCCGCACGGCATTGCGCGAGGCGCTGAAAGTGCTTTCGGCCAAGGGCCTGATCGCCTCGCGCACCGGCGTCGGCGCGCGCGTGCAGGAAGAGCGCTTCTGGAACCAGCTCGATGCCGACGTACTGGCCTGGCGCTGCGCGTCCATGCCTACCGACGACTTCGTCGACAAACTCGTGGAAATGCGCGAACTGATCGAACCGGCCGCCGCCGCTTCCGCCGCGCGCCAGCGCACGGCCGCTCAGCTGGCGGAGATCGACGCCGCCTACCGCGACATGGACGCGTCGCGGACGCTGGAAGAATGGACCTCGGCCGACGTGCGCTTCCACGATGCCGTGCTGCACGCCACCGGCAACGAACTGCTGCACTCGCTGTTTTCGGTGGTGGAGACCGCGCTGAGCGCCTTCTTCAGTCTGTCCGCGCGCAGCGCCGGCGACTTCAAGTATTCGCTGCCTTATCACCAGCAGGTGCTGGAAGCCATTCGCCGCAAGCAGCCGGAAGTGGCGCGCAAGGCGATGCTGGCGATGATCGCCGACTCGCGCGACAACATGCGCCGCAGCCGTCCCCGCACCCGCCGGAAGGCCACCGCGTGAGCGCGGCCCTGATCGGGCTGGACTGGGGCAGCACGCATCTGCGCGCCTACCTGTTCGACGAAAACGGTGCGGTGCGCGACACGCGCGCCCTGCCGCACGGCATCCGCCAGCTGCCTGCCGGCGGCTTTCCCGAAGCGTTCGCCCTGGCCGTGCACGGCTGGCCCGTACTGCCGGCACTCGCCTGCGGCATGGTCGGCAGCCGCAACGGCTGGCGTGAAGTTCCTTATCTGGACACGCCCACCGACGTGGACTGGCTGGCGCGGCAACTGACGCGCATGGAGACGCCGGAGGCGCGCCCGCTGTATCTGATTCCCGGCCTTCGCGACCCGCGCCGCCCCGATGTGATGCGTGGCGAGGAGACGCAGATCGTCGGCGTGCTCGCGCGCGAACCGGCGACCGCACGGCTGCTGCTGCCCGGCACGCACAGCAAATGGGTGCGCCTGCAAGATGGCGATGTCACCGGCTTCGCCACCGTCATGACGGGCGAGCTGTATGGCCTGTTGCGCCAGCATTCAATCCTGGGTGCCGCCCTGCCGGCAGCGCGAGACGACGAAGAGGCCTTCCGCCGCGGCGTCGCCGCCGCGCGCGACAGCGGCCCGGCCGGCGCGCTGTCGCGATTGTTTTCCGCGCGCGCGCTGATGCTCGACGGCCAGCTCGACGCGGCCGCCGTACCCGACTATCTCTCCGGCCTGCTGATCGGCGAGGAACTGCGCATGGCGCTGGCGGCCGGCTGGGCCGACGCGGGCGACGCCATCCCGATGGTCGGCGAAGGTCCGCTGTGCGATCGCTACGCACGCGCCGCCGATGCGTTCGGCCTGCGCTTGACGCGTGCGCCGGAAGGCACCACCGCTCACGGCCTGTGGCGCATCGCCGCCGCGGCCGGACTCGTTTCCCCGCAAGCGACGGTCCCCACGTCATGAAAGCCTGGCTCACTCCCCTCCCCCTGGTCGCGATCCTGCGCGGCCTGCGACCCGACGAAGCCGTGGACATCGGCGGCGTACTCGCCGCCGCCGGCTTCCGCATGCTCGAAGTGCCGCTCAATTCGCCCGACCCGTGCGTGAGCATCCGCCGCATGGTGGATGCGCTCGGCGATGGCTACCTGGTCGGTGCGGGCACCGTGCTCGACCCCGCGCGCGTCAAAGACGTCGCCGATGCCGGCGGCCGGCTGATCGTGATGCCGCACGCGGATACCGCCGTGATCCGCGCGGCCAAGCAGGCCGGCCTGTACTGCGTACCCGGCGTGGCCACGCCCACCGAGGCCTTCGCGGCGATCGCCGCGGGCGCGGACGCGTTGAAGCTCTTTCCCGCCGAGCAGTCCTCGCCCGCCGTGCTGAAAGCATGGCGCGCGGTACTGCCCAAGGACATCGCCGTGCTGCCCGTGGGCGGCATCGCGCCCGACAACATGGCGCCGTGGCTGGCCGCCGGCGCCGCCGGCTTCGGCATCGGCTCGTCGCTTTACGCACCCGGCCGTCCGGCCGACGACGTCGCCGCCCGCGCGCGCGACTTCGCCGACGCCTGGCGGCACCTACAGGCTGATTCGCAAGGAACCCGTGCATGAAGATCACCCGCCTCACCACCTTCCTCGTGCCGCCGCGCTGGCTGTTCCTGCGCATCGATACCGATGCCGGCATCAGCGGCTGGGGCGAGCCGGTCGTCGAGGGCCGCGCGCAGACCGTCGCGGCGGCGGTCGATGAGCTCTCCGATTACCTGGTGGGCAAGGACCCGCGCCACATCGAGGACCTGTGGAGCGTGATGTACCGCGCCGGCTTCTACCGCGGCGGCCCGATCCTGATGAGCGCCATCGCCGGCATCGACCAGGCGCTGTGGGACATCAAGGGCAAGGACCTCGGCCAGCCCGTGCACGCCCTGCTCGGCGGCCCCGTGCGCGACCGCATCCGCGTGTACTCGTGGATCGGCGGCGACCGTCCCGCCGACACCGCGCGCGCGGCGATGGAAGCGGTGGCGCGCGGCTTCACCGCGGTGAAGATGAACGCCACCGAGGAATTGCAGTACGTGGACAGCTTCGACAAGGTCGAGCGCGTCATCGCCAACGTCCAGGCCGTGCGCGACGCCGTCGGCCCGCATATCGGCCTGGGCCTGGACTTCCACGGCCGCGTGCACAAGCCCATGGCCAAGGTGCTGATGCGCGAGCTGGAACCGTACAAGCTGATGTTCATCGAGGAACCGGTGCTGTCCGAACACCTCGAATGCATCCCGGAGCTGGCCGCCGTCTCGCCCGCGCCCATCGCGCTGGGCGAGCGCCTGTACTCGCGCTACGACTTCAAGCGCGTGCTGGAGATCGGCGGCGTCGACATCCTGCAGCCGGATCCCTCGCACGCCGGCGGCATCACCGAGACGCGCAAGATCTCGGCCATGGCCGAGGCCTACGACGTGGCCGTCGCCTTCCATTGCCCGCTCGGCCCCATCGCGCTGGCCGCCAACCTGCAATTGGACGCGGTGTGCCACAACGCCTTCATCCAGGAACAGAGCCTGGGCATCCACTACAACGCGTCCAACGATCTGCTCGACTACGTGACCGACCGCGGCGTGTTCGCCTACCAGGACGGCTACGTCACCATGCCCACCGGCCCGGGCCTCGGCATCACGGTGAACGAGGAATACGTCATCGAGCGCGCCAAGATCGGCCACCGCTGGCGCAATCCGCTGTGGCGCCACGCCGACGGCAGCGTGGCGGAGTGGTGAGCATGAGCGAGTTCGCCATCTATCCGAGCCTGCGCGACCGCAGCGTGTTCGTCAGCGGCGGCGCCACCGGCATCGGCGCCGCCTTCGTGGAGCACTTCGCGCGCCAGGGCAGCCGCGTGGCCTTTGTCGACATCGACTGCGAGCATGGCGCGGCGCTGGCCGAAAGCCTCGCGGGCGAATGCCACCGCCCGCTGTTCCTCCCCTGCGACGTCACCGATCTCGATGCGCTGCACGCTGCGATCGCCGCCGCGCGCCAAGCGCACGGCCCGATCGCCGTATTGGTGAACAACGCCGCCAACGACGTGCGCCACACCTTCGGCGACACCACCGGCGAACAGTTCGACCGCAACATCGCCATCAACCTGCGCCACCAGTACTTCGCCACCCAGGCCGTGCGCGAGGACATGCGCGGACTCGGCGGCGGCTCGGTGATCTGCCTGGGTTCCACCGGCTGGATGAAGAAGAACGCCGGCTATCCCATGTACGCCATGGCCAAGTCCGCGGTGCACGGCCTGGTCAACGGCCTGGCGCGTGAACTCGGCCACGACCGCATCCGCATCAATGCCTTGGTGCCGGGCTGGGTGATCACCGAGAAGCAACGCCGCCTGTGGCTGGACGAGGAAGGCGAAGCGGAGATCAAGCGCGTGCAGTGCCTGCCCGGCTACCTCATGGCCGAGGACCTCGCACGCGCCGCGCTGTTTCTCGGTGCCGACGACAGCCGCATGTGCACCGGCCAGTCGTTCCTGGTGGATGGCGGCTGGGTATGAGCGTGCGCGTCGTCCACCATCCCGCGAACACGCTGGGCGAAGGCGTGCTCTGGTGCGAGCGCGAGCAGGCGCTGTACTGGACCGACATCCACGCCGCGACCCTGTGGCGCTATCGCCCTGCCGACGGCGCGGTGCGCCGCTGGGACATGCCCGAGCGCCTCGGCTGCCTCGCCCTGTGCGAAGCGGACGGCTGGCTGCTGCTCGGGCTCGCCACGCGGCTGGCCTTCTTTCGTCCCGAGGACGAAACCCTGCTGCCCATCGTCGACGTGGAACCGGGCCTGCCCACGCGCCTCAACGACGGCGCCTGCGACCGCCAGGGGCGCTTCGTGTTCGGCACGCTGCACGAGCCCGCTTCGGGCGAGACGCGCCAGGCGATCGGCGCCTTCTACCGCCTCAACGCGGACCTCACGCTGGAGCGGCTTAATCTCCCGGGGGTGAGCATCAGCAACAGCCTCGCCTTCAGTCCGGACGGCCGCACCATGTATTTCTGCGACTCGCCCTCGCGCCTCATCCACTGCTGCGACTACGGCGATCGCTGCGGCGAACCCCGCGTCTTCGCGCGCGTGGACGATCCGCGCGGCGAACCGGACGGCTCCGCGGTGGATGCGGAAGGCTGTCTGTGGAACGCGCAGTGGGGTCTGGGCCGCGTGGTGCGCTATGCGCCGGACGGGCGCATCGACCGCATCGTGCCGATTCCTGCCGTGCAGCCCACCCGCCCGGCCTTCGGCGGCGCGCGGCTGGACACGCTTTACGTCACCAGCGCGCGCGACGGCCTGTCCGACGATGCGTTGGCCATGCAGCCGCAAGCAGGCGCCCTGTTCGCCACGGAGCCGTGCGTCGCCGGCCTGCCCGAACCGCGCTTCCGCGGCTCGCCGCCGGGCGCGGCGCTCTGACGTTCCGATCTACGACACACCCGATCCACAAGACACTCGGTCGAAGCACATCACCTGCCGGTACCCCATTCACGCAAGCGAGGTCGTCAGCCACATGAACTCCCAAGCCATCGCGTCAGCCACTCCCCAGGTCAGGGGTACCGTGATCTACACCTGCGTGCTCGCCGCGCTGGCCGGCCTGATGTTCGGGCTGGACATCGGCGTGATCTCGGGCGCCACCGCCTTCATCAAGACCGAATTCGCCATCGACGACCAGGCCATCGAGTGGATCGTCAGTTCGATGATGCTGGGCGCCGCCGCCGGCGCGCTGGGCGCGGGATGGCTGTCCTCGCACCTTGGCCGCAAGCGCTCGCTGATTCTCGGCGCGGTGCTGTTCGTGCTCGGCTCGCTGCTGTGCGGCGCGGCCTGGACACCGGACGCGCTGGTCGCCGCGCGCATCATCCTGGGACTGGCCATCGGCATCGCGACCTTCACCGCGCCGCTGTACCTGGCCGAGGTGGCGCCCGAGCACATCCGCGGCGCGATGATTTCCACGTATCAGCTGATGATCACCATCGGCATCCTGGTGGCCTTCCTCTCCGACACCGCCTTCAGCTACCACGGTGCATGGCGCTGGATGCTGGGCATCATCGCCATTCCCGGCGCGCTGTTCCTGCTAGGCGTGCTGGGCCTGCCCGATAGCCCGCGCTGGCTCATGATGCGTGGCCGAGACGAAGAAGCCTACGACGTGCTGCGCCGCCTGCGCGGCGACGAAGAGATCGTGGCGCGCGAGGCCTCCGACATCAAAGAGCAGCTGAAGACGCCGCAGCTCGGCTGGCACCTGTTCCAGCAGAACCCCAACTTCCGTCGCTCGGTATTCCTGGGTGCGCTGCTGCAGGTGATGCAGCAATTCACCGGCATGAACGTGGTGATGTACTACGCGCCGCGCATCTTTCAGGAGATGGGCTACGACCCGACCGCGCAGATGTGGTTCACCGCCCTGGTCGGCCTGACCAACGTACTGGCCACCTTCATCGCCATTGCGCTGATCGACCGCTGGGGCCGCAAGCCGATCCTCTACACCGGTTTCGCCGTGATGGCCGCCGGCCTGGGCGTGGTGGGCGCGATGATGCACGCGGGCATCCATGGCCAGACCGAGCAGTACTTCACGGTGGCGATGCTGCTGATGTTCATCGTGGGCTTCGCCATGTCGGCCGGTCCGCTGATCTGGACGCTGTGCTCGGAGATCCAGCCGCTCAAGGGGCGCGACTTCGGCATCGGCGTGTCGACCTTCACTAACTGGATCACCAACATGGTGGTCGGCTACACCTTCCTGAGCATGCTCAACCGCTTCGGCAATGCCAATACCTTCTGGCTCTATGCCTCGCTCAACGTGGCATTCATCGTGCTGACGTTCTGGCTCGTGCCGGAGACCAAGGGCGTGACGCTGGAGCAGATCGAGCGGAACCTGATGGGCGGCAAGCGGCTGCGCGAGATCGGCCGCTGAACTTTTCAGCTCCCTCTCCCCTCCGGGCGACCCGAAGGTAGTCCCCGTGGGAGAGAGGGTTGGGGTGAGGGGCCGGACAGCGCGTACAAGCCAAAAGGCCGAGCTTGCCTCGCCCAAGGCGCGAGCCGTAGCAAGGCCCACCCATCCGGCAAAAAGACCACAAGCGTATCCGACGGTAGGCTCGGGGCGAACAACATCACGCACCCGTGCTTACCTTGCGCGCGGACGGACGTCGTCTGGCGGCAGCGCCTTTCATGTCATGCCTGCCGGCCACGAGCTCGGCCAGCATCTCGCGCACCCAGCGCTGGCCCTGATGACCGTGATTGCGCTCGTGCCACACCATGCCCACCTCGAAGCCAGGTAGGGGGAACGGGCATTCGACGATCTTCAGCTCACCACCGCGATCGCGCACCAGTCGTTGTGGCACCAGCGCCACGAAATCCGACTGCGCCACGATCTGCGGGAGCTGCAGAAACGATGCCGCCGAGAGCACCACGCGGCGCCTGTAGCCAAGTGCCGCCAGCGCCTGATCCACCGGCGTGACGAAGCTGCCGCCACGCAGCGATACGACGATATGCTCCAGTTGCGCGAACTGCTCGACGGATAGGTTCCTGCGCAGCCGGGGATGCCCCTTCCGGCCGATCAATACGTAGCGTTCGTCGAATAGATGCCGTGAGCGCAGACCGGTTGCCGCGGCGCCCGGCGTCAGGAGCGCCAAGTCGACCTCGCCTCGCGCCAGTTGCGCCTCCAGTTGCAATACGTCCAGATTTCGCAACGCCACGCGCACACCGGGCGCCCGGGCGCGCAGTTCCAGGATGAGCGGTTGTGCCAGCGCAGACTGAAGATAATCCGTGCAGGCGATGTTCACCGTAAGGCGTGCCCGCGCCGGATCGAAATCGCTGTCCCGGGCCACCGTGGCGCGCACGTGGTCCAGGGCCTGACGCAGCGGCTCTAGCAGGTCTAGCGCTTTGGCCGTGGGGATCATGCCTCGCTGGGCCGGAACCAGCAGCGGGTCTTCGAACATGTCGCGCAGGCGACTGAGCTGCGCGCTCACCGCCGGTTGACTCAGATGCAAGCGGTTGGCCGCCCTGGTCACGTTCTGCTCCACCAGCAGGGCTTCCAGCGTGACCAGCAAATTGAGATCCAGGCGCTTGGTATTCATCGGATGGATACTAGGCCAACAAAGATGCAATTTCACGGATGACGATGAAGGTCCGAGAGTAGGCGCTCATTCGATCAAGAATCCCTCGCTCTGGAAGAACGCCATGTCATCGACCTCGAACAAACCTCTCATCACTGTCGCTGGCGCAGCCAGCAAACAAGGGCGCAGCGTCGCCGCCGCCTTGCTGGCGAGCGGTCGATACCGCGTACGCGCACTTACCCGGCGCGCCGACAGCGCGCCGATAGGCCAGCTGGCCAGGAGCGGCGCTGAAATCGTCGTGGCGCCACTGGAGCTTGGCCGGCAAGCGGAGCTCACCGCCGCCATGCAAGGTTCCCACGGCGCCTTTCTGATGACCCCGCCGACCATGCCCATGCCTCCACCGGACCAGCCCGAACTGGCGCTGGGGCGAGAGTTGGCCGACGCCGCCAACGCCGCGGGTGTCATGCACGTCATATGGAGCGGCCTGGAAAACGTCCACGCGCGGACCGCGGGCGCCAAATGGGCGCCGCACTTCACTGAGAAGGCACTAGTGGAAGAGCACATACGCTCGTTGCCGCTGCGCAGTTCTTTTATCTACATGGCGTTCTTTTACAGCAATTTTCTGGAGTACTACGTTCCCGCACGTCGCGCCGACGGCAGCCTGGATTTCGCGATCTATCTGCCGCCCGATACGCCTATGCCTTTCGTCGATCCGCTTACCGCGACCGGACCTGCCGTGCTGGAGATATTCGACCATCCGGAGAAGTACGCCGGCGCTGTCCTACCGGTCATCGGCGAATTACTGACGGCAAGAGAGATCGTGAATACCTTCGCTCGCGTTTCGGGACAGGCCGCGCATTACACCTCCGCCTATACGCGAGACGAGCTGCTACAGCACTTCCCGGCGTTCGGTACCAATCCCTATCTGGTGGACGAGTTGGTAGGCATGGTGGAGTACGCAGTCGAGTATGGCTACTACTCTCCGCAGCGCGATCTTGCCTGGAGCCGCCGCATCGATCCTCGCGCACTGACATGGCAGCAATTCCTGCAGCAAAGCCGATGGCGAGGTGAGTCCACGGGCTACGGCATTCCTTCATAGCGGGCGCCGGATTCGTAACGCCCTCCCCCGACAAGCTGGGCGAAGCGTACAAGCTGCGAAAGCAGAGCTTGCCTGGATGCCTCGAAATGCTTTAGCGCGCACCCGCCGCAGGTCTGCTTGCTAGAACTCTTCCGCCTGGAGGAAGAAGAGTTTCACGATGACCAGCCGGCCCCTCTCCCCTCCCGGGGAGGGGGGCCAATGAGGTGCGCTGGCAAACACCAGCGAAGAATCATGACAGCGAAGCGATATCACTCTCCGCTGTCGATCCGCACCTCTACCCGCCGGTTCGGCGCCAGGCATGCGATCAACTGTGCCCGTGTGCCATCACGGCAATCCTTCACTTGATCGGCCTTGCCGAAACCTTCCGCGCTGACGCGGCTGGCCGGCACGCCCTGCTCCACCAGATACGCCTTCACCGATTCCGCGCGACGCTGCGACAACGCCTGGTTGTAAGCCTCGCCGCCCAGCCGGTCCGTGTAGCCGGCAATACGCACAGAGCGCAGCTTGTCGCCCTGCCCCTTCAGCTCCGATGCCAGATCGTCCAGCGTGCGGCGACCGGTCGGCGACAGGTCGGCTTTGTCGAAGGCGAACAACGCATCGGCGGAAAGCACGCGGGGCTCGTGCGCGACCGGCGCGGGCGGAGGCGGCGCTGGCTTGGGCTCCTCCAGCAAGGCCGCGCACGATTCCGGTTTCCAGTAGAAACTGCGCGCGATCTTGTCCTCGTCGAACAGCACCTTGTACTGGCACACCGTTACTTCGTCGGTGCCGGGCTTGCGGAAGTTGAACACGTAGTTCCACTCCCGCACGCCCCACACGCCTTCGCTGAAGTGCGGATAGCCGATCAGATCCGACACCTGCGGCTTGTTGAGTCCCGGCTTCATCTGCCTCAGGTTGGCGAGATTCGGGAAGGTGCCGCCCTTGTGCATCGGCGTCACGCTGCCCGGATCCGGCCACACCATCTGGCCGGCGTTCCCGCCGTCCTTGGCGATGTCGTGGCTGACGTTGCCGCAGGCTGTCAGGCCGGCGGCGAGAGCGAGCGCGAGCGAGGCCGCGGCGATCTGCTTGAAGGAAGTACGCATGGATTTGGCTCCTTTGATATCGCTCATGGTCATGCCCGCCCTTACCACACCACGCCCGCACCGACGCCCGCGCCGGCATCGCCGCGCGAGTTGGTGGTGGCGTTGAGCTTGAACACGTAGCGACCGCTCTCGGTGATGGTGGACACGCCGACGGCGATGCCGCTCTCTCCGTGGAAAGTACCCAGCGCCACCGCGGCCGAGCTCTGGTTCGGCTGATACGCCTGCGGCAGGCTCGCCATCGCCATCGCCGAAGCGATGCCCGCGTTGGCGCGGTTGCCGATGCGGTTGAGGTCGCGGTCTACGGTCTGGAAGCGCTGGTCGACGTAGTCCTTCGACCAGTTCTTCGCGCTCTCGATGGCCTCGTTGAGCTGACCCACGTTCACCGCGTCGGTGGCCTTGGTCCCCGCCGCGACGTTGGTGACGGTGCGCTCGTTGCCCACCGAGCCGACGGATACCGAGTTGGCGGTGTTCGCTACCGAGTTGGCGCCGATGGCCACGCTGTTGTCGCCGGTGGCGGTGGAGCCCGCGCCGACCGCCGTCGAGTTGTTGCCGGTGGCCGACGCATGCGTGCTGTTGTCCACGCTGGTCTGGTACGTGGGGTTGTTGTTGACCGTGCCGCCGCCACCGGTGGGCATGTTGTTCACCGTGGTGGTGAGGTTCTGCAGGCTGGCGTACAGCTGCTGCAGCGTCTGGTTGGTGGCGTACAGCTGGCTGCCGTTGATCGCGTCCGTGCTGCTGCCGCTGATGCGGCCCGCCGCGACATTGGTCAGCGTCCGCTCGGCGCCGAGCGCACCCACGCTCACCGTCGAGCCCGGCGTCGTGCCGGCGAAGTTGTACGTGGTACCCGCCAGCGTCGCGCTGGCCGTGCCGACCGCCGCATCCGTCTTGGAACCCGCACCCAAGGCCACGCTGCCCGCATAGGCGGCCTCCGTGCCCGCGCCCAGCGCCATCGCCTGGATGCCGTTGGAGGTGGCGTTGGTACCCAGCGCCACGCCATCGGCCAGATTCACCGTGGCGTTCTGGCCGATCGCCGTGCCGCCCGGGGCCGTCTGCTGCACGATCGCGCCGTTGCCCATGCCGATGCCGTTGTCGCCGTTCACCGTGGTCTTGGGACCGATGGCGACCGACTCCGCACCGATCGCCGCCGAATCGGATGCGGTGGAGTTGGCATGGAAGTACTTGATCGGCGTGACCGAGAACGAAGCCATCGCGCCCTTCAGCTGCCGCAGGGTCACCGCATCCTGGTCCAGCGTGCCGTCCGCCACATTGGTGATCTGGCGGAAGTCCGTGGCGTTGCCCACCGAGACCGCGCCGAGCAGGTTGCGGTCGGTGGTGTTGTACGGCACGACGTTGGTGCCGACGATGATCGAACCGGAGGCCGGCGCGATCGCCCGATCGGACACCGCCCCCGCGCCCAGCGCGACGCCGCCGAGCACCGACACGCTCGTGCCCTGGCCCAGCGACGTGCTGCGATCCGCCGCCGCGCTCGCATCCACGCCCGCCGCCAGCGCATTCACGCCGGTGGCGCCGTTGTTGGCGTAGTTGCCGCCGTGCGTGCCGTTGTCGTTGACGCTGTAGTAGTGCGTGGCCGTAGCCGCGACGACGTTGCTGAGGTTGTCCACCGCCTGGTTGGTGGCATACAGCTGCGAGCCGTTGATCGCGTCCGTGCTGTTGCCGTTGATCTGGCCCGCCGCCACGTTGGTGACGGTGCGCTCGGCACCGACCGCACCCACGCTCACCGTGCTGCCCGGCGTCGCACCGGCGTAGGTATAGGTGTTGCCGGCGATGGTGCCGCTACCGGTCTGCACCACCGTGCCGGTGGTACTGCCCGCACCCAGCGCTACATCGCCCACGTTGGCACCGGCAGTGGCGCCGTTGCCGATCGACACCGCGTTCTCCGTGTTGGCCGTCGACACCGGTCCGATCGCCACGCTGTTCAAGCCGTTGGGCAGCGAATCGGCCAGGTTGGAGTTGGCATGGAAGTACTTGATGCCGCCAGTGTTGATCTGGTTGAACACCTGCTGCAGCGAGCTGTACGTGTTGCCACCGTAGGTGATGCTGGTGTTCAAGGTGCCGGTGGTCGGATCGTAGGTGGTGTTGCCGCCGTAGCTGTTGGCGATCGAGTTGCCCAGGTTGGTGACCGTGTTGCCGAGGTTGGTCACGCTGGTGCCGACCGTGCCGATCGCCTGGTTGGTCTGGAACAGCTGCGAGCCGTTGATGGCGTCCGTGCTGCTGCCGCTGATGCGACCGGCCGCCACGTTGGTGATGGTGCGCTCCGCGCCCACCGCGCCCACGCTGATCGTGCTGCCCGGCGTGGTGCCGGCGAAGGCGTAGGTCTGGCCATTGATCACCGTGTTGGCGGTGCCCACCGCGGCATCCGTGACCGAACCCGCGCCCAGCGCCACGCTGCCGGCGAACGCCGCCTGCGAGCCCGCGCCCAGCGCCATCGCCTGGATACCGTTGGACACCGAGTTCGTACCCAGTGCCACGCCATCGGCCAGATTCACCGTGGCGTTCTGGCCGATCGCGGTACCGCCCGGCGCGGTCTGCTGCACGATCGCGCCGTTGCCCATGCCGATGCCGTTGTCGCCGTTGACCGTGGTCTTGGGACCGATGGCGACTGACTCCGCACCGGCCGCCAGCGAATCGGTCGCCGCGGAGTTGGCATGGAAGTACTTGATCGGCGTCACCGAGAACGAGCTCATCGCGCCCTTCAACTGGCGCAGGCTCACCGCGTCCTGGTCCTGCGTACCGTCGGCCACGTTGGTGATCTGGCGGAAGTCGGTGGTGTTGCCTACCGACACCGCGCCGAGCAGGTTGCGGTCCGTGGTGTTGTACGGAATCACATTGGTGCCGACGATGATCGAACCGGAAGCCGGCGCGATCGCGCGATCGGACACCGCCCCCGCGCCCAGCCCGACGCCGCCAAGCACCGACACGCCCGTGCCCTGGCCCAGCGCCGTACTGCGATCCGCCGTGGCAGTGGAGCCCACGCCTGCGGCCAGCGCGTTCAGGCCGCTCGCGCCGTTGTTGGCATAGTTGCCGCCCTGGGTGCCGCCATCGTTGACGCTGTAGTAATGCGTGGCACCCGCCGCCACCACGTTGCTGAGGTTGTCCACCGCCTGGTTGGTTGCCCACAGCTGCGAACCGTTGATCGCATCGGTGCTGCTGTTGCTGATGCGGCCGGCAGCGACATTGGTGATGGTGCGCTCGGCGCCACCCGCGCCGACGCTCACCGTGCTGGCCGGTGTCGTGCCGGCGAAGGCATAGGTGGTACCGGCGATCGTGTAGCTGGCGGTGCCTACCGCCGCGGTGGTGGTGGAACCGGAACCCAACGCCACGTCGTTGGCATGGGTAGCGACCGCGCCGTTGCCGAAGGCCACTCCGCCGGCCGCCTGCGCGGCGCTGGCGTTGCCCATGGCGATGGAGCCGGCGCCCTGCGCGTTGTTGCCGTTGCCGATCGCCACGGCGCCGTCGCCGTTGGACGTGTTGTTCGAACCGACCGTGACGGCGCCATTGCCGATGGCCGAGTTCGGATCGCCGATCGCCACCGCACCGTTGCCGTTGACGGTCTGGCTTTCACCCAAAGCGACCGCGCCGGTACCGCCGAGCACCTGCGAGTTGTGGCCGCCGGCGATGGAGCCGGTGCCCGCCGCCGCTGCGACGGTGTTGGTATCGCCGATCGCGACAGTGGAAGCGGCCAATGCCTTCGAGGCGTTACCAACCGCTGTCGCGCCCGCCGCCGCGGCGTTCGCTCCAGGGCCGATGGCCGCGGCGCCCTCGCCGGAAGCACTGGCGAACTCGCCGAAAGCCGCGCTATTGGTGGCACTGGCATTGGCGAAGGCACCTACCGCCGTAGAGCCACTGACGCCTGCGGCGGCGGCGTTGACGCCAATCGCGACACTGCTCACCGCCGAAGCCTGCGTTCCGGTGCCAAGCGCCACGGCATCGCCGGCCGACGCGGTCGCCCCATAACCTTGTGCCACCGCTTGAGAGCCCGATGCCGCAGCCCCAATGCCAGCCGCCATCGCATTGGCGCCGGTGGCGCCGTTATTGAGGTAGTTACCGCCCTGCGTGCCGCCGTCGTTCACGCTGTAGTAGTGGATGGCTCCCGAGGTGACTACGCTGCTCAAGCTGTTGATGGCCTGATTGGTCGCGTAGAGCTGCGAGCCGTTGATCGCATCGGTGCTGTTCTGCCCGATGCGGCCGGCAGCCACGTTGGTGATGGTGCGCTCGGCGCCTCCCGCGCCGACGCTCACCGTGCTGCCCGGCGTGGTGCCGGCGAAGTTGTAAGTGGTGCCGGCGATCACGTAGCTGGCCGTGCCCACCGCCGTGGTGGTGCTGGAGCCCGTGCCCAGCGCCACGTCTTTCGCATTGTTCGCCGTGGCGCCATCGCCGAAGGCCAAGCCGCCAGCAGCCAGCGCCTTGCTGGCATTGCCCAGCGCGACCGAGCCCTGGCCGATGGCCTGGTTGGAATTGCCGATCGCCACCGCACCGGCGGCCGCGATGGTACCTGCGGCATCGCCGGCCGCGACGTTGTTCGCGCCCATCGTCACGGCGCCGTTGCCGTTGGTGGTGTTCGGATCACCGATCGCTACCGCGCCATTGCCGCTGACGGTCTGGCCTTCGCCCAGCGCGACCGCGCCGGTGCCCGACTTCACCTGCGAGTTGTGGCCGCCGGCAATGGAGCCGGTGCCAGCCGTAGCGGCGACCGTATTGGTATCGCCGAGAGCCACCGTAGATGCGGCGAGCGCCTGCGAGGCATTACCGACCGCGGTCGCATTGCCCGCCGATGAGGCAGCCGCATTGCCGATCGCTATCGCGTTCTGACCAGACGCATTCGCATGGAGCCCGACCGCCGTCGCGGCGACCCCCGTTGCGGAAGTCTGGAAACCCGCGGCGAGCGCGAAGTTAGCCGAAGCGACGCTGCTGGCACCAAGAGCGGTTGCCTGCTGGACCGAGGCGTTCGCTCCTTGACCGAAGCTCGTCGCCCAATCGCCGTTCGCCTTCGCGCCGATACCGACGGCGGTGGCGAACGAGCCCGACGCGTTGGCGTTGCCTCCGATCGCGATCGCACCTCCCAATGGTCCGGTAGAAACAGCGCTGGTACCGATCGCGATACTGTCGATCGCGGACGAGGCAGCGCCGTTGCCCATCGCCACGGCGTTCTGGGCGGAAGCGTTGGAATGAATACCGACGGCAGAGGCACCTGTGCCAGTGGCCGAGGCCTGGAACCCCGTGGCCACCGCGAAGGTGGCGCTGGCTGTGCTACCGGCTCCCAGCGCCGTAGCCGTTTGCACCGTGGCCGTGGTGTTCTGTCCGAGCGCTACCGCCCAATCGCCGCCCGCCTTTGCGTTCATGCCGATGGCTGCGGCGTAGGTGCCGGAAGCAGCGGCGCCCGGTCCGATGGCTATCGCGTTAGGGGCCGTGGCGCCATTGTTGAGGTAGTTGCCCTGCTGCACGCTACCGTCGGTGACGCTGAAGTAGTGCGTAGGCGCGCTTGTCGCGACGGCATTCACCGCCTGCGTCACCGCATAGAGCTGCGAGCCGTTGATCGCATCGGTGCTGTTCTGCCCGATGCGGCCGGCAGCCACGTTGGTGATGGTGCGCTCGGCGCCGCCGGCGCCCACGCTCACCGTGCTGCCCGGCGTGGTGCCGGCGAAGTTGTAGGTCGTGCCGGCGATCACGTAGCTGGCCGTGCCCACCGCCGTGGTCGTGCTGGAGCCCGAGCCCAGAGCCACGTCCTTCGCGTTGTTCGCTACTGCCGTATCGCCGAAAGCAACCGCGCCGGCCGCCAGTGCCTTGCTGGTGCTGCCGATGGCGACACTGCCCTGACCGACCACATTGTTCTGGTAACCGATGCCGACCGCACCCTGGGCCGCGGTACCCGGCGTGCTCACCGCCTGTCCGCCGCCACCGACCATGTTGGTGTTACCCATCGCGACCGAGCCGTTGCCGGTGGCCGTGTTGTCCAGGCCGCTGGCGATCGCACCGTTGCCGGTGGCGGTATTGGGATCGCCGATCGCGACCGCGCCGTTGCCGTTGGCGATGTTGCCGGAGCCGACCGCGACGGCCTTGCCGCCCGTCGCGGACGAGCCGTTACCGATCGCCACCGCATCGGCCGAGCTGGCGGCGGTGGATAAGCCGATGGCGATCGCGTTAGCGGCGGAAGCAGAAGATTGCCCCCCCATAGCTATGGAGTTGTCCCCGCTGGCGCTGGCGCCCGCAGTGGTATTTGCGCCGATCGCGGTGGACCCCACGCCAGTGGCACTGGCCCGCACGCCCAGGCCCACGGCGAAATCCTTGTTGGCAAGGGATTGGACACCGACGGCAATCGAACCTGCACCGGTGGAGGTCACGTCGGTGCCCATCGCCACCGCACTCCCTCCAGTGGCGCCCGTACCAGTAGCCGTGCGCGCACCGATATAGATCGAATTGGTGCCGGAAGCGACTGCTCCTGCACCTTGCGCTATCGCATTCAGGGCCGATCCGTTGGCTCCCGAGCCCAAGACGACCGCCCCTTGCCCGCTCGCTTTGGTCAAGTAGCCGATCGCTACAGCATTGACGCTGCTCACTGTCGACTGGAGGCCCATGCCGATCGAGTACTGGCCCGACACGCTCACGTCCGTACCGATGGCGATGGCCGATTCGGCCGAAGCGCCAGTGCCCACCGTGCGTGCGCCGAGATAAATCGCGTTGAGAGCTGTTGCATAAGCTTGCCAGCCAGCGGCGGTCGCATGAGTGGCGGTGCTTTGCGATGACAGCCCGACCGCCGTTGCGCCGTCAGCCGAGGCTTTGCTGAATGCGCCCAGCGCAGTGGCTTGGCCCGTGCTTGCCGCGGCGCCCGAACCAAGAGCAACGGCATTGATGGCGCCGGTCGCACTGGCCGATGGACCGATCGCCACGCTGTTGCCGGAATTGGCATCGACGGAACTGAGCGCACCGATCGCGACGGCATTGCCGCCGACGGCTTTCGAGACTGTACCGATAGCGACTCCACTGACGCCCGATGCGGTGACATCCTGGCCGATAGCGACGGAGCTATTCGCGAGCGCACCAGCGGTGCTCGATGTCATCGCACCGAGATAGACAGCATTGACGCCGGCCGAGTAGGACCCAAAGCCGATGGAAATGCTGTTCTGCGCTGCCGAGTGCGCGACATACCCCACGGCCACGCCACCAAGCGTATCGGTCACCGCGGATCCGCCCAGCGCGGTGGCACCCAGGCCATTGGCCTTGGCTCCATAGCCCATGCAAGAGGTCGCGCCGCTGTACAAGTTGTATGGGCCATTGGTGCAGTCCAAGGACTGCGCATGCGCCGGCAACATCCACGCCGAACCACCCAAGGCCGCCAGTCCGAGAAAAAGGTTCGCGCCAATCCGGCTGCGCGATCGATGGCGCACGGCGCCCTGCGCGCTTCCGCCGGGCCGGCTCGTCGCCAGCTCCGACACCACCACGAGCTGCTGCAGCGCGCGGTTCCAGACCTTGCCGTAAATCTTGTTCATGACGATCTCCTCTGCGTGGGGCAGGTGCATATCAAGAAGGCGCGCGGACCGGCTGAGCGGGCGCGCAAAGCCCTCTGGCGCGGAATCTCGATGCGATTCCACGCAGTCGGCGCGTGCGACGCGCTTGCTCGGTGTTGTTTCCGCGGCCGGTGTACTCAGACGTTCGCGCCGATCGCGAACGTCACGACGAGGACAGTGCCCCGAGGCGTGTCTCGGGTCAGCTGCTCGTCAGCACATGGGCGGCATCAGCCGCGGCATAGTCGAAAGGGATCCCCCGGATCGGTGGGCGCCTGGTTCGTTTCGGATCGACGAACGACATTGTCGTTGACTGTCATGCTTCGTCCCTCTGGATGGATACGTTTCCTTTGCGCATGCCACTTCCCTTCCAGGGAAGTCCGCCCCTTTCCATTCGTTTCCATCGCCGCTCCCGCATGCGCGCGACGTGCGGCGCGAGGAAGCGTGATGCATGACTGTGGTCGATCGACCGATAACGCTTCGCCTCGTGCAGCCGCGGCCCATCCCGCGCTCGCGGGCGCGCGCATGTGGAAAGCGGAAAGGCGAACACAAAGACGTTGCGCTCGATTGAGCGCCAACTGCCGATGAACGACAAGACACTTTGTCGTTGCGATATCCGACAGGCCCAATTGCGATTTTTCGCTCGCATCACGATGCCGAGTGAGCCATTGCGAAACATTGCGCAATCTTTCATTCCATCGCGCATCGTTGCATGCGTGCCGCGCGAAAAGCGGTCGCGCCCATGCGACTTGCCCGCGAGGCAGAAGCCGACTCGATTTACGCACGCGGCGACACTGGCCCAAAACTTTCACTCTCCGGCGCGATGCCATGGAGCGCGGAACACTGCGTCGCTTCGATCGGCAACATCCAGCCGTGACGCCAAGGCAAGCCCCTGCGCCGGACATCCGTGACCGATACCTGTCTTGCGAACGCCGCTTCCCGAATGCCCCTGTAGCACCCCGCTGTTGGGTCGCGCGATCTCGCGCGCCTCACGAAGAGAGAGGCACGAAGCGCAACGAATGTTTGGCACCGGGCGATGGAATCGATGTGGGCCATCCCCCGAGGCGTCCGTGAGGCTATGCAAGTTTTACGAAAGCGAGAAGCTTCCTCATACAAACTTGCGATGTAGTTCTCGCTATTTACGTGCGGCGCATTGCGGATGATCTATTGCGTCATGTCTCGCATGACTTCCGTCCTGCGAGGGAGGCGATTGATGCTTTGTGTCATAGCATTTAGACGTCTAAACGATTTTGGCTTGGGTTGGCGAGACTTCGTGTAGCGAGGTTGTTTCTTCGATTTTGGCGGGGGTGTTTTGTTGACTGGAGTTGGGGAGTAGATCGCTTGTTGGTGATGGCTCGGCGATCTGGCCGCTTGCGCAGCGGGCATGCCGGAAGGCTGCCGCCGCCCGGGTCACCTGCTCTTGTTGGCCCAACCACCGCAAGGGTGGCCTTGATAGAAAGTAACCAAAGAGAAATGGCCTGAAGTAAAAGGCTCTCGGCGGGGGTGAGCAGAGCACGTGGTGCTTTCGCAGGGTGCCGGACTGAGTCGACACGCACTGTGGGTGAGGTGCGTGGAGGCGTCGTGGCAGAGAGGACGGGGAGTACTGAGGCGGAGAGGATGGGCGGCCCGGCGGTGTACTTGTGATGCCCCCCTTAGGCGAGTCGCGAACAACAAGACAGGCGTCAGCCGCGCCTGTAGACGCCCGCTATCACCCGCACTCTCCCAACGAAAAAATCCTGCCCATCGGCACCCACTTCTGCCCGGGCGCCGCCCAAGGCAACCGCTGCTGGAAGGTATCCATCAGCGTCTCCCACTCCTGCACGCGCGGGTTGGAAGCGTCCGCCGCCGCCTTTGCCGCGCCGTCGAAATCCTCGGGCACGTCCATCACCAGCACTAGGCGGTTGCCCGTGCGGAAGATCTCCAGGTCCCGGATGCCCGCCTCGCGGATGGACGCAACGATTTCCGGCCAGACGCACTCGGGCGCGTGCCACCGCTCGTACTCGGCGATGAGCGCAGGGTCGTCCTTCAGATCGAGCGCGAAGTACAGGCGGGGCATGTCAGCTCTCGGCCGCGGCCGCGCCGCGGTAGCGCGCGAAAAGGAAGATCACCGCGAAGCTGAGCACCGGCACCAGCATCGCTCGCGCGATGCCCAGCGCATCCGACACCGCGCCCATGCAGGCCGTCAGTACCGCGCCGCCGATGATGGTCATCACCAGCAGCGCCGAACCCAGCTTGCGCTCGTCGTCGCCCCTGCCCTCCACGCCCAGCGCGAAGATGGTCGGATACATCACCGACATGAAGAAGCTGCACGCCACCAGCGCCCCCGCACCGGCCATGCCGGGCCACAGCACCGCGAACACGGTCAGCGCGACGTTCACCGCGGCGAACGCGGCCAGCAGGCGGCGCGGGGCGATGTAACGCATCAGCGCACCGCCGGCGAAGCGGCCGGCCATGAAGCAGGCGAGCGACACCAGCATGTAATTGGCGGCCAGCTTGGCCGGCGTGCCGGGCATGGTGGCCTGCACGTAGCGGATCAGGTAGCTCCACACGCCCACTTGCGCGCCGACATAGAAGAACTGCGCTGCCATCGTGGCGAGAAAACGCCGGTCACGCAGCAAACGGCCGAGTACGCCGCGATCCTGCGCGGCCGCGCCCTCTTCCGTCGCATGCACCGACGGAAAGCGCGTCAGCAGAATCAGCAAGCCCCAGCCCAGCACCGCCAGGCCGATCACCAGATACGGCAGTTGCACCGCCGCCGTCTCCTGCGAGACGAAGGCGGCACGTTCGGCCGCGCTCAGCGCGGCGAGCTGCTCGGGCGTGTGCTCCACGCCGGAGAAGATGAAGTGCTGGCCGATCAGGATGCCGGCGATCGATCCCAGCGGATTGAACGCCTGCGCCAGGTTGAGGCGCCGCGCGGCCGTTTCGCGCGGGCCCAGCAAAGTCACGAACGGGTTGGCGGAAGTCTCGAGGAAGGCCAGTCCGCTGGCGATCACGAACAGCGCGAACAGGAAGAAGCCGTACGTGCCCAACTGCGCCGCCGGCCAGAACAGCAGGGCGCCCAGGCCGTACAGCGCCAGCCCGAACACCACCGCGCTCTTGTAGCCGAAGCGCCGCATATAAATGCCGGCCGGCATCGCCACCAGAAAGTAGCCGAGGTAGAACGCGCTCTGCACCAGGCCTGCCTGGAAGTCGTTCAGCACGAACGCCTTCTTGAATTGCGGGATCAGCACGTCGTTGAGGTTGTTGGCCACGCCCCAGAGAAAGAACAGGCTGACGATGAGGATCAGCGGTAGCGGCGAGCGGCGCAGCGCGTCGGCTCGCGAGGAAGATGCCGCCACCGGCGGCGTTGCCGTTGTCGTCTCCAAAACTGCCCACCCTCGCAAGTCGCGTCCGCGTCGGGACAGATAGCGCACAATGTGCAAATATGAACAGCAGTTTCACCCGCAATACAAGATGCAACGCAGCAACCGAGGGCTTCCGCGTGGCACCGATCGGCCCGCTGAGGCAAGCTTGCCTGCCTAGGAGGGGATCCACGCACCATGCCCAAGAAGACCGAACCCAAGTACCGCGCGCCCGCGCTGGACAAAGGCCTGGACATCCTCGAACTGCTCGCCGCCGCGCCCAGCCCGTTGAGCATCGCGGAGGTCTCCGAAGGCGTCGGCCGCTCCCGCGGCGAGATCTTCCGCATGCTGCAGGTGCTGGAGGAGCGCGATTACATCATGCGCGGCGAAGGCGACACCGGCTACATGATTACCCCGCGCCTGTTCCGCCTGGGCATGGAGCAGCCTCCGCTGAAGAGCGCGGTGGAAGCCGCCCTGCCGATCATGCATCGCCTCGCCCACGCGGTGGACCAGTCCTGCCACCTGGTGGTGCCTTCGCGCGAGCAGATCGTGGTGATCGCCCGCATCGACCCGCCCGGCGAGATCGGCCTGGTCGTCCGCGTCGGCCATCGCCGCCCGATGTCCCAAGCCACCTCCGGCCACGTGCTGCTGGCCTTCCAGACCGACGACGTCCGCGAACTGTGGCTGGAAACCATCGCCGCGCACGAACCCGAACTGGACCGCAAGAAGCTCCTCAAACTCGCTACCCAGGTCCGCACCCGCGGCTACGCCACTGCCGCCAGCCACATCGTCGACGGCGTCACGGATCTGTCCGCGCCGGTCATGCAACACGGAAGCGCGGTGTGCGCACTGACCATCCCCTTCATCGAACGGCGCGCTTCGGCGGTGGACGAAAAGCACACGCTGGAACATCTGCGCCAGGCCGCGAAGGACATCTCCGACACGCTGCAGTACGGCGGGACGTCACGCTCGGATTGATGCGTCCGCTCCTTCGCACGGATGCCTCAGGGCATCCGCGCAATGAGAAGCGCGATACCGAGGCGACGACAAAAAGAGCGCCGCCGCCAAGGCAAACGGTGAAAGCCGCGAGGGTCGGCTCGCTCCTGCCCTTCGCTTTCGACGTTCGGCTCCTATGCGGCCGTTAAGGCCGGACGATCAGGGCGCGGGAGGATGCCTCCGACTTTTTTGATCCAGGCAGCACTCAAGAACGCTCCACCTACGGCGTCATCACCACCTTCCGGCACGCATCCCTCTTCTCGTCGAACATCGCATACCCCTCCGCCGCGTCCGCCAGCTTCATCCGATGGCTGATGACCTCATCCGGCCGCAGGCGACCTTCTTCGATATAGCGCAGCAGCTCCGGCATGTACTTCTGCACATGCGTCTGCCCCATCGCAAAACTCAGCCCCTTGTCGAACGCATCGCCGATCAGGAACCCATGGATGAACCCGGCATACACGCCCGGCAAGCTCACCACGCCGCCGCGGCGGGTCGATGCGATGCATTGCCGTATCACCATACCGCTGCTCGTCTCCGCCTTGACCGTGGTGAGCACCGTCTCCGTCATGCTGCCCTTCGCCTCGAAACCGACGGCGTCGATGCTCGCATCCACGCCGCGGCCGTTGGTCTGCGCGAGGATGTATTCGGAGGGCTCGGTTTCATCCAGGTGCACGGACAGCGTCCCATAGGTGGATGCGGCGAAAGCCAGGCGATCGGGGTTGTCGTCCACCATGAAGATCACTTCCGCGCCCATCATGCGCGCGCAGGCGGCGCTCATCTGTCCCACCGGCCCGGCGCCGAAGATCGCCACGGTGGAACCCTGCTCGACGCGCGCATTGAGCACGGCCTGGTAACCGGTGGGAAGAATGTCGGAAAGGAACAGCACGCGCTCGTCCGCCAGGCTGCCATCCACCTTGAACGGCCCCACATTGGCCTTGGGAACGCGCACGTACTCGGCCTGGCCGCCCGGCACGCCGCCATAGAGATGGCTGTAGCCGAACAGCGCGGCTGGCGGACGGATGCGCGTGCGCTGCTTCAGCAGCGAACCATGCGAGGTGTTGGTGGCCTCGCAGGCGGCGTAGAGCTCGCGCTCGCAGAAGAAGCACTGGCCACAGGCGATCACGAAAGGAATCACCACGCGATCGCCCACCGCCACCGCCGTCACCTGCGGTCCGACCTCTTCCACGATGCCCATGAATTCGTGGCCGAGGATATCTCCGTCATGCGTATCGGGAATCTTGCCGTGGTAGAGATGGAGATCCGAACCGCAGATCGCGGTCGCGGTGACCCGCAGCACGAGGTCGTCGGACGCTTCGATGCGCGGATCCGGCACGGTCTCCACGCGCACGTCTTTGCGCCCCTGATAGGTCAAGGCTTTCATGTAGATCTCCTTCGAGTGATGGCCTGCGGCCAGTGACGGCGGCGCGCCGATGCGCGCCATGCACGCTCGCAAGGTTGATGCCACCGCCGCATGGCGCGATGGCATGGACATTGCGACGCCACATGCGCTGTGTCCGCGCAGCGATCGAATCGCGATGGCACGCGCCTGTGCGCGCGAGCGGCAGCCATCCGCCTCCACCCGCACGGTCCACGAGGAGATTCCATGTTCGCCCACAACAAACGCCTGCAGTACTCCGTACACGTATCCGAGTGCAATCCAGGCCTCGCCAACCTCATGCTCGAACAATTCGGCGGTCCGCAAGGCGAACTCGCGGCCGCCATGCGCTACTTCACCCAGGCGCTGGCCGAAGAAGATCCCGGCCGCAAGGACATGCTGCTGGACATCGCCACCGAAGAGCTGAGCCACCTGGAAGTGATCGGCTCGATCGTCGCCATGCTCAACCGCGGCGCCAAGGGCGAACTGGCCGAAGGCGTGGCCGAGGCCGCCGATCTGTACCGTTCTTTACAAGGCGCCGGTAACGATTCCCACGTCACCCAGGTGCTGTACGGCGGCGGCCCGGCGCTCACCAACTCGGGCGGCCAGCTGTGGACCGCCGGCTATATCGATTCCATCGGCGATCCCACCTGCGATCTGCGCTCCAATATCGCGGCGGAGGCGCGCGCCAAGATCGTCTACGAGCGCCTGATCCATGTCACCGCCGATCCCGGCGTGCGCGACGCGCTCGGTTTCCTCATGACGCGCGAGATATCGCACCAGCGCTCGTTCGAGAAGGCGCTGTACGCGATCGAGCCGAACTTCCCGCCCGGCAAGCTTCCCGGCAAGGACCCGTTCGCCACCATGTATGTCAATACGTCACAGGGCGAAGGCGACCTGCGCGGACCGTGGAACAGCGACGAGAACTTCCAGTACGTGAGCGATCGCGAGCAGCAGCTGGCCATGGACGGCGGTGACGGCAAGCCCTCGGTGCGATTGACCGAGCCCCAGGCCGAGTCCGTCGCGGCGATGGCGGATCGGCAAGCTTCCGTGCGCGACGGCACCCCCCCGACGGGAGCCGAACTGGGGGATGAAAACTTCTGAGCCATGGCGGGCGCGCGGATCGCTTCCGCGCGCCGCTGCCGCATCAGCGAGGCCGACGAGCAGGCGCCGCGGCCGGGACGGCTTGCAGCGCGGCTCGTTCATCTTGTGCTCCTCATCGGATCTCATGGTGTCGCACGGGGGCGGCGACCTCGCCCGGCGCTTGTCATGGAACCGGGATGCCACGAGCTCCGCGATATCCCAGGGCGGCCGCTACCGGCCAAGGGCTGTAAAAACTTCCTGTAGCGATAAAAAGTTCAGCGGCAATGGGCGATGGCAAAGGGGAGCGCGACGGGCCGGTTAACGAACGTCGGCATGCATTCTTCACGCCGGCTGACGGCGCGCCTGCCGACACTGAAGCACCCTCGGGTCAGGAGTTCGTCATGCCCCCTTCCCTTCCGCGCTGGTGCATCGTGATTCCCTGCCACAACGAGGAACGCGCCATCAGCGGCGTGCTCGCCGACGCGCAGCGGCTAGGCGTGCAGGTCTTCGTGGTGGATGACGGTTCCACCGATGCCACGCCGAAGATCGTCGTACGCCACCACGACGTGACGCTGCTACGCCACGACGAGCGGCGCGGCAAGGGCGAAGCGCTGCGCACCGGCCTGCGCGCCGCTCGGCAGGCGGGCTTCGAGGCCGTGCTGACCATGGACGGCGATGGGCAACACCAGGCCGGCGACGTGCCCTACATGCTGGCGGCTGCGCGCCGGCATCCCGGTAGCGTGGTGATCGGTGCGCGCCTGCTCGATACCGATCGCCAGCCGCGCGTGCGGCACCTGGCCAACCGCGTCGCCGACTGGGGTATCTCCTGGGCCTGCGCGCAAGGTATTGCGGACACGCAGAGCGGACAGCGCTGGTATCCCGCCGCCGTGATGGCGCTGGCCGACACGGCGACCCATGGCTTCGCCTACGAGGCTTCGCTATTGATCCGCGCCTGCCGCGAGCTCGGCACGGAAGTGGTCTCCGTCCCCATTCCGGCGCGCTACGGCGCGCAGTTCCGGCGCAGCTATTTCCGTCCGCTGCTGGACGTCGCGCGCATCACCTGGAGCACGACTGGCCACCTGCTGCGCTATGGCCACCTGCGCGACAGTTACCGCCTGGCGAAGGCGCGCCATCCGCGCGTGGAACATCCTCGCGCGCACATGGGCGCGGACGCGCCCTTCAGCGCCGGTCTTCGCGCGGGCCACGGCTGATCAACTCCTTCACGCTGGGCGTGACGGCGCCCAGCGCGTCGCCGAGGTGCGCCAGCGTGCGCCGGTTGCGTTCGTCGGTCTGGCTGGCAACGGCGTCGCGCGCGACCACCACCTTGTAGCCATGCACGTGCGCATCCATCGCGGTGCTCAGCACGCAGGCGTCGCCCGCGATACCGGCCAGGATCAGCTCCTCGGTCAGCAGATGCTCCAGCAACGCCGGAAGCTGGGTGCGATAGAACGCGGAGTGCCGCGACTTGAGCAGGCGCACGTCGCGATGCGATGGCGCCAGCGCATCGGCGGCTTCGCGAGAGACCGGATGGCCCACTTCGCGCGTGTAAGCGATCACGCCGTCGAAGTCCTCGTGCCAGCTATCGAAGTTGTCGTTGACGTAAATCACCGGCACGCCCCAGCCCCGGCAATGCTCGCGCAACAGCGCGATCGACCGGATCGCTGGCCGGAAGCGCTCGGCCAACTCGACGCCGCCCTCGAACCGGAAATCGTTGAACACATCGATGATGAGCAGCGCCTGGCGATGCGGCTGGACCATGGCGGCCTCCGAGAATCCGCGGTGGCCGCACGGTGGCACCGCCGTCATCAAGGCTGCGTGGAGGAGCGCGATCGGTCGTCTTTCCGGCTTGATCCAGGTCAAACGGCCCGGGAAAACGCGGGCTAGCATGCCCTTCATGAGCCGACGGAGGACGGGGCCATGCAGACGGGCGAGATCGCGTATTTCCTGGTGTGGCTGACCCTGGCGGTCTTCATGTCCGGCTATGGCGTGGGCGCGCGTGCCCTACGGCGACAAAGCCTGGCGGGCCCCCGCGGACAAGCCGCGGCGGTGGATCCGGTGTGCGGGCGCGCCGTGGGCATGCCCTCCGCGCATTTCTGCGTCCATCACGGCCACGCCTATCACTTTTGTTCCAGCGACTGCCGGCGCGCGTTCGAAGCGCGCCCGGCGGCGTTCCTCGCCCGCGAGACACATTCCCATGCCTACCGCGCCACCTGAGACGGATGCGGCGCCCACGGCGCGCACGCTGCCGGTGTTCGCGCTCGGCATGGCGCTCAGCCTGTTCCTGGAGATCGCCTACCTGCTGTGCGTGGCCGGCTATTACGCGTTTCCCAGCCTGCCCATCGAACATACCGCGCTGGGCGTCTTTCTGCCCGGCTTCCGCGAACTGACCTGGGCCAGCTTCGGGCTGGGCCTTGCGGAAAGTTTCGTCTGGGGCTGGTTCGTGGCGCTGACCTTCGGGCCGCTCTACAACTACTTCGCCAGCCGCTGGCCGTAGCCGCCGTCAGCCCGCATGGCCCGCGAGCCAGGGCAGGACGGCACCGATCGCTCCCGCTCCCAACAGCGTCCAGGCCATTCCGATGCGGAAGCGCAGCATCGCCAGCAGCGCCGCGGCGGTAAGCACCGCCGCGCTCACCTGCAAGCTGCTCCAACGCGGGATCTCCAACGCCAACGGTCCCCAGCGCCGCCACGACACCGAACCGAACAGCGTGTGCAGCGCGAACCACACGGACAGATTCAAGATCACGCCGACGATCGCGGCCGTGACCGCCGACAGCGCCGCGTGCAAGGCACGGTTGCCGCGCAGCGCCTCGATATAAGGCGCGCCGAGGAAGATGAACACGAACGACGGCGCGAACGTCACCCAGGTCGTCAGCAATGAACCGAGCAGGCCGGCGGCGAGCGGCGACACCGCCTGCTCGTGCTGGTACGCGGCCAGAAAGCCGACGAACTGCAGCACCATGATCAACGGCCCCGGCGTGGTCTCGGCCAACGCCAGGCCATCGAGCATCTGTCCCGGCGTGATCCAGTGAAAACCTTCCACCGCGCGCTGCGCGACGTAGGCCAGTACGGCGTACGCGCCACCGAAGGTCACCACCGACGTCTGCGCGAAGAACATGCCCTGCCGCACCAGCACGCTGCCGCCGCCGAACGCGAACGCGGCCAGGGCGATGGGTGCCAGCCAGACGATCGCGCCCACCAGCACGACGCACACGGCGCGCGCGCCGGAAGGTCTCACATGCGCCAAGCCGCCCTGCGCCAGCGCGCGATCGATCAGGTACGCCGATCCGGCGTCGCTCTCGGTATCGGCGTTCGCGGGAAAGAACCGCGGCCACCACCAACGCCCCGCGAATCCGAACAGCGCCGCCCCCACGACGATCCAGGGAAACGGCATCGTGAAGAAGCGAATGGCGACGAAAGCGATCGCCGCCACCGCCACCATCAGCCTGTTCTTCAGCGCCCGCCGGCCGATGCGCAGCACTGCCTCGACCACCACCGCCAACACCGCGGCCTTCAATCCGAAGAACACCGCCGCCACCAGCGGCACATGGCCGAACAAGGCGTACACCACGCTCAAGCCGAGCATGGTGACCACACCGGGCATGACGAACAGCAAGCCGGCGACGAGCCCGCCCAGCGTCCGATGCAGCAGCCATCCCACATAGATCGCCAGCTGCGTCGCCTCCGGCCCCGGCAGCAACATGCAGTAGTTGAGCGCATGCAGGAAACGCGCGTCACTGATCCACTGCCGCTTCTCGACCAGCTCCCGGTGCATCACGGCGATCTGCCCCGCGGGCCCGCCGAAACTGAGCAGGCCGATACGGGCCCATACGCGGGTGGCCTCGCGCAAGGTGACCGTATCGGCGGCGGAAGGCGCACGCGTCTCGTTCAAGGAAAGTCCCATCGAGGAAGGCAAGGGGCGACAAGGTAGCGCAACCACGTTGCCGCATGCCCTACAGACTGACCGATGCCCGCCTTCGGTCGGCTTTCCTCTGGCGACTTGCCCACCCGCGGCTAGGGCTTGCCTGCGGCGGCCTGCGCATCCAGAGCGGCACGGAAACCCCGCGCGAGTTCAGCGGCCGTGCCCGTCCCCCAGAAATGGGCGAAGTACAGGGCCGGCTGCTCCTCCATCATGTGGTTGTGCAGAGCCACGACGTGCACGCCAGCCTTGCGCAAGGCCCGCAACACAGGCTTCACCTCACTCGCGGCCATGATGAAATCGCCGTCCATGGCAGCGGATGCATCGCTGCCGCTGAAGGCGGCCCATGTGCTCAGGCCCATCGACGCGCCGACCTTCTGTCCATGCATGCGGCCTTCGCGTCCGATGGTGATCTTGGGGACGCCATCGGTCGTCGGCGCGGGCTGTCCGACGATCGCGGCGATGGCAGCCGCGTCGAGCTTTCCAGACGCGGGTACCGCGCCACCGAAGCCGTCGGCCGGTTGCGCCCGCGCCGCGCGCACCGCTTTCACGGCGTCCCAGACGGCCTTGACCGCGCCGGCGAGCTCATTCGGCGCACCGGTGCCGCCGATGTGCATGTAATAGACCTTGGGCTGGTCGTAGAAGAAGTGGTTGTGCAGGCCCGTGACGTCCAGTCCATGCGCGAACGCGGCATCCATCGCTGCATCCACTTCATCCTGGAACACCACCGTATCGCCCATCACCATCGCCTGCCCATCCATCGGCGCGAACGCCGCCCAGGAACCGAGCCCCGCCGCGGGAGGCAGACGCATGCCGTCCACGCTCACCGCGACGTCCGCCCGGCTCCAGGCGATGCGCACCACACCATCGGGCTGACGTTTGGCTTCCACTCCCGCCGCCTTGCCGATCGCCTTCGCGTCGAGCGCGTCGGCGAAAACCGGCATCGTCGCGAAAACCAGCATGGCCGCCGCCACGCGTACCCAACGAACCAGACGTGCCCTACTCATGAGCGCTCTCCCCGCGGCTGGCGACAAGCATCGATTATCCCTTCGTTTCGGTCGACACGGCGTATCGAGAACGTACGCATGTTCTTGCGCGCCGACAGGACCGCGCAAGCCAGACGGCCGTTGCACCGGCACTCATGATGCTTCGTCGCGTTTGTTCGGACGATGGAAAGCACCGCTGCCGGCGGCGGAAAAACCAGTCAGCTCGACGTCCGGCTTGACCGCAAGCACCGCCCTCACCAGCGCGTCGAACAAGGCGGACCGATCGTCCCCCAGCCACTTCTCGTGGTTGAAGATGGCGACGTGGCTCGAGCGACCCGATGCCGGCGCCAGATCCATGGCCAGGGCGTTCAAGCGATAGCCACTCAGGCGCCGGATGCCCTTGACGTCTTCCATGCGGAAGCCGAGCCAGCGCTGGTAGGTGTCTTTGTTGGCGACGCGGATCGTTCCGTGGTCGTGATCGATGTCGATACGCTGGACGGCGGCGAATAGACAGAGCAGATAAACGTACGCCGTCACTCCCAGAAGCAAGGCTATCTCGGTGCCTGGAGAAAGTCGGCCGGTACGCGGCGGGTCGCAGATGGCCAGGACACCGAAGATCGCGAAAGCGACGACGGTGGCAATGAATGCCATCCCGAAACCCTGCCGATAAGTCTCCGCGCCGGTGCTCTTGGCTTCGGCCGTACCGGAGCCAGTTGTGGGCGACGTTGGCGGCTTTGTCATTAGCTCTTCCTTGGAGAGACGGGACCCGTGATTTCCTGCAGCGGCCACAGAGATTAGCGAACGCCGGTGAAGAAGGCCCCGCAAGCACCAAAAAACGATATGCGCAACGCCTTGCGGCGCCCCTCGCCACCCGGGCAATCTACCCATTTCCCCAACCCAGGACCCACCCATGTCGAATCTCGACAACATCATCCAGATCATGCCCGCCACCGGCTGGGTCGCCGTTTACGACGAAGGCGGCGGTGAAGAGAGCGCCCAGGCGATCGTCTGCTTCGCGCTGGTCGAATCCGAAGCCGGCGGCACCCGCCGCCGCAGCGTGCGTCCGCTGTGCGCCGACGGCAAGGCCATCGTGTTCGCCGACGAGGCGCCGAGCTTCCTGCGCGTGGAAGAACTGGCCACCTTCGAAGAAGACGAAGAAGAGGAAGACGAAGAGGAAGAAGACGAGGAATAAGCCTCTCTTCCCTGCGCGCCGGCTCGCCCGGCGCGCCGTGTTCCGCTCAGGCCAGCTGGCGTGCCGCCAGCTGGCCGAGTCGTTTCAGGGCCTGGTCCAGGCGCGCGCTCCACGGCATGCCGCAGCTCAGCCGCAGGCAATCGGCATAATCGCCGCGCGAAGAGAACAGCACCCCGGGCGATGTGCCGATGCCCTGTTCCAGCGCCGACTCGAACAGAGCGTGCCCATCGCCGCCTTCGGGCAATTGCAGCCATAGCGACAGGCCGCCTTGCGGTTCGCTCGCGCGCGTGCCCGCGGGCCAGTGCCGGGCGATCGCTTCGTGCAGCCGCTGCGCGTTGTCAGCCAGCGTGCGGCGCAGGCGCCGCAGATGCCGCTCCAGGTCGTGCTTCTGCAGATAGTCGGCCATCGCCAACTGCGGCAGGCTCGCGCTGCCTACGGTGGAGAAATACTTCGCGCGCACCAGGGCGTCGGTCCATGCGCCGGCGGCGACCCACCCCAGGCGCAGGCCAGGCGACAGCGTCTTGGAAAACGAACCGCAACTGATCACTGCTCCATGGGAATCCCATCGGCGCAGCGGCGAGGGGCGCTCACCGGACCAGGCCAGGTCGCCGTAGATGTCGTCTTCGATCACTACCGTGCCGTGACGCGCGCAGCTGGCCAGCAGTGCCTGCTTCGCCGCGTCGTCCGTGAGGCTGCCGAGCGGATTGTTGAAGTTGGGTACCAGCACCGCGGCGCGCACGCGGTTCTGCTGCAGCAATTGATCGAGCCGCGCGGCATCGATGCCCCGTCCCGGCACATTGGGTACTTCCAGCACCTTGAGCCGGAGCGCGGCAACCGCCTGCAGGATGCCGTGATAAGTCGGCGTCTCCACTATCACCACGTCGCCCTGCACGGTCAGCGCACGCAGCGCCAGCGTGATCCCCTCCATCGCACCGGCGGTGACGACGATTTCGTCGGGAGATACCGCGGCACCGAACTGGGCGTAGCGCCGCGCGATCTGCCGGCGCAGGGCGGGCAGCCCCTGCGGCGACGAGTAATCCAGCGCCGCCGCGGGCTGATGGCGCAGGCTGCGACCTAGCGCGGCCGACAGCGCGGCCTGGGGAAGCAGCGAGGGTGAAGGCGTGGCGCTGTGCAGCGGCAGCACGTCGCTGCGCGAGAGCATGTCGAGGACCTCGTCCAGAGCCGGGTTGTTCACCGCGCCGGGGACCCGGCGCCGCGAAGGCTTCGCCTCGGGCGGCGGCGGCACCGCGGCGCGTACGTAATAGCCGGAACGTGGCCGTGCCACCACCAATCCTTCCCGTTCCAGCTGGAGACAGGCCTGTACCGCGGTGGCGGCGCTGATGCCGTGACCGTACGCGAGCTGCCGGATCGACGGCAGGCGCTCGCCCGCACGCAGCGCGCCATGCGCGATCTGTCCGCGCAGCTCCCCGGCGAGGCGTTCGTACAGCAACATGGCAGCCGCTCCATCTGTATTGGTCCATTTCAATACTATCTGAATCTGTATCGGTCGACGTGGGCGATCTACGCTGAGCGCGCCTTTCGATGAGGAACGCTCGCCATGACCGCCCTGCCCGACCGCGACGCATCGCGCGCCGCCTTGTTCCAGTTGCTGGTCGCCGAAGTATTGATCGGCTCGGTCGGCGTGTTCGTGCACGAGAGCGGCCAGGATCCGGTGACCGCGGTGTTCTACCGCTGCCTGTTCGGCGGACTGTTCCTGCTGGTGCTGGGACTGGCGCGCGGCTACCTGCGCGGGCTGCTGCAGGATCGCGCGCTGCTGCGCGGCGCCGTGCTCAGCGGCATGCTGCTGGTGCTCAACTGGGTGGCTCTGTTTGCCGGCATGGCGCGCTCGTCCATCGGCGTGGCGACGCTGGTCTATCACTTCTTTCCGTTCGTGATGCTGATCCTCGCGGCGCTGCTGCAAGGCGAGCGCACGCATCCCGCGGATCTGGCCTGGACGCTGCTGGGCTTCGTCGGCGTGGCCTGCTCGGCCAACCCCGCCAGGCTGTGGCACGACGCGGGCACTTCTTATCTGATCGGCATCGGCCTCACCCTGCTGGGCGCGGTGCTGTGCGGCGCATCGCTGCTGATGTCGCGCAAGGTGGGGAGGGAACGTCCGTTCGCGCTGGTGCTTATTCAGTGCTGGGTCGGCGTGGCGATGCTGGCGGGCTTCTCCAGTCCCGGCGTGTTCCATCTCGGGACGCACTGGCTCTGGTTGGCGGGGCTGGGCGTGATCCACAGCGGCATCGTGTATGTGCTGTTCTATGGCGCATATCCGCGCCTGCCGGTGGTGACCATCGCAGTGGTTGCGTTCGTGTATCCGCTGGTGACCTTGCTGCTGGATTATCTGATCTACGGGCACGGCCTCGTGCCGGTGCAGCTGGCTGGACTTGCGCTAATCGTGGTGGGAACGCTCGGGGTGAATCTGAAGTGGCGATTGGGGGTGGGACGCAAGGCGGCCCAAGCGATATCCGGCTAGCGAGCCGTTTCTCCCCGCGGGAAAGCGGGGACGTATCTCGGCGCCCCCGCAGCGGCGCCGCTCGTCCCCGCGTTCCTGCCGCTCATCACGCAACCCATGATCGCGATACGGCATCGCCCTAGCCTCACGGACATCTCCCCGACGAGGCACCACCGATGCGCCGCTTGCTCTCCGTTGCCCTCTTGCTGGCCTTGGGCGGTACCGCCGCCGCCAACGACAACCCCAAGCCGACAGTGTTCGCGCCCGGCGTGATCTCCAGCGTCGGCGACGAAGGCTCCGCCGCCTTCATGCCGGACGGTTCGGCCGTCTATTTCTCGCGCAGCGTCGGCGAGCACTACGCCATCATGGTCTCGCACCGCCAAGGCAACGGCTGGTCCGCGCCGCAGAACGCGCCCTTCTCCGGCCATTGGCTGGATACCGATGTCGCGATGTCGCCCGACGGCTCTTTTCTGGTGTTCGGATCCAATCGCCCGGCCGACGGCAAGGGCGCGCCGCTCGACGCGGTGGTCGACGGCAAACGTTACCCGGGCAAGGGCATGCATCTGTGGCGCGTGGCGCGGCGCGGCAGCGGCTGGGGCGAGCCGGAGCGCCTGCCCGATACGGTGAACCGCTGCGACCGGGAGTTCGCGCCCAGCATCGGCGGCGACGGCACGCTGTACTACATCGGCTGCGCCGCGGACGGCACCACGCGGCTGCTGCGCTCGACGCTCAGCGGCGGCCACTACCAGGCCCCCGAAACGGTGACGCTGGGCACCGACGACATGACCATCCGCGACCCGGCCATCGCACGCGACGGTTCCTTCATCGTGGTGAGCATCAAGCGCTCGAAGATGCAGTCGTACCGGCTGGCGATCGCCTTCGCCACGCCGCAGGGCTGGAGCACGCCGCAGGATCTGGGCGATACCGTGAACAACGGCACCCACGCGATGGGCGCGCAGCTGGGCCCGGACGGACGCACGCTCTACTACAGCAGCGATCGCCGCGTGCCCGGCGAAACCGCCGAGTGGAACAAGCAAGGCGACAACCTGTGGCAGGTCACACTGGCGCCTTGGCTGGACGTGCATGCGCGCGACGGCGCACCGGTAGCTGGGCCGTGGGACCGCTCAGGCGACGCTTCGCCGGCCTTCGCGCCGGACGGACGCACGGTGGTGTTCACGCGCAGCGTGGACAAGGTGTTCCGCCTGTATGCCTCGACGCGGAACGGCGACAGCTGGTCGGCGCCGCAGCCGCTGCCGTTCTCTACGCAATGGCAGGACATCGAACCGGCGATGGCGCCGGACGGCTCGTCGCTGGTGTTCATTTCCAACCGTCCCGAGCAGGAAGGGGGCGCCGCGCTGGATGGCTTCTTCAACGGCCAGCGCTTCCCGGCGCGCGGCGGCAACCTGTGGCAGGTGGCACGCACCAAGGACGGCTGGAGCGCGCCGCGGCGCCTGTCTTCGCTGCTCAATACCAACTCGTCCGTGTTCGCGCCTGCGCTGGCGGCCGATGGCACGCTGTACTTCATGCGCACGGATCCCGATGCCGATGGCAAGGGGGCATTCCGCCTGTTCCGCAGCCGCCTGGTGGGCGGCCAGTATCAGGCGCCGCAGCCGCTGCCCTTCAGCGACGGCGTGACGGGCGATTTCGATCCCGTGGTCGCGCCCGACCAGTCGTTCCTGGTGTTCAGTTCGCAGCGCGCGCCCGCCACGGCCGCCGGCAGCGAGCTGTTCGTCGTGTTCCCCCGCGGCGACGGTTGGAGCGAGCCGCAACCGCTCGGAGTGGCCGGTATCGAGCCGCGGCTGTCGCCGGACCGCGCCACGCTCTACTACAACGCTCCGGACCGGCGCGTGCACGCTTTCGCTCTGCACGACTGGCTGACCGGACACGCCGCCGTGGCGGGCGCCGGCCACGCGGCCACGCCGTAGTACCGGCGGCACTACCGCGGCATGGGCATCCGCCGCACACTGCGCGGATGCCAACTCGCGGTTGCCGATGAGATGCCCGTGTCCGCACGCACCCTGCCACGCCGATGGGTCGGCCCAGCCGCGCAACTGGGCTTATGGACCCTGCTGGGGGCCTCTTACACGCTGAGCAACGGCCTGTCCCAGATCAGCGAGGGGCAGGCGCCGCATTGGTGGCGCATCGGCGTGTGGAACTTCGCCGACTTCTACCTGTGGATGCTGCTGGTGCCGCTGGTCGGCTGGCTGGGCCGGCAGGCCGCGGACGGAGGATGGCGGCGCTTCGCCGCCGTGCACGTGCCCGCCGGGCTGGCGGTGGCGCTGGCCCATCTGCTGGTGCACCTGGCGATCTTCTGGAACCTGTGCGGCCCTGGACGCGCGCCGGTGAGTACCTTCGGCGGCTTCCTGCGTATGCAGTTCGCTTATAGCTACCACTTCGCCCTGCTGCTTTACTGGGTGATCCTGGTGGTACTGCGCGGCATCGAATCGCAGCGCCGCCTGCGCGACGAACGCCTGCGCAGCACGCAGCTGGAGTCCCAGCTCGCGCTGGCGCAGTTGCGCACGCTCCGCGTGCAGTTGCAGCCGCACTTCCTGTTCAACACGCTCAACGCCATTTCCGCGCTGGCGCTGGCCGACCCGCACCAGGCCCGGCTGATGATCTCCCGCCTCAGCGATCTGCTGCGCCTGACGCTGGAGGAACGCCATGCGCTGGAGGTCCCGCTGTCGCAGGAACTCGAACTGCTCAGCTGCTACCTCGACATCCAGCGGGTGCGCTTCCAGGACCGCCTCAGCACGCAGCTGGACGTGGATGCCGACACCGTGCGCGCGGCCGTGCCCAGCATGATCCTGCAGCCGCTGGTGGAAAACGCGCTGCGCCACGGCCTGCTCGACAAGCCCGAGCCCGGCCGCCTGCATGTCCTCAGCCGGCGTGAAGGCACCCAGCTCTATCTGCGCGTGGACGACGACGGCCTCGGCCTGCCCGAGGGCATGGCCGAAGGACTGGGACTGGGCAACACCCGTGCGCGCCTGAAGGTGCTGTTCGGCGACGCCGCCAGCGTGGCGCTCGCGCGGCGGGCCGAGGGCGGTACGCGCGTCGAGCTGCGCTTCCCCTATCGCGAGTACGCCACGGAGCACGCGGCATGAGCGCACCGCCGATCCGCACGCTGCTGGTGGACGACGAAGTTCTGGCGCGGCTGGCCCTGCGCCAGGCGCTGGCGGCGCATCCGGACGTCCGGATCGTGGGCGAATGCGGGAACGCGAACGAAGCCTTGCAGGCCATCGCTGCATTGGAGCCGGCGCTGGTGTTCCTGGATATCCGCATGCCCGGCATGGACGGCTTCAAGCTGTTGCACAAGCTCAAGCCGGAGACGCTGCCGATGGTGGTGTTCGCGACGGCCTACGGCCAGCACGCGTTGCGTGCGTTCGACGCCGACGCGGTCGACTACGTGCTCAAGCCGATCGACCAGACCCGTTTCGACCAGGCCATGGCGCGCGTCCGCCGCTTGTGGGCGGGTATGCACGGCCCCGCGGTGCCATCCGGCGCGGGCGCGCCGCCCCCTGTTCCCGCGCATGCCCAGCGCATCAGCGTGCGCGTGGGAGAGAGCATTCGCGTCATCGCGACCGAAGACATCGACTGGATCCGCGCGGACGGCAACTATGTGCACATCCACGCCGCCGGCACGAGCTATCTGCACCGCGAAACGCTGAGCCACCTGCTGGAGACGCTCGACCCCCAGCGTTTCCTGCGCATCCATCGCGGCACGCTGGTGAGCGTCGACCGCATTCGCGAAATCCACCCGCTGTTCCAGGGCAATGCGGAAGTGGTGCTGCGCGACGGCACGCGCCTGGCGCTGAGCCGGCGCTTCCGCGCCCAGGCCCGACAGGCGCTGGGCATGAGCTGATCGAAGCCGCCTGTCACGCGGCGACGACCGTTCATCACAAAGGCATCGCGCGGAATCGCGCGCCTGCGCATCGTGGTCGCAGGCTGCACTGGCCTGTCCAATCCACGGGAGTCGACATGAAGTTGAATACGTTCGCCTGGGCCACAGCCTTCGCGCTGGGTTTCCTCGGTCCGGTCAAAGCCGCCGAGCTGCTCGGTCCCGGCGTCATCTCCACCGGCTTGCAGGAGACCACCGCGGCGCTGTCGCCGGACGGCGAGACGCTGCTGTTCCTGCGCTCGGATTTCGCGGAGAAGGACGACACCATTCTGATATCGCACCGCCAGGGCGACGGTTGGTCGGCGCCGGAAGTGGCTCCGTTCTCGGGGCAGTGGCACGACTCCGAGCCTGCGTTCTCGCCGGACGGCAAGCGCGTGTATTTCGTTTCCAACCGCCCGCCGCATGCAGGCGACGCGCCGGTGATGGCGGAGATGGGCGGCCAGCGCTTCACCGGCAAGCACCTCTGGTATGTCGAACGGAAAGCCAAGGGCGGCTGGGGCGAGCCGGTGCACGTCGACGGCGCGCACAACGAGGGCGGCATGATCTATAACCCCTCGGTCGCCTCCAACGGCGACATCTACTTCTCCGCGCATCGCCCGGACGCGGGCAAGTTCTATCAGGTGTACGTGATTCATCCGGCCGGCATGGGCTATTCCGCGCCCGAGCGCGTGGACCTTGGCGACATCGAGCACAACCGCATGGATCCTTGCGTCGATCCCAAAGGACGCTTCCTGCTGTACGCCGGCAACGAGGGCGACTCGCTGGGCAGCGCGGACATCTATATCGCCTTTCGCCAGCCCGATGGACATTGGAGCAAGCCCGAGCATCTCGGTGGCGATGTGAACACGCCTTCCCTGGAGAACGCACCGACGCTCGGCCATCGCTTCGGCGAGCTGTACGTATCCAGCAACCGCCAGGAAGAGGTGCGCTTTCCCAAGACGCGGGACGACATCGGCTCGCTGCAGAAGCGGCTGGACGGACCGCTCAACGGCTCGCGCAACATCTGGCGCGTGGACATTGCCGATGTGCTGCGCGCGCACGGCATCCGCGACTAACGCGTTTCCCGAGCGGTCACCGCGCGGCGCTCGTCGCCGCGCGGCTTTTTTTCGTTCGAACGCGCTTGCGTAACGTCGCGGATGCTCAACGCGGGCACGCAGCCCGCGTCAGCCGCCCTTCGTCGACAGCCCGGAAACGACTTCGCCCACATAGGCGAGCAGTGGCGCCGCCTCGGTCAGCACCAACGCTGTCGGATCGGCGTCCGACGCCAGTACGCCGAGGGTGAATTCCAGGTCGTCGCACAGATCACCCACGCCCAGTTCGGACGGCTGTTCGTACAGGCTGCGCGGATTGACCACCGTCCAGTAGAGCGGTTGCTCGATCGCCACCTCGCGCACGCCCGCGGCCAGGATGTGGTCGAGCAGGCGATTGACGGCCTGCTGCAGCCGCGCGATGTCGATGACGGAATGCTTTTCCATGGCGTTCCCCCCGGTTGCCGGACTCAGCGTAGGAGGCGCCGCGTGAACCTCCCGTGCGGGTCCGGCGTCACAGGCGGTACTGCATGCCGACCGACCACAGGCGCCGGGGTTCGGGCTGCAAGCCGTTCACCCGCTGCCACAGCGGCAGTTGGACGAAGGCGAACGCGTCCAGCCGGGGCGTGAGCCGGATGCCGAGACCGGGACTGAGGTATGCCAGCGCCGCGCCGCTATTGGGCCGGTCCGCCTGCGAGCCGCTTTCGCGCCGTTCGCCATGCAGGTTGAGCTGCAGCTGCGGCGTGAAGCGTCCGGCATCGAGGTAGCGAAGGCCGAAGTTGACGTTGAGCGAATTGCCCGGACGGAAGTGGTCGCGCGCGTCGAGCGCGATCTGTGCCATGGCCTGCCCGAAGTAACCGATCGATTCGCTCAGATAGCCGAACTTGTACACGCCAAGCAACGCGTCGGTGGTGCCGGTGCCCAGTTGCAGGCCGCGATCGAGCAGTTCGCCCGCCTGCGGTCCGGAAGCGAACGTCTGCTTGAAACGGCCGGTGGGCAGCTTCAATCCGAACTGCACGCCGATGCCGGCGTCTTCGCTCCAGCCCTGATAGCGTGCCAGCACGCGCAGATCGCCAATGCCGCGCGCGTCCGAGGTCGAGACATCCGTGTCGCCGGCGGCCACGGTCTGGTGATGGCGATCCATGTAGGGCAGTTGCAGCGACAGGCCCCAATAGCGCGACAGGTTGTAGTCGGCGCCCAGCAGCGTGTTGCGATTGATGGTCTTGCGCTGCACTTCTTCGTCGGCCGGGTAGGCGAACGCAGAGCGACTGACGCGGTCGGTGCCGCTGCGCAGGTCGGACTGGTTGAAATAGTCCTCGCGCAGGCTCAGGTGCCAGCCCAGGGTGGTGGCGTAGCCCTGGCTGGACCAGTCGGAATTGAGCGAACAGCCGCAGGTGGAACAGGCGGCGGCCAGGCCGGGCGCGGCGAGCAGCGCGACGGCGGCGAGGCGGGAAGCATGGCGAAGCGGTTGCGAATGCATGAGTCTGTCCCCGAAGACAGGAGGCGGGAACGCAAGCGTCCCTGGGTGTGCGGCAACGCGACCGGCGCGGCGAGCCGCACCGGTCCCGATCGAAAGGCGATCAGGCGTCGCTGCGCACCGGTGGTCCGCGCGGAGCCGCCGCGAGGACGCGCAGCCCCACGGCGCGCGGTACGGCAACCACGATCTCGAGGGGCGCCGGCCAGACCATCGCGACGGTGGGCAGCCACGGCACGCTGCCCAGGACCGGACTATGCCCGAGCAGGCCGCAGTAGCCGCAAGCGTCCGCCGAGGGCGCGAGCGGATCGGGCGAGCCCGGATGGGCGCCGTGGTCGCCGCTTTCGCCGCAGTGCATCGCCATGGCCGCCGCAGCGGACGGCCCGGCCAGCACTCGGGAAACCACTGGCGCGGCGACGACCAGCCACAGGGCGGCGCAAGCCAGCCATGCGACGAGGCGTCGGTACGCGCGCGGACGGATCAAGACAGCTCCCCGAAAACAGCCGCGAACGGCGGCTGGGCGGAGCATAGTCCCCCGCCGGAGCGCGCGCACTGCGGCATGGCGCCACGCGCTGCCGCTATGCTTGGCCGCCCGTGCCGCCGGCATGGGCCAGGACAAGGGGAAAGGGATGGGCATCCTGGATTTGTTCCGGCGCCGGCTGACGCAGGAAAACTTCGCCGCGCAGGTGCGCAAGCAACTGAGCCGGACGCGGCCCGGCTGGCGCGGCGATTACGACAAGGCCTTGTTCTGCCTGCATGTCTTCGATGCCACGGGCAGCCGGGGCATGATCCATCTGCACAACGCCTACGCCGACGCTCGCAAGCAGCCGGCAGCGCGGCGCAGCGCGGTGATCGCGCGGTATCTGAGCGCGTTTCTGGACTCCACCGCGGAAAGCACGGACAAGTCGCCCGCACGGCTGCTGCCGCTCATCCGCTTGCGTGCGGTCTTCGAGAGCACGCCGCTGCTGCACCGGGTGTCAGGTCACGCCTTCGACGCTTCGCTCGCCATTCCCTATCGTCGGTTGTCCGACGACCTCGCGATCGGCCTGGGTCTGGATCGCGAACACTCCATCGCGACCGTCAACCGAGGACAGCTGGAGGCCTGGGGTATGGATTTCGACACCGCCCTGGCGCAGGCGATCGCCAATCTTCGCGATCGCAGCACGGGCAGCTTCGAGGCCGTGGGCCATGTGCTCGTCTCGCCCTGGCGCGATACCTACGATGCCTCGCGCCTGTTGCTCGACGACCTGCTTTACCGACTGCCGATCAAGGGCGACCCGGTGGTCGCGGTGCCGTCGCGCGATGTCCTGCTGGTCACCGGCAGCAAGGACGAACGCGGCATCGAGGAATTGATCCGCATGACGATGGCGGTGCTTGCCGACGAAACCCGCCCGCTCTCGGAGCGCCCGCTGATATGGAAAGACGGACAGTGGGCTCCCTACGAAATGGCGGCCCCCTGGCCGGAAGCGCTGATCGAGGTCGGACATCAGCGCGTGCTGGGCCTTCACCAGGACCAGAAGGAGATGCTGGACAAGGTGCACGAGCGCGACGGCATCGATCTGTTCGTCGCCAGTTACCGCGTCTATCGCGACGACAAGACCGGCCGCTACGCTAGCTCGGCGCAGTGGTCGCGCGGCGTCGCCACGCTGCTGCCGCGCACGGACGACATCTGGTTCTATTGCGATCGCAGCGAGGAAGTCCTGGTGGTTTCCTGGGGCGATGCGGAAACCGTGCTCGGCCGCATGCAACCGGAGCCCGAGCTTTATCCCGAACGCTTCCTCATCACCGATTTCCCGACCGACGAGCAACTGGCCAGCCTTCGTTCGTGCGCGTCCAAGGTGTGGACAAGACCGAACGCGTCGCCCTAGCGGCGCACCTCGCTCACGGCGCGCGTGAGGACGACGCGAAGACGGCCGAAACCCCTCGCCGGTCGACGCTCCATGCGGAAGCGACTTGAACAGCCTCGCTTTTTCGCGCGCTTATGTCATGCGCAAGTGGACAAAGCGCGCCGCGGCACGCATCCCGTGCTTGATGAAATTTTCATACGCGGCGCCGCCTTCGGAAGACGACATCCTCGCTCCGCCAGGAGCGCCGCCACCTTCTCGGACATTTCACGCAGATGACCCTAAGTTGCCAGCCGAATCGGGGAGACGGGTGTCACGGCGAACATGGAATTGAAGCTGGGATGGTTAGGGCGCCAGTTCGCGGTCGCCATCATCTATGGCATCGCGTACATGCTGCTGCGCAAGGTCGGCTTCGCACATTTCGTGCCGGCCAGCGGCCTCAAATTGAGCGTGCTGCTGCTGACGCCGCGCCGGTACTGGCCTGCCTTGCTGGTCAGCGAAACGGCGCTGCTGATGTTCGACCTGTACGACGGCATCGGAGCGTTCGGATGGCTGTTCTACATCGCCTCCATCGTTCCGCCCATCGCTTTGCTGATGGCCATCGTGGGACTTTGCCAGGATCGCCTTCCGGGGCTGGTGTTCCCGAACATCCAGCTGGGAAGCGTGCTGGTATGCATCTTCGGCGCGAGCGTGGTGTTGGTGGCCGACGGCCTGATGGTGGCTTCGCTGATGCCCGAGGCGGCCCGTCTGGGCCGCAAGCCGCTGACCGATCTGGTATCCGATTATTTCCTGGGCACCTACAGCGGCATGCTTGCCGTGGTGCCGTTGGCGCTGGCCGCCGCACAGCAGTGGCATGAGCATCGCTCGCTGCGCGGCGTGTGGAACGACAACCGCCCGCTGCTGCAGGCGGCGATGATCACGCTGACCGCGGTGACGATCGAGGTATTCGCCCTGGCCGGCACCGACGACGCCATGCTGCGCTTCACCGGCCAGGCGGTGCTGTTCGTGCCCACGGCCTATTTCGCCATCACCTGGGGTTGGCGCGGCTCCGCGGTGATCGGGGCCATCGCGAGCTTCGGGATCGTCGCGCTGATGCCGGCGATGTTCGACATCGCCACGCTGATGACGCAGACGATGATGGCGCTGTTCCTGACCATTTCCACCGTGCTCGGCATGCAGACCACGCGCCTGAAACATGCGCTCGCGGCGGTGGACGACCAGGTGGACAAGGCACGCCTGGAACAGCACCTGGCCGAGATGAAACTCCAGCGCAGCTCCTTCGAACTGGCCTACGTGAGCGGCGAGCTGGCCAGAGCGCATCGCCACCTCCTGATCCAGCTCGATCATTCGCCGAACCGCGGCGAGGTCGACAGCTATAAGCGCGCCCTGACCATGACCACGTCGCGCCTGAAGGAACTGGCCGACGCGCTGTCGCCGCCGATGGGCGCCAGCCATCCGAATGCGCTCGCCGAAGGACCGCTCGCCCAGGTGCTGGAGAGCTTCGGCATCGACTATCGGGCCGACGTGCAAGGCCAGTGGAGCCGCCTGCCCCGCAACACGCTCGCCCTGCTCTACCGGCTGGCCTGCGAGGCGGCGACCTATCTGCTCAAGGAATGCCCCAGCGACCGCATCGCGCTGACCACGGACACGCGCACCACCGACGAAGGCACCGTCATCCATCTGAGCCTGCGCAGCGAAGGCGTGCCCATCGCGCCGCCTTCGCCGGACAAGGTCACCAAGGGCCTGGGTACGCTCGGACAGGGCCTGTCCGAATTGCGCCTGCGGGCGCAGCTGTTCAACGGCGACGTGACCGTGGATGGCCGCGCCATCCAGGTCACGTTGCGGCAGGAGCTTACTGTCCCTCGATTCGATTGATGGGACAGCTGTTGGGATCTTCCTTGCAGTTGGACTCGTCCTGCGGCGCCAGCCTGCTCGCCTGCGGCACGGCCCGGTTGATCGGGCAGCTGTTGGGGTCTTCCTTGCAGTTGGACAGATCGTCCGCCGGCGCCAGGCTCGCGGTCGGAGCCGAGAGCGTGCCGAACCGGTTGATCGGGCAGCTGTTGGGATCTTCCTTGCAATTGGACAGATCGCCGTCCGCAGGGGCATAGCGCCCGGCCGCGCCGACCGTGTCGGCCACCGTCCACACCTGCGCGCCGCCGTCGCTGACGCCGACGCTGATCGTGACCAGCGCATCCCTGTAGACGACCTCCGAGCCGCGGATCGCCCCGACCGCCAACGGCGATTCCGGCGTGGACACGCGCTCGGCATCGATGCCCATCGGCAGCACTAGATGCACACCCGCCGCCGCCGCGACACCGGCGCGCACCCGGCCCGCCGCATCGTTGACCTGCACGTATTCGATCCCGTCCTTGACGAAGGTATACACGTGCCAGCGCGGACTGATCGAGCGATCCGCCGTCGTCGGCGCAACCGTACCCATACCCTGCCCCGACGCCGGCGCAGCCGCGCACACGACCGAGCCGCAACTCAAAAGAACACCCCATGCGAGATAACGCAGCTTCATCGTCGTGATTCTCCCTGTTGGCAAAGCACCCCTGCGGTGTCGTCTCATCGTGACCAAGCCGTCGTGATGGCCGGGTGAGAAGCAGGCAAACAAAAGGGTGCCCGAAGTGCGCCGAACGTCGCCGTTTAGGCGACGTTCCACCTGCCAAATCCCGGGTGAAATGCGCTGGGAACGTTTACGTCGACATTGCCAAGCTCGCCAACGACTCGCGCATCGCATTGCCACGCTAGAGGCTGCAAATAGTCAACTAGGCATCCCGCGACGAGCGAATCCGCACCGACCGCGTCTTCCACGAAACACGAGTTCGGACCACGGTGCGTCAACGCTTCCCCCACATACTCCTCAACACTCCATCCCTCCTCACCATCCCGTGGTAAAGCGCCGCCCCAAGGTGCCCGGCAAACACCACCAACAATCCCCCCGCCAACCACGCATGCAAATGCCGCAACACCGCAAACGCCACCCCATTCGCCGGCGCAATCGCGGGCAAGCGGATCGAAGGGCTCAACATCACCGGAGATCCGCCCGCCGACAACATCGCCCACCCCACCAGCGGCAAGACGAACATCAGCACGTAGAGCAGCCAATGCGATGCATGCGCGGCGAGCTTCTGAACCGCGGGAAGATCCGCCGGCAACGGCGGCGGCGGATAGCGCAGGCGCACCGCCAACCGCACCGCCGCCAGCAGCAGGATCGCGATGCCCAGCGGCTTGTGCAGACGGACCAGCCAGTCGTGACGCTCCGACACCGAAGCCACCATGGCCACGCCGACGAACAGCATGGTCACGATCATCGCCGCCATCAGCCAATGCAGGATCCGCGCGGGCCATACGAAAACCTCGGACGGGCGATTCATCGGCGCACCTCCTTCTCCATCGCGGCCGAGCCCGGCAGGCGCGCCTCCTCGCTGGTGCGGCGCAGGTAGGAATCGGCATACGCAGCCGAGCGAGCGGGCAATAGCGGATCGTCGGAAGCCCGTATGCCGTCGGGCAGTACGAGCGGGTCGTAGTTCACGTCACGGCAGGAGCCGCTGTCCTGTGGCTGCGTCGCGGCCAGTTCGAGCGTGCCGGCATCGATGTCGCGCCGACCGGATGGCCAGACCCGCGTGGCGTCGTTCGTCGGATCGCCGGGATCGGCGAAGGTCACCCACAAATGCCAGCGCAGCGGGCCGGCCGCGAGCCGGCGCGACAGGTCGGCCGCCAGGAAGGCCTCGCCCGGCCCGGCCGCGCCGAGCGCCGCGGCCTCCGGCACCATGCGCCAGCGCACCGCGTGATGCGCGCCTTGCGCATCGACGAGCTCGAGCGCGTTCAAGCTCCAATAGGTATCCGCGGCATAACTGGCCGAAGGCCTGGCGTTTTTGATCCACGCACGAAACGCGGCGGTTTCCGGATGCGCGGCGAAGAAGGCGGCGACCTTGGCCGGGTCCGGTTTGCCCGTCGCGGGGTCGGGTTGCTGCGCCTGCAACTGTTCGTAGAACGCTTGCGGCGTCGCGACCGGAAATACGGGCATGCTGTTCATGCCAGTGCGCCACTGCTGCCCGTTGGCCTGCGTGAAGCGCAACGCCATGCTGCGGATCGGCACACTGCCATCCGGTGCGTAGGGATTGCCGCCGGGAATGGCGAACCGCCCGACGACCGGCACGCGGCCGGGCGCGAACACCTGTGCGGTCGAGTACGGCTGCAGCGCACCGTTGCCAGCGAAGTAACCCGTCACGCAGACGCCCTTGGCATGGTTGCGGCGATAACCGGGATGCACGCCGCCATTGGCCTGGAACTGGTCGATCAGCTTCTGCGCCGTCAGCCGTCCCGGCGCAAGCCAGCCTCCGGCATAGCCGTACCCCGCCAGGACTGCGAGGGGTACGCCGGCGACGATGCCATAGCGCCACCATCCACCCGCACTCCGCCATAGGCGGCTCAGGCGGCCGCTCCGGTTCGATGACATGTCTACCCGCCTCGTCTGATTGATACGAGGTGCCTTCGCACGGATAGGTCTGACGGTTACATCCAGCTCGCAGATGCGGCGGCTCGTAAAAAGAAGGCCCCCTGACGGGGGCCTTGGGAGTGCCTCGGAAGTAACCGCGAGGTTTTACTTTCGGGCGAAACCATCCTCGGATAGCGGAGAGCACCTGTCCATCGAGAGCATGTGAAGGGTCGCGACGAGGCTCCAATTCGCGCTCTGTGTCACGAATTCCGAGGTTGTGATACGGCGCTCACAAACACTGACGGCGCCTTCACATCCCGACCGGTATCTAAGGCGCGTCGGGATGGTCTTGACCCCCCTTTCAGCCCTCCCGACAGGCTATTTCCCAACGGATGGCCTGGCCCCCGCAAGGGGGCCATTTTTATGGGCGAATGGTTCTCCGCAAATCGACGGACGACGGTTTTCCTCGCTCCCTGCAGGCCTCTCCCTGCATACATCGGAGGCATCGCTCTACGCGCAGATCCGAGGCGAAAAAAAACCGCCGGGGTTCGCCCGGCGGCCTTTTCGAGCGGAAACGGACCTCCGCTTACTTGGTCTTTTCCTTCTCCATCAGCTTCGCCACCATGCTGGCCGGCACTTCCTCATAGTGGTCGAACTCCATGGTGAAGGTGCCGCGGCCGCTGGTCGCGGAGCGCAGGAAGTTGATGTAGCCGAACATCTCCGCCAGCGGCACGAAGCCCTGCACGAAGGCGTTGGTGCCACGCTGGCCCTGATCGCTGACCGAACCGCGACGACGGTTGATGTCGCCGATCACGTCGCCGAGGTAGTCGGCTTCGGTGACCACTTCGAGCTTCATCACCGGCTCCAGCAGCTTCGGGCTGGACAGCTTGTGCGCTTCGCGGAAGCACGCGCGGGTGGCGATTTCGAACGCCAGCGCGGAGGAGTCCACGTCGTGGTACTTGCCGTCCACCAGGCGCGCCTTGAAGTCGAGCACTTCATAGCCGGCCACCTGGCCTTCGCGCGACTCGACCATCACCGCGTGCTCCACGGCCGGGATGTACTCGCGCGGCACGCGGCCGCCGACGATCTCGTCGGAGAACACCACGCCGCTGCCCGGCTCGCCCGGCTCGAAGATGATCTTCACTTCGGCGAACTGACCCGAACCGCCCGACTGCTTCTTGTGCGTGTAGGTGTGTTCCACCGCCTTGCCGAAGGCTTCGCGGAAGCTCACGCGCGGCTTGCCCATGTTGGCGTCCACGCCCAGCTCGGTGCGCATGCGGTCGATGGTGATTTCAAGGTGCAGCTCGCCCATGCCCTTGAGCACGGTCTCGCCGGTTTCCTTGTCCACCTCGAGCTTCAGCGACGGATCGGCCTTCACCATCTTGTAGAGCGCGGTGGAGAGCTTGTCGATGTCGTTGCGGCTCTTCGGCTCCACCGCCACGCTGATCACCGGGTCGGGGAAGCGCATGCGCTCCAGCAGCACCGGATGG
>JBCNOA010000030.1:0-26428 GCA_039594095.1 Dyella sp.
GGCCGCCGCCCGTCGCGATGCCGAAAATGAAGGTGAAGACGAGACAGATGAGGTTCGCCCAGAACAGCGCCTTTTCGATCTGTCCGATACGGTTTTCGTGCCAGGGATGGCAGGCCAGTGCGTAGCCGAGCAGAAACAGCAGAAACGGCAACACCACACGCAGATAGTTGCCGAAATCGTTGCCTTGCACGAATTGCGAAATCAGGCTGCCGGGGACGCTGAGCACGAGGCAGAGCGTCACGAAGCGGCGTAGCGGCGAAGCCTGGCGAAAGCGCGGCGCGATGAAGATCAGCGCAAGCGCGGCGGCGAGCGTCGGATCCTCGCTCAGGTGCTGCCGTGTGCGTTCCTCCATCGGCTCATAGGTTTGCGCCGGGATCGCGCAGACCTGGCGGGCGAGGTACGAAGCGATCCCTCGGCCGGCCATGGTCTCTTCCTGTTGCTTGCGCGCCTGCGCCTCGTATTGCAGGCGCAGGTCGCGGTCGGGTTCGGGAAGTTCGTTGCCGCTCAGTACGAGCCACGCGAGCAGCGCCGCGCCAGCCACGAAGGCGATACCGAATGCCACCCGGAGCGATACCGATCGACCGGCTTTGCCAACCATCCTTGCTCTCATGCTCGTCCATGGCCTCCGGCCGGGGCGGCCAGACTAAGACCACGCTGCCACGGCCGCCAGCGCGACGCGCGACAACGCATCCGCCTGGGTATGCGTTCAGCCACCGGCGGCCACAGTCCGCTCGTCCGGCAGGCACCCGGCCGGCGTCACGAAACCCCTACGGCGGGTCGTCAACCATGTGTCGGCTGATTCGCCCGTTTCCATACGCGACACAAGGAAAACCATGGACACGAGGTCTCGACCGGCCGTTTCGCAGTGGCTGACGGCAGCGGTGTTCATCGTTCTGGGCCTGGCCCTGCTGGCCGGCGGAGCGTGGTTGCTCGCGCTCGGCGGTTCGCCTTACTACGTGCTGGCCGGCGCGGTGCTCACGATCACCGGTTGGCTGGCCTGGCGCGGACACCGCCTGGCGCTCGGGCTGCACGCGCTATTGCTGCTCGCCACGCTGCTGTGGGCGGTCTATGAGGTCCGCTTCGACTGGTGGCAGCTGGTGCCGCGCGTGGCGGTGTGGTTCGCGCTGGCATGGTGGCTGCTGATTCCATGGGTTTCGCGCCGGCTCACGATGGAGCCGCGGCCGGCACTGCGTTGGGCGGCGGGCACGCTCCCTTTGTGGATCGCGGTGGCGCTCAGCGTGGCCGTGGGCGCAGTCGCGTTCTTCGGCAACGACGATGCGCTGCGCGGCGAAGTGCCGGAGGCGAACATGACCGCCCCGGTGCCTGCCGATGCCACGGGCACGCCGGCGAACGACTGGGTCGCCTATGGTCGTTCCGGCTACGGCGATCGTTACTCGCCGGCGGCGAAGATCACGCCGGCGAATGTTTCCGGGCTGCGGGTCGTCTGGACTTTCCACACCGGCGATTTCAAAGGTCCTGGCGACCCCACCGAGATCGCGAACGAAGTCACGCCGCTGAAGGCCAACGGCATGCTGTACATCTGCACGCCGCACAACATCGTGATCGCGCTGGATCCGGACAGCGGAGAGGAACGCTGGCGCTACGACCCGAAGATCAATCGCGACGCCAAGGGCTATCAGCACATGATCTGCCGTGGCGTGGCCTATCACGACTCCGGCGCCTACGCCGCCCAAGCGGCGGCCGATGGCGCCGCGCCGTCCGCACCGGCGACGCCCGCACCCACTCCCAAGGGCGCGGTGGCGGCCGAGGCCATCCATTTCGACAGTTGCCCGCGCCGCATTTTCGCGCCCACCGCGGACGCCACCATCGTGGCGTTGAATGCCGATAACGGGCAGCCGTGCGAGGACTTCGGCGACCACGGCGTCATCGGCCTGTACAAGGGCATGTCGATGACCCAGCGGGGTTACCTCAATCCCACCTCGCCGCCGACCGTCACGCGTAACGTGCTGATCGTGGCGGCCAGCGTCACCGACAACGAGTCCACGCACGAGCCTTCCGGCGTGATCCGCGGCTACGACATCACTACCGGCAAGCTGCTGTGGAACTGGGACTCCGCCGATCCGGACCGCACCGAGCCGCTCGAGCCCGGGCAGTACTACAAGCACAACTCGCCGAACTCGTGGAGCGTGTCCAGCGTCGACGAGAAGCTGGGCCTGATCTATCTCCCCATGGGCAACCAGACGCCCGATATGTGGGGCGGCAACCGGTATCCCGAAGGCGAGCGCTTCAACAGCTCGATCGTGGCGCTGGACATCGCCACCGGCAAGCTGCGTTGGGTCTACCAGACCGTGCATCACGATCTGTGGGACATGGACATCGGCGGCCAGCCAAGCCTGGTGGACATCGACACGCCGCAGGGCAAGGTCCCGGCGCTGGTCGCTTCCACGAAGCGCGGTGATATCTACGTGCTGGACCGGCGCGACGGCAAGCTGATCGTTCCGGCGCCGGAAAAGCCCGTACCTCAGGGCGCGGCGGAGGGCGATCGCACGTCGCCTACGCAGCCGTTCTCCGAGCTGAGCTTCAAGCCCGAGCGTCCGCTGCGCGAGGCGGACATGTGGGGCACCAACCCTTACGACCAGCTCATGTGCCGCATCAAGTTCAAGCGGTTGCGCTACGACGGCATCTTCACGCCGCCGTCGGAGAAGGGCTCGCTGGTGTATCCCGGCAATTACGGCGTGTTCGACTGGGGCGGCATCGCCGTCGATCCGGGTCGCCAGTTGCTGATCGGCAATCCGAACTACATGGCGTTCGTGTCCAAGCTCTTCAGCCGCGAGAAGGAAGAGTCGAAGAACGCCAAGGGATCCACCGGCAGCGAACACGGCCTGCAGCCGATGAAGGGCACGCCGTTTGCCGTCGAGCTGCTGCCGCTGCTGTCGCCGCTGGGCATTCCCTGCCAGGCGCCGCCGTGGGGCTATGTCGCCGCGGTGGATCTCAAGACCATGCGTAAGGTGTGGATGCACAAGAACGGCACGGTGGTCGACAACGCACCGCTGCCCATTCCGCTGCCGCTGGGCGTGCCCAGCCTCGGCGGCATGATCACTACCGGCGGCGGAGTGGCTTTCATGAGCGCGACGCTGGACTACTACCTGCGAGCCTATGACGTACGCGATGGCCGCAAGCTGTGGGAGGCGCGTCTGCCGGCCGGCGGACAGGCGACGCCGATGACCTACGTGTCGGACAAGACCGGACGCCAGTACGTGGTGATCATGGCGGGAGGCCATGGCTCGCTCGGCACGAAGCTGGGGGATGCGTTGATCGCGTACGCGTTGCCGCCGGAAGGCGAGAAAAAACCGCGCTGACGCGATTGGCCACACCTTCTCCCCCGAGGGGAGAAGGTGTCCTTGGGAAGAGCCGCTACAGCACGCGCAGGAAGGCCACCAGGTCCTGCTTCTCCTGGTCGTTCAATTTCGTCCCGAGCACGAGGTTGAAGTATTCGACCGTGTCGTCCAGCGTCAGCAGCCGGCCATCGTGCAGATAGGGCGGCGTGTCCTTGATGCCGCGCAGCGGGAAGGTTTTGATCGGCCCATCGGCGCTGGCCATCATCCCGTTGATCATGCGCGGTTTGTAGAACCGCTCCGCTTGCAAGTTGTGCATGGTGTTGTCGGTGTAATACGGCGGCGCGTGGCAACTGCTGCATTGCCCCTTGCCGAAGAACACCGCCTGGCCGCGCATTTCCTGTTCGGTGGCTTTGGCGGGGTCGAGCTTGCCGTCCCAGGCGAGCTTGGGTGCCGGCGGAAAGTCGAGGATCTCCTGGAACTCGGCCATGAAATGCACCTGGCTGCCGCGTTCGAGCACGTTGACGCCTTTCTTGGTGGCGATCACGGGATCGCCGTCGAAGTAAGCGGCACGCTGTTCGAATTCGGTGAAGTCTTCCACCGTCTTCAGTGCGCGCTGCGAACCGAACAACCGCTGGATGTTCACGCCGCGCAGCGCCGGCGTCTCGATGCGATGGCGGAACTCCTGGGGGCGGATGTCGCCTACCAGATGCGTGGCGCCATTGGTGCTGCCGTTCGCGTGGCAGTCGAAGCAGGCCACGCCGAGGCTGGGACGGGCGGAGCGACGATCTCCGGTGGCGTTGAATTGCTGTTGCGGGAAGGGCGTCACCAGCAGGCGCAGGCCTTCGAGCTGCTTGGGGTTGAGAATGCCGTTGAACAGCTCGTAGTAATTGTCGAGCGTCACGAGCTTCCCTTTGGACACATCGCCCAAGTCTGGCCGCGTGGTGAGGAAGATCGCCTGCGGGAACTCCGGCAGGATGTGGTCCGGCAGGTCGAAGTCCAGATCGAAGCGCGTGAGGTCGCGATTGTCTTGCTGTTTCACGCGCTCGATTTCGAAGTGCGGGAATACCATGCCGCCTTCAGGGTGGTTGGGATGGGGCAGGGGAAGGAAGTCTGCGGGAAACAGATCCTTGTTCCGGATGTCGTCCGGCGACATGTCCGCGAGTTGCTGCCAGCTCGTGCCTGATTTGAGCTTCACGCGGACGCCTTCCTGCACGGGCTTGCCGCGTGACATGGTCACGCCTTTGGCGGGTTTGTCGGAGAGGTCATAGCGTTCCTGCAGCAGGTTTTTCTGCCGTTGCATGACGCCGGGCTTGGCTTGCGACATGCGCTGCATAGTGGTGGCGAAGTCCGGTTCGACGACCGGCAGGTAGCTGGTCGGTGGCGCCTTGCGCGGTGTATCGGCCTGCCAGCCCAGGACCGATCCCGACAGCGCCGCTCCAGACACGGCAAATACGACGGCGATCGCCAAGGCGGTGCGGCGACCGTGCTTTACGGTTATGCGTTTCATAGGGCCCTCCCTAGGGTTGGATACCTGGCGGCCTAGCGCGCCCCCTTTGCCGTGGAGCCGCCGTCGGCGAGCGTATGCCTGCCGGAAGGGACGGGAAAATTGATTGATCGAATGGCTCCGATCAGCGCGGCCTATGCGCGTGGAATACGTGTGAAAGCGTGATGTGGCTCATTCTTTGTGATGCGCATGTGCGCTCATCTGTGCGCTCCCCTCTCGCTGCTCCGTGCGGCAGGACCATACGCTGCAACCGTCGCCATGGCGGGCCCGCCGCCAGCTCGCGTGGGCGAGCCAGGCGAAGCCGATGCCCAAGGAAATGCCTGTGAGATCCACTCCCAGCACAGCCATCGACTGTGGCGTCCATGGCTGCCCCCACACGGGTCCATTGCGCGCCAGATCCGCAAGTCCGACCGCGACGTAAGCGACGGCAGTGGTCGCCAGCAGTTCCACGGCTGCGCGAGCCACCGGTCTCAAGCATGCGTATGCCAAGGCGGACGCTACCGTGCCGTAGCACGCCACACGCATCGGCACGGACGCATCGAAGCCGAGCATGCCGGCTGCCGCCGTGGCCGCGAACGCGGCGGCGATGCCCAGGCACGTACCGATGCAGATGCCGAGCGTGGCTCTGGCCATGACGATCGTCTTGCGAGGCTGTTCCGCATGGCGTCGCTTGCGGCGCGACTCGATCCAAAGCAGGTTGCCCGAGTAGAACAGGAAGGCACCGCCCAATCCCAGCAGCAGATACAGCCATTGCACCGTGCGCCCGCCGAAGTTGCCGAAGTGCAGGGCGTAGATCGAGGAGTTGACCAGGCCGTTCGTGCTGTGGGTATCGCCCACATGTTTCTCCAGCAACTCGCCCGTCGCGCCATTGAGCGCGATGGTGCCGTAGGTACCCAGGGTACGCTCGGCCACCCCGCGTACCTGTACCAGCGCATGGGCGTCGCCGTATTGATCGAAGTGTACGTAGTCTGGCTCGAAACGCGTCACGCCGGTCGCCAGTGCAGCGCTGCGTGCGCGTGCGATCAGGTCGTCGGCCGACAGCATCGGCGCGGCACGGCCGCTGGCTTGCACGGTGGGCGCGGTGCTGATCGCCTTGGCGAAAGCATCGCCCAGCTTGCCGTCGAATGCGATCAGGTTGAGCGCGGCGAATAGCGGTACGAACAGGCACATCAAGGCGCCCGTCACCGCAAAAACGATGTGGAAGGGAAGACTCAGCACGCCGATCGTGTTGTGCGCGTCCTGCCACAAGCGTTTGAGGTTGCGGCCCGGACGCAGCGCGAACAGGTCGCCCGCCAGTTGCGGAAGATGGATCAGCAGGCCGGATATCAGCGCCAGTCCATAGATCACGCTGACGAAGCCCATGAAGTACAGGCCGATCACCGGAACGCCCAGCGAATCGTGCAGTGCATAGACGAAGTCGGCCAAGTTGCCGCGCGTGGCGCCCTCGTCGTCGGTGGGCCGGTCCATCCGATCGGCGGTGGCGAAGCGCTCTTCGCCGTCGTTCCAATAGGCGTACGGGCCCTGCGACGTTCCCGGCGGCGCCAGCACGATGCCGAAGTCCTTGGCAGCTTCCGGGTGAGCATGGAGCAGACGGTCGATCATCGACTGTACCGGGACGTCGCGTGCCGGTTCGGCGCGCCACGGCGGGTTCTGCCACAGCGCGATATCGTGATGGAATACGGTCAGTGCACCGGCATAGAAAGCGACGAACAACGCGAAGCCGGCGAGCAGCCCGGCCCAGGTGTGCACGGTCTGGAACGTGCGGATGGTGGAGGATTTCATCGTGACTCCTCAGCTGCCGGGCCAGTGGCGCGACAGCCACAGCAGGGCGAACGCGAGGCCGTTGGCGGCGCCCAGCGCCAACCAGGCCCGCGCGCCGTTGCGGAACATGTAGCTGCCCGCCATCACGCCGACCCACAGCGGAAAGAACAGCAGCAATACGGGAATCAGCCAGTGCTGCCCGTGTTCCGGCAGCCAATGCAGAGCCAGCGCCAGGAGCATGCCCGCCAATGGGAAGCCCAGCACGGTACCGGCAAGGCAGCGTGCGATCATCGCCGTTCCTCCGGCGCCGCATACCACGCGATGTAAGGCAGGCCCACCCAGCCGAGCATCAGCGCGGTGAGTGCGGCGAAGCTGCCCGCGCCGGGGCCGAGTACCGTTACCCACGCCGCTACACCGGCTGCCGCCGAGAGCAGTGCCAAGGGGCGCGTCCAGGTCGGCAGTGGCCGGCTTCGAAGGCGCTGCTTGGCGCTGGCGAGATAAAGCAGCAGCGCGCTGCCGAAGCACAACAGGAGGGCGGCGGCCACCATGCGTCAGAACCGGTAGCTGACGTTCAATTGCCAATTCGTCGGCGCGCCGTAATACCCCTGCGCCCAGTAAAGGCTGGCGATGTACTTGCGGTTGCTGAGGTTGTCGACGTTGAGGGTGGCGCTCCAGGATGGATCGAAGTCATAGCGGGCCATCGCGCCGAGCAACGCGTAGCTGCCCTGGTGGGTGAAGATCTCGCGGCCCTGCGTGTCCGTCGCCCCCTGGTCGCGCACGATGCGGTCCTGCCAGCGCAGCGAGCCGCCTACTTTCAGACCAGGCAACCAAGGGAGGCGGTAGGTGGTGGTCACGCGGAGTACGCGGCGCGGCACATACGTGCGCACATTGCGGTTACGGTCGTCTTCGATGCCGAGCTGCGTGAAGCCGGCGCTGGCCTCCCAATCGGCGGTGATGCTGCCGGCGAGGTCGAATTCGTAACCGGTGGAAGTGGCATTAATGCCGCGGTAGTAGCTCTGGCCCGTCGCGGGGTTGATACCCACCGATTCGGCATAGTTGTTCTGGCGCGAACGGAACACAGCGAGCGACGCGTTGAGCCGATCGTCCATCCAGGCGCCCTTGATGCCCGCCTCGACGTTGTCGCCGGTGACCGGATCGAGCACGCGGTTGTTGATGTCCACTTCCGTCTGCGGGTTGAACAGCTTGGCGTAGCTGGCGTACAGCGAATAATGGGCGCCGAGGTCGTACACCGCGCCGACGAACGGCGTGGCCTTGGTTTTCTCGTAGGCATGCGCCACGCCATAATTTTCGCCGGTGCTGCGGATATGCGTGATGCTGGCGCCGGTGATCAGCTTGAGCGCGTCGGTCAGATGCCAGCGCGCGGTGGCATAGGCGCTGCGGCGGCGGATGTGAAACTGCGCGCCCTGGTAATAGGCATCGAAGGACGGTTTCCGGTATCGGCCATCCCAGTCCCACAACGGCGGTAGAGGCGTGCCGATATCGGCGGAGTAGCCGGAAAGCTGATCCACATCGCTTTTGCCGGCATTCACGCCGAGCACCAGTTCGTGCTCGCGTCCGCCAAGCTCGAACGGACCGCTGGCGTACACGTCGGCGTAGTACTGGCTCTCCGTACTGTTGTAGCGCGACGGGTAGCTGAAGAGGCCCAGCCCGGTGGTCGCGTCAGGCGTTCCGTAGACGTAGAACAGTTCGCTCGCGCCCGCGATGCGGCGGTGATTGAGCGTGGCCTTCACGCTCCACCCGTTGCTGAGGTCGCGGGCAAGCGAAAGATAGGACTGGGTATTGGCGATGTCCCAGTGCGACCAGTCGGCTGCAGTGCTGGTCGAGCGCGCATAGTCCGTCGGCGTACCGTCGGTGTTGTACAGCGGAAGCGCACCCCACATCGGGCTCTTCGGCGAATTCTTTTGCCAGGTGAGACCGGCGGAAAGCAGCGTATCGGAACCGAGGTCGGCCTCGAGCATGACCGCCGCCACTTTCTTGTGCACTGCATAGCGGTCCAGATAGCTGTCGGATTGCTGGTCCGCCAGCACCGCGCGGCCTCGTACGCTGCGCGAGGTGTTCAATGGACCGGAGATGTCCGCGTCGAGGCGGCGGTTGTTCCAGCTGCCCACCGTGGCGCCCAGGCTGCCTTGCGGATCGGCGGTGGGGCGCTTGCGTACGAAGTTGACGGTAGCCGAAGGATTGCCGGTGAACGACAGCAGGCCGTTGGCGCCGCGCAGTACTTCGATGTGATCGTAGATCGCCGTATCGATGTCTCCTTCCTGCCCGCCGTTGGCGAAAGGCATGCCGAGCCCGTCGGTAAGGAAGTTGGTGATGTCGAAACCGCGTGCGCCATAGTAGGTGCGATCGGTCTCGATCTTCTCGACGCTTATACCGGTCGTGCGGCCGAGTACATCGTTGATGTTGTTCATGCCGAAGTCGTCCATCTGCGCGCGCGTGATGACGCTGACCGATTGAGGCGTCTCACGCAGCGACAGTGGCAGGCGCGTGGCGCCTGTGACGGTGGATACGGTGTAGTTGTCAGTGCTGTCGCCGCCGACGTTGGCTGTCGCGCTGACGCCTTCGAGGTTGGTGACCTGGCGTGGGTCCTTGGGCTGGCGGATCAGGTCGTCGCCGACGCTCTCAGTCGCCTTGGGGGCCGGGGTCTCGGCGGCGAACACCGGCGCGGCGATGGCCAGCAGGCAGGCGAGGGGCAGCCGGCCGCGTCGAAGGATGGAAATAGCGCGGCTGCGACTGGAAAGGAAATGCGCGGAGATGTTGCCGACCACGGGGCGTCCTTGTTGGCGGCGTCCTCGGGCGAGGAAACCGGCGAATGGAAGGAGCGGCTGGGTCGGGAACCGACGTGGCTTGCTGACGTCCGCAAATGATAATAATTCTTATCTGCCGACGACAAGCTTTTTGGCAAGCCAGGTGCAAGCAGAGCGGAGGCTCTGCTGCTGGTCAGCGCAACATCGCCCGGCCAGGACCGGGCGACAGGGCTATCGGCAGCGGTCGGTGCCGCCCGATCAGCGCGGAACGACGGCCGTCGCTTCGACTTCCAGCAGGAGACCCTCGCGCCCAAGCCGGCTCACTTCGACAAGAGTGCTCGCCGGCGGGTGTTTCGTATCGACGTACTTATCACGCGCGGCACGCAAGGCGCTGAGCTGGGACATGTCGGTGACGTACATGTCGATCTTCACCACATTCGCGAAGCTGGCGCCGGAGGCTTTCAGCGCGGCATCGATGTTCGCGAAGACCTGCTCCGCCTGTTTGGCGAAGTCTCCGGCACCGACCAGCTTGCCTTGCGCGTCCAGCGCGATCTGCCCGGATAGGTAGAGAGTGCGTCCGCCATCAGGCACCTCCACTACGTGGGTGTACCCCGTGGGTTTGGAAAGACTCGAGGGATTGAGATAACGGAAGCCATGAGCGGAGGCGGTGTCCTCGGCGGAGACTTGACCGGCGGCGAACAAGGCGAGCAGGGCAAGGGAGCAGGCGAAGCGGTGGTGCATGGCGCACTCCTTGGGTGGGGAGGGCTGGATCATAGCCAATGCGTTTTGCGCGGTTGGCTGTGTCCAAGCGTCGGGTAGACAAGAACTTTCGCGCCGATAAGGAGTTTGTGGCTGCGTACGAGCAGTCGCTGGTGGCCGTTCGCGACGACCGCACTCAAAGAGCGAAAGCTAGGCTGTCATCGATGCGGTAAGACGCCAGATGAGCGAGAAGTCGCCAGCCTGACTCATGCGTCTTAATGATCAACAAATAGATTGACAATCAACTTATGTGTTGATATTCATCGACCATGATGAATATTCAACACCTCCTACATCTCGTCGACGAAAGCGGGCAAAACCCCGAGCTGGCACAGGAGCGCCTGAACCAGGTGTTCTTCGCGCTTTCCGATCCGGTGCGCCGGGCGATTCTGGAACGGCTGGACGGGCATGCGCTGCTCGTCTCGGAGATCGCCGACGCGTTCGACATCTCGCTGCAGGCTGTGTCGCGCCATATCCAGGTGCTGGTGCGGACCGGGCTGATCCAGCAGGAGCGCACCGGGCGCATCAGCCGCTGCAGCCTGGATGCCGGTCCCATGCTGGAGGCGGCGGTGTGGATGAATCGCTACAGCAAGTACTGGCAGCAGCAGTTCGACCTGCTCGCCGTCACCCTGGCGGATATCGACGAGCGGCGCGCCGCGGCGGCAACGAAGCCGGGGCGCAAGGCGGCGAAGAAACGTCCGCCAGGAAAGAAATAACGCGCGCCGCGAAGGCGCGCCGGTTGTGCAAAGCCTCAACTCCCCCTTATCCCGAGGTAAGCATCATGGCTAAGCATCGCATCGTCAGTCACGAGGAATGGCTGCAGGCCCGCAAGCATTTCCTGGCCAAGGAGAAAGCACTCACCCACCTGCGCGACGAGCTCAGCCGCGAGCGGCTGGAACTGCCGTGGGAGCGCGTGGAAAAGGACTATGCGTTCGAGAGCGGTCAGGGCCGGCAGGCGCTGGCCGATCTGTTCGGCGACCGCGACCAGTTGATGGTCTATCACCTGATGTATGCGCCGGACTGGGAAATCAGCTGCAAGAGCTGCGCGTTCTGGGCGGATCATTTCAACGGCATCGTGCCGCACCTGGCCCAGCATGGCGTCGCCTTCGCGGCGATCTCGCGCGCGCCGCTGGCGAAGCTGCAGAAACAGGCGCGCGACTTCGGCTGGGACTTTCCGTGGGTATCGTCGCTGGACGACTTCAACTACGACTACGGCGTGTCGTTCCGGCCGGAAACGCTGGAGCGCGGCGAGGCGTTCTACAACTACGACACGATCAAGGTCAGCGGCACGGACTATCCGGGTATCAGTGCCTTCTTCAAGGACGCCGACGGCACGATCTATCACACCTATTCGACGTATTCGCGCGGTATCGATGCGTTCAACGCGACCTACCAGTACCTGGACGCCGCGCCGCTGGGACGCAACGAAGACGGCTTGTCGTACCCGATGGCGTGGGTCAAGCACCGCGTCGCCTACGGCACCTGAGCGACGGAGGGTATCGCGATGAAGTACGCGGACGTGAATGGGAAGCTCGCCGACTATCGTCGCCAGATCGCGGCGATCCGCGAGCAGATGCGCGAGACGCTGGCCGGTGTCGAACCGCAGGCGGTAGATGACTACGAGTTCGCCGTCAGCGAAGGCAAGGTGCGCCTGTCCGAGTTGTTCGGCGAACACGAGGACCTGATCGTCGTGCACAACATGGGCGTGGCCTGCTCCTATTGCACGCTGTGGGCGGACGGCTACAACGGCATCCATCAGCATGTAGTGACGCGCGCGGGCTTCGTCGTATCCAGCCCCGACCGGCCATCGGTGCAAAAGCGCATGGCGGAAACGCGCGGCTGGAAATTCCCGATGGTCAGCCACGAAGGCAACAGCTTCGCCAAGGACATGGGCTACGTTTCCGCCAAGGGCGGATGGATGCCGGGCTTGTCGGTGTTCCGCCGCGACGGCGACGCCATCCTGCGCGTGTCGGATACCGGCTTCAGTCCCGGCGACGACTTCTGCGTGCTGTGGCATTTCTTCGACATGCTGCCCGGCGGCGTGGGTGCCTGGCCCGGGGTGACGGCGGCGGTGCCTTCCTGCTGTACGGGACATTGAGAGGAGGGCAGAGCATGTGTCCTTTATGCATCGGTACCGCCTGGCTGATCGCCGGCGGCGTGAGTTCCGCCGGTGGCATGGCGACGGTGGCGTGGCGCTCGGTGAGCAAGCGGCGTAGGCGTTCCTCTGTCAGGCGCGTTGCTCCTCCTGTCGAGACGGTGGAGCGTGGTAAGTCCCGGGATAGCGAAGTGGCGCTGTCGCGGGAAGCTTCTGGGCCCTGAACTGCTTGGTTGGAGTGGGCGGGTCTGTCGGGATCCGTGTTCCGCAGTGACGTTGACCTCGATAGGATCGGTTCTGCGCGTTGCGCGGGCGGCGGCGTCCGGCATGTTCTTGCGCCGCGGGGACAGTCACAGAGAAGGAAGGGGATGCCATGAGGTTTGTGTTTCTCGTCGCTTGCGTCTGTGCGTGGTTCGCTGCCGGCCGCGCGGAGGCACTGGATTGTCCGGCGCCAGCCACGCAAGCCGATGTGGCTGTATCCGGCCACCCGTTTTCGGCGCTTCCGAGCGCGGACAATTGCTGGTTGTTCGTGTCGTTGGGCAAGGAGCCCGATCAAGGGGCTATCGCTGTGTTGCGCAACAAGGGTGGCGTGTTTCGTGTCGAGCGCGAGATCCGATTGCATCGCGCAGGGTTCGGCGCCGCGCTGACTCACGATGGCAAGCTGCTGCTCGTCTCGGGTGACGACCGCACGGCCGCCTTGGATGTCGCTGCGCTGGAAAGTGGCGAGGGGCAGCCGCTATTGGGCGAGTTCCACGATGGCGAGCATGCGGGCGCCGTGTATGTGGCGACGAGCTTGGACGATCGGTTGCTGTTCGTCAGCGACGAGCGTGCACGCGGGATCAGCGTGTTCGATCTGGCGCGCGCCCGGGGCGATGGATTCCATAGCTTGGAACCCATCGGCCGCATCCCGACCGGTGTGGCTCCGGTCGGTCTGGCGCCGGCTCCCGATGGTCGCTGGCTATACGCCACGAGCCAGGTGGCGCCGGCGGGGCCGGACGTCCCCTCCATCTGCCCGGCGGAGGACGGCAGCGAGCGCAAGCATCCTCAGGGGTGGCTGTTGCGAGTGGACATCGCCAAGGCCGCTGTCGATCCTGCGCACGCCGTGGCTGCGGCGTTGCCGGCCGGATGCAATCCGGTGCGCGTCGCGGTTTCGTCGTCTGGCAGGCAGCTTTGGGTCACGGCGCGGGGCGACGGCAAGCTGATGCGCTATGAGGCGGACGAATGGCTGTCCGGCGCGCGCCATGCGAGTTTCGAAAGCTACGCCATCGGCACAAGTCCGGTCGGCATCGCGATCCGTCCCGACGGCAAGCAGGTGTGGGCAACACTGTCGCATCGTTTCGCGAAAGGCGACGAAGGGCAGGTGGTGGGCATGGCTTTCGGTGATCGAGCTGGCGATGCCAAGCGGATGTCCGCGCCCGCCCCTGGTTTTCCGCGCGAGCTGGCTTTCCTGCCGGACGGCCGTACGCTGGTGGTGACGCTGTACGAAGGAATGACGGTGCGGTTATTGCCGACGCCCGATTGAATTCTTCGCCAACGTCTTGAGCGGGACATGCGACGGGCCCAGACTGCGCCATTTCCAAGGAGGCGTTGGCATGACCCGGAAGTTCGCAGGATGGATGTTGGCATCGTTGTTCCTTTTCGCCGGGACGGCGAGCCGGGCGCAGGACGATGTGGGCTTGTTCAACCATAAGTCCCCGACAGCGTGGCCGGACTGGTTCATCCCGCAAGGGGCGCTGGGCGTGACTCAGTGGATCCATAGCGATGAGAAGAATTTGATGGGCGGCGACAAGCCGGACCATTGGTCCTACCGCGGCAAGAGCCGCCTGAAGCCCGCCCAGCTCGTGGCGATGTTTACGGATTTCGCCAGGAGCCATCATTTCGACATCGTCGATGTGATCGACCCAGCCCAAAAGATGACCGGAATGGAGTTCGATCTCGAAAAGCCGGGCAATGCGCAGCAGGTGTTGGCCAAGCACCACAACTACGTCGTGGCGATCGAGGTCACGGACGATACGTTCGATATTGCTCTGAACAAGGGCGCGCCGTAAGCGCTGTGCGGCGAGCGGCGAGCTGAATTGCCGCCGCTCGCATCGATGCGGTGCGAGAAGGTGCGATCGGCGCGGCGGGTAGTGCGCGAAACGGTGCATCGGGATCGCGCTGCTTTCGGCGGTCAAGATGCCTTCGCGCATGACGCTGCGGTTGCCGCGGACGGGGGGCTTCTCGGGGCCGATGGGGTGCATGGTTGGCGTGCGGCCATGAAAAAAGCCTCGGAGGTCATCCGAGGCTTTTTCGCTGGATCGATTTGGTGGAGCGGAGGAGGATCGAACTCCCGACCTTCGCATTGCGAAGGAGGAGACAGGCGAGCAAAATAGCGGCCTGCCGGCCCTTGTGGGCCAAATTTGGGCCAAGGCCCGAAGGGACATCGCATGGCACGCAAAGCCGATCTGCCCCCGGGCCTGGAAGACCGCCGGCCCTCCAATGTGATCCGCGCTCGCCTCCGGCAGCAGGACGCCAAGGGTGAGGTGCAGAACCTCCGCGCCTCCTTCCCTTACGACGAAGAGGTGGCGGCCAGCCACCCCCAGTCTCGCACTTCGGCGATCGTGGCGGCCAAGGCGTGGCTAGAAGAACAGCGCCGGGCGCTCCGGTTCGATGGCACGCCTGTGGGGTCCCGGTTGCAGGACCAGACCCTCGGCGCCTGGGTGCAGCGTTACATCGATGAAGCCGAGGAGGCGATGGTGGAACTGGCCGCCATGGCCCAGGCGAAGGCCGACGGCCAGCCGCGTGCCGCGAAGCGGCCCATTCCGGCCCACGCCCGAAAGAAGGGCATCGCCCAGGAATGCACGGTCCTGCGTTCCTTCCAGCGCGAGTTCCCCAAGTTGATGGCCCGAGCGCCCGATCAGGTGACCCGCGAACACCTGGATCAGGTCCGTGATTGGTTGCGCTACGAGCGCACCTACCGCGATGGAAGCCCCGCCACGGTGAAGCCAGCATCCATCAATCGCAACATGGACATCCTGTCGGCGGTCTACAACACGGCGCGCAAGGACCGAAACTGGGGCTTCGACGTGGCCAACCCGATCAAGGGGCTGCCCAAACTCAAACCCGAAACGGCGAAGGAGCAGCCCCGCAAAGGTGAGCTGGTGACGAACGCCGAGCTCACCCAAATCCTGGCCCAGATCCCGGAGGCCAGCCTGGAAACCCGGTGCTGCATCCGCTTCCTCCGCTGGAGCGGAGGCCGTCGCAGCGAAGCCCTGCGTCTCGATTGGGCTGACGTGGATTTCGACAAAGAGATTCCCGAAGTCACGTTCCGTGACACCAAGGATCCGCTGGGACGTCAACGCCAACGCACCATCCCCTTGAACAAACATGCGGTCCAGGCGCTCTACGAACTCCTGGCCGGCAAACCCAAGCCGGCGAAGGGGCGGGTGTTCCCTCTCGCCAAGGACACCCCCACCCAGGCCTTCATCCGTGGCCGCGATCGCGCCGGCATCCACAAGCGCCTGCACGACATGCGCCACACCCGCACCACCGAAGTCACCAGTGACTTGCCGGTGCACGAGGCCCAGCAGATCACGGGCCACCTCGATGCACGCATGTTGATGCACTACTACCACCCGGATGCGCAGCACCTGGGCGCGAAACTCGAAAAAGCCGACGCCGAACGCGCCGCCGCGGCCATCAACAAGCAGGTGGGCGACAAGGGGTTGCTGACGCTCACGCCTGAGCAACTGACGGCCATGATCACCAAGGCCGTGGCCGACGCACTGAAAGGATAAACAGCGGGTAAATCCTCGCCGTTTTCGCGCGCCGTCGCACCCGTCGGCGCCCGTGGGCTGGACGTCGGAACAGCGCCCACCGCAGTCGGAAATTGTTGGAAGTCGCTTTGCGGAATCGGCGCTGTGGCGCCGTTTTGCATTTGGGCCTTTTGCCGTCGGAAGTTCCGGCTCCAAGGACCCCACGTGACTCACCGCATGCCGCGGTGGGCGCGCAGGGGCCAGGAGACCCACATGTGGCCGAAGCCGAAAAAGAAAGCGCCGATCGTGCGCAGTGACGAATCCATCTTGCCGACGTTCTGGACGCGCGAAGGCGAGGTTGAACGGATCAAGGCCCTTTGGGCCACCCAGGCGGCAGGGGGACCGGACCTGGTGTGCCTCGAAATCCATGCGGGCGCCTTGGAGCTGCCGGACCATCAGGTGCTCGAAGCGCATTTTGGGGATCAGTTCCATCAGGTCCTGGGCCAAGTGGCCCTGCACATGGTCGATCACACCAGCCGGGCCGCCTCGGGCGATTGGTCGGATGCCGACACCGTCAGCTGGAGCGGGGCGATCCTGGGCCGCTACCTCACCGTGACAGGTTGGTTGAACCGCATCCTTATCGAGGATGTCCCGGTCACCGAGTTTTACGTGCTGGGTTTCAACCAGTGCCCGTGGCCGGCCCCGGCGCGCGTGCCCACGCAGGTGCCGCCCTTCCAGAACTGGATGAAGAAGGATCTGGATTACCGCGGCCCGGATGGCCTCCGCTATCGCGCCGAGTCCCACTTGAAGGACATTCGCAAGGGTTGGAACGACTGGCCCTTTGCCGGCTACGCCATCACCGAGGGCGAAGAGCTGGTCGAATTCGTGTGGGAACTCGATGCGCCGCTCCCTTCCGTCACGCTCGGTGACCAGCTCCTGACCAGCGCGGAAGCCGCCGGCCACGACTTCGCCCAGGGCGACTATGCCTTTGACGAACACGTGGTGTGGGGTGGTCAGACTTACCGCGTGCAGGGCCTGGCCAACCATGCCCCGGGCTTTGCACCGGTGACGCAGATGGCCGTGAAACAGGTGGAACGGGTGAGGCGCTCCCGAATTGGCGGCTACGTCGTCGTGCGCGTCGAAGATCAGGAGATCCGCGATGCCTACAAGAACGAAGCGGATGCGTGGGTCAGCGCAGAAGCGATGTCACTTGAAGACGACCAGCCTTACACCGTGCACCCGGCTGATCTGTTCCTCTTCCGCAACTGGACCGATTGGTGCTGGCTGACCGAGGAATGCCTGGTCAACGGACGAATCGTCGAACTGGCCGTCGCGGACCGCTCCCCGTAAGTGATCGTTCCACCTCTGCACTTCTCAACGCGCCCAGGGCGTTGAGCCCCTAAACCCTTCCACCAACCGATCCCCCAAACACTGCCGCGCGGTGACGGGGAAGTCATGCCCAAACACAAGGAAACCCCATGAACATCATCCCCCGCATCGCCCTCCGCCGGTTCGCCGGTGACATCTGGAACGAGATCCTGACGCACGCCCCGCGCCTTGAGCTGGAAGTGGACAACCCCGGCTGCCTCAGCACGGTGCTGGGCTTCCTTCGCCGTTACCAGATCCAGCATCCCGGCGCGTGGTTCGTCGTCACCATCGTCACGCCCACGCTCTTGCTGATCGAGCAGCCGAAGGAGCAGCCCACCAATCCGATGACCGGCAAGCCCTGCGCGATCCGGGTGAATGCGGCCACGGCCGTCAATGAAACCGGCGTCGTGGAAGAGCTGGCCCAGGTGGCCACCACCTTTCCCGAACACCTCACCCGGGCGGCCTTCCGCGCGTTCCTGCGTGAGCAGTTTGGCGCGCACGTGTTGAAGCACCGCCGCAAGCTCCGCGCCCTGGGCCTCGATTACGAAGCCATGCGCAACCTCGCCTTGGGCCTGTTCGACAAGAGTGCCGCGAGCCTGGAACAGCAGGCGCTGCGCGTGCTGACGGGGGAAGGCGCATGAAGCGGTCCGCCATTTACGGCTACATCGTCGAAAGTAAGGAAGAGATTTTCTGGATGGAACGCGATGCCAAGACGGCTCTGAAAATCATGCAAGCCCTGGAGTGTTTCACGGGCGATTTCTTCGGGGTCTGTCCGGCTGAGCGCCGCTTGTGCGTGGACTGGCGGACCCTGGGGGGTGTGGGCGGCTGGAAAGTCGAGGAGCGCCTGGTCAAGGGCAAGGTCATGGAAATTGCCGTGGTGGACGAGGACGGCAACAAGGATGCGGATGACCAGTGATGGTTCGGTCACAGTAAAAAATCCCCGGCCGGTTGCACCCAGCCGGGGCTCTGTCCAAACCACGAGGGTGAGGTTGATGAGGCCTCACACCTTCACCTTACCGCGCCATCGCCCGTTCGCAATCCAACTGGACGTCCGAATTTCGAGGTTTCTGCATCCCTCGAAAACCGTTGCGCGACAACGCTTTTGAAGGGATTTCAGGCGACAAAGGAACAAATGGGGAAGGGGAGTGGGTTGCGCGATCGGCGGGTGGGCCTAGAACAAATAGCACGCAGATAAATCAACGCCGGAGAAAGAAATGACCCTCGCTGCCAACACCCCACGACGTCCCCGCGGTCGCCCGGTTGTGGGCACGCGCAAGGACTTTCCGATCCACGGACTGATTGATGAAGACACACGGAAGGGCGTTGAGGCGCTGATTGCACGGCGCCAGGAAACCCAGTCCGGGTTCGTGCGGCGCGCGGTGCGGGAGTTGCTCGAACGCGAAATGCAAGCCGCTTAAAAGAAGAAAGCCAGCCCTGGCAGGCCGGCTTTCGGATGTCCCCACTTCGGAAGGAACACATGATGTCTACCCAAGATCATATCCAGGATGCGCCTGGAGTCAACACCATCGCTGACGATGTGCCATTTTTGCTCGGAAGGGGTGGAAAGGTCACATCTCTGGACGAGCACCGCGCTTCGCGCGAACAGGCCAAGGCGGAACCGCTGATGCCGGATATGCCCGACTTCAGCGATCCACGCATGATGGAAGCGTGGAAGCTGGGCGTGAAGGCCTGGGAGCGGCAAGAGAAGCGAAAAGCCTTGAAGGAAGGGGACGGGGAAGGCGGTTCGTCATCGCTCTCATGCGGTGCCCAGTCGCTTGCGCTGCGCTATGCCCACCATTTCAGCCAGGATCCGTCCGTGCAGATCGGCAACACGAAGAGCGGCAGCCGCACGATGTATCTCTGGCACAACCCGGAAGCGCGGTGGGTGGCCCAGAGCGACGACGATGCGCGCAGTCATGCCACGCGCTGGCTCTCGGAAAACGCCCCGGAAAAGACCGATGCGGATCTGGCCAAAAAGTGCCTGAAAACCGCCTTTGACCTGCACAGCCACAACGACAAGAAGCTGATGCCCCGGCCCAACCGGCACAAGCCGATCCTGCCGGTGATCGGGGCCTATCTCTACATCGATGAGCAGGGGAAGATCGAGGCCTACGCGCCGGACGACGCCATGGGGGTCACCCATCGCGTGCCTGCGAAGTTGGATTGGTCGCGGGTCGATGAACACCACGTCTACACGCCGCGGCCCCTGCCGGCCGGATGCAAACTGGCCCAGTTCCTGGACAAGTTTGTGCCTGACTTGGAAATCCGCACGTTGCTGCAGGAGGCCGTGGGTTCCTCACTGATGCCAGGCGCCGGTTTCCACAAGGGCTTCATGCTGATCGGCGGCGGCAGCAACGGCAAATCCACGCTGCTGCACCTGCTCTCTGCCCTTCATCCTGAGCGCGTCACGCTCGACCTGACCACGCTGGTGAAGGACGGTTCGGCCATCGCGGACCTGGAAGGCAAGACCCTGGCCTTGTCCACCGAAACGCCACCGTTCCTGGGGCGTGAGGTTGAAGAACGACTCAAGGCCGTGATCGCCGGTGACGAGCTGCGCGCGCGGGCGCTCTATCACGCCGCGCGTTGGTTCGAGCCCCATGTGTCGGTGTGGGTGGCCGCCAATGAACCCATCCGTTTCACCGATCGCTCGGATGGTCAGCAAGATCGCTGGCTGGTCATTCCTTTCACCGTGCGTGTGCCGCGTGACAGCAAGGACAATGTGCGGAACTGGCACCTGGGCCTGATCGAGAGCCCGGAGGAAATGGGGTATCTGCTCGACTGGGCGCTGGAAGGGGTGGCCCGGCTTTGCCGGAACGGCCGGAAGTTCAGCGCCAAGCCGAACGTCATGAAGGTCATGGACGAAGCCCGCCGCATCGAGACCGACCCGACTTATGCGTGGATGATCGAGGCCGACCTTCGGCAGGAAACACACGAAGAGACGGCGAAGGCGGCCGTTTACCAGGACTACTGCAAGACACTTCAAGAGCAAGAAAACCGCCCCCTGGCGGCGGCTCAGTTCTGGCGCGCGGTCCGGGATCAATTCCAGGCCAAGGGCTGGACCTTGCAGGAACGCAACCCCAGCGGCGGCCACCGGCATGCCGCGCGGCCGGGTCGCATGGTCAATCTCTCCATCCGGGGGGTGAAGACCGATCGGCACGTGTGGGGCGTGGATCTGCCCACCGCAGCCACGGAGGCGCAGTTGGACGCAGAACTGCCGTTCTGACCCCTATCGACACTTTCAGACGCAAAGAGCCCGGTCAGACGGGCTTTTTGCGTTTTTGGGCCTCGGTTGAACAAGTGACCGTTTTCACCTGTTCTACCGAAACCATTGGGAGAGTAGGGTTGCACAGGTAAACCGGTTGAACAGGTGGTTTCAAAACTTTTTGAAAATGATGTTTTTCATGACCGGGTTTTTGAAAAGAGTTACTTCGACCTGTTCACCTGTTCTACCTGTTCAACATCCCACAAATGGCTCAACCATGCGGGTTTCGGTTGCACAGGTGTTGCACAAGTGGGGAGTGGAGCTTGTGCAACCACCCACGAAAGCTCGATGGTTCTTGCATCAGGTTTAGACTTCGCCCAACAGGCAACGGGGGATGCCAGGTGAACAAGTCCAGCAAGATCCAGGTGGCCGGCGGCATCGCTTGCCTTGCCGTGGCGCTTTACTTCGGCCTCAACGCCACACGTCCGGTGCCCAGCGACGTCTACGGCAACGCACGGGCGGCGGTCACCGACTGGGGCCGGGTCGCCTTGACGCTGGTTTTCGGTTTCGCAGGCGTGGGCGCACTCTGGACTGGCATGCGCAAAAGCTAGGACCCGCACACCCATCATCGGAACAGGGGATAGATCCATGAAAATCCGCGCACTGATCGCCGCGGCGCTGATGCTGCCGGCCCTGGCGAGCGCTCAGCAAAGTCCAGCCACACCCTCCATCACCGCCCAAGTGGCCAGGTGCGAGGAAGTGGGCAAGATGATCGCCACCATCGTCCGGGCACGGGACCAGGGTGTCCCGATGAGCGGGGTTTTACAGAGCCTGCAGCAGGCATCCGGCCACGCACCGGACATGAAAGATCCTGCTGATCGTGCCGTCGTGCAGTATGTGGCCGCTCTCTACACCGAACACGACACGCCGGAAGCTTCCCAGCAGCGTTACACCAACGGCTGCATTCAGGGCGTCACCAAGGGTTGAGGTCAGGCAAAAAAGAGGCGCCACCTGGGCGCCTCCGAAGGTTCAACGGTAGAGTTCTTGCTGGACAGTCACGGTGAGGGTGCCGTGGCCACCCACGGTCACCTGGATCACGGATTCATCGTCATCGGCCGGGTCTTGGGCCGGAATGTAGGTGATGGGCACGCCGGCCTTGCGCGCCTGGTTGATCGCGCGGGTGTCGGCAAACCCCGCCACGTCTACGAACTTCTCCTGGATCTCCTCTTCCAGGTCTTCCAGTTGCTGGCTGGTCGTGTCGTCTGTCACCCGTCGGAACGCCGGCTCGTTGAGATTGCTGGTGTCGTCGGGATTGTGGATGTTGCGGTTGGCGATCGCGTCGAGCTTCGACTTGAACGCGTCGATGTCGTTTTTCTTCATGCAGTCCGCCTTGCGGTGGGCACATCGCTCCCCCTCGGAAGCCTGGTGGCCCATTCAAAAAATGGTGCCGCGCCATGGGCAACCCAAGGGTGCGCCGGGCCGGAAATGCAGATCGCGCTAACCCGTTGCCAGCCCAACGGAAAAGCCTTGACACCCAAAGGCGCAGAGGGAAGAGCAGGGCTGGGGGCGATGCTCGGCAGGGCCTCGCCTGGCGCGCCCCTGGTGAATTACTGTCCGGTACCGTTTCGGCCAGTTTAGAAATGAGCCAGGGGAGGGCAATGCGGAAAACGCCCTCGCGCACCGGCTGTCGATGCCTTCACTCAGCACTCTTGCGAATCACGAAGATCGGCCTAGGTTGGTTTCATGCCGTGATCGAAAGATCACACCAATCACCGAGGAGAACCCCATGACGATCGCAGCCACCCCCGCGAAGCGCCGCCAACGGTGGCACCTGTGGACGATCCGCGGTGTCCCTTACTACTTGAACACCCTGCGTCACCGGCGCGCGCAAAAGTGGGGTTGGGAAGACTATGTCTTCACGGGGCAAACCGTGCTTGCTGCTGAGCGGCCTGTTGCCACCAGAGCATCCATGGGTGGATTGTAGGAAATCCCGCACGCAACCTGTCGTCGATGTCAGCGTTTGTAGGGCTTGCGCATCTCGAACTTCGGCCTAGGGTGAATACATACAGTGATCGTTCGATCACGCCTTACCCCGCCAAGGAGAAACCCCATGTTTAACGAGTCCCGCTTTGAAGTCTATGTTGACGGCTACGAGTTCAACGACGTTGATCTTTCCGAAGCGACCAGCGCTTATGACGCCTGGGATCAGGTGACAGACTGGCTCCTGGATAACGCGGAGGAGCAGCTTGACGAAGTGCTTACAAAAACCAGCGGTTTTTCGGTGTCTGTGACTGACACGGATGACGACAGCAAGTTCTATCAGGATATTTTCGTCCACCCGAATGAACCGTCGGATGCCGATGGCGATTGGGAATACCTCGGCCGTCTCAACAACATTGAATATCGCGTGTGCGATTCGACGGGCGGCGAGGACCGCTGGTATTGGATTGAAGACGAGAACAACCCGTCAGACTTTGGCGGTCTGGCTAACCGGACTTACACCCAAGACGTCGCTATGATCCCGGACGAGTTCGTGGTGGAAGACGAGGCCCGTTTCACGATCGAGATCGACGGTGACGAAGTGGACGAGAACGAAGTCTGCCGCTGGGAAGGCATCGCCGACTTGGACGACATCGAAGACGCCGACGAGATGCTTGATGCCGTCCAGGAATACCTCTCGCAGGGGCACCGGGGCAGCGAACCCGGCACACGTTTCGACATTACCGTTGAATCCAACGAGGACGACGACACGGCTGATGGATCGTTTGAGTTTTGAACCACAACGGCCGTAAGGGGTGGCAACACCCCACCAACCAATTCCAGGAGCCCCGCCATGTCCATCATTACTTTTGAATACCTCGCCGACCTGACTCAGCGCGCTTGGCGCTTTGCCCAGCATGAATGGCCCCAGCTCTCCGGTGGGCCCATCCCCGTGTTCGAGCTGAAAGCGAAGGCTGACGCGAAAAACATGGGCATCGGCTACTCGATGGCCGAGATGCAGAACCTGGAGCACGAAGGCGTGATCTTCCACGTCCTCCACGAGGTGAGCATCTTTGCCACGCTCTTGCGCGGGGAAAAGCCGGAGCAGGTGGAGGCGACCTTTGACACTCTGGTGGCCCGCATCAACGCAGCCACGGAAGCGGAAGCTGGCCAGGCCACGAAGCACTGAACACCTCAGAGGCTCAGAGCAAAAGCCAGGATGGGAAGCGCAGGTTGGGCGCAAGGCTCAACCTGGCCTCGCCCAGGGCGCCACTGGCAAAACATCGATCGGAAATAGGGGTGGGGTGTAGGAAAACACCCACGCATTTCAACGTCGATTTCAGCGTTTGTAGGTCTTGCGCATAGGGAACTTCGGCCTAGGGTTGTAGATGTAGCTGTGATCTATGAATCACATCAAACATCACCCCGCCAAGGAGACACCCATGACCACCAAGACCTTCCTGATCGTGAAACGGGGCCGCAAGTATTTTGAATGCCTCCTGCAGGGCAAGCAGCGGTCTTACAAGGCCAAGCTCCTGATCAACGACCTGTCCAAGGACTTTGCTGTGGACGACACGGTGACCGTCCTGGTGCGGGATGTGAGCACCCATTCCGGCTACGGCTCTTCCTTGACCTTTGAGCCCACCAACGCCCAGGCCGAAGCCCAGCGGGAAGCCGAGGTCAGCCGGTTCATCGAGCAGGAAAAGTGGCTGGACTACGCGGAGACCGATGCACGCGGCGGCCAGGTCACCAGCAACGCGATCCAGCGCACCTTGGCCGGCTGTAACGATCCCCGCCTGGCCGAGCGCGTGGCCACCCTCAAGGCCCGGCTGGAAGAGAACAAGACCCGCAAGGCCGAGCCTGCCGTGCGACCCGCCCAGGCACCGACTGAGCACAAAGAAGTCCTCAAGGTCCTGCATCCACGGTCCGCCTTGCCCCCTTTCAACGTCCCCGTGGGCAGCGGGTCATCCTTTCGGGTTTACACCGAGACGGGCGGCTACCAGCGGATCGGTGACGACGACCCGAGTGTGTATGGCAACCAGTTGCTGGGGTATGAGGGCGAGTGGGGCGTGTGGTGCCTGTTCCGGTGGGCCACCGAAGAAGACTTGTCGGCGTTGGAGGCCTGAGCCATGACCACCCACCTCACCGACCTCCACCAGGGCATCAAGACCTTCAGCGCCATGGGCGCCGAGGTCTTCCAGATTTGGCTCGATGCCGAGCTGCACCTCCACGTCGATGACCCCGAGGCCATCGCCTTGCTGTTGCGCCAGGGGGCCAACCCGTCGCGCTCGCACTTCTGGAATGGTTTCCCCGACGTCCTGCAACACGCCATCCAGCACGCGGGAGACGCGGAGCTGGAGGTGGTGCGGATGCTCCTGGAAGCCGGCGCGGACCCGAACTACCGCGAGCGGGGCAACGGCACGACGGCGCTGCAGGTCTGCAACAAACCGGACGTGGCCGAGCTGCTCAGGGAGCATGGCGCGCGAGTCGATGGGTGAGGGGCGCAAGCATGGCCGCTCCGCGGCGTGTCGACAGAGGCGCTGATGGAAGAGCAGGGGATAGGGCAGGGCTCGGCAAGGCCTCGCTTGTCGTGCCCTCACGACCTCCAAAGGATCGACGTCATCACGCTTCGCATGTAGGAAATGGATGACGTCACGAGTGGTGAAAGTCAGCGGTGTGTAGGTCTTGCGGGTCTCGAAAATCGGCCTAGCTTGAAGGTATGAACAGTGATCGAACGATCACGCCTAACCCGCCAAGGAGACCTACCATGTCGCATTACGCTGAAAACTTCGACCAGATCGTTTACACCGTTGACCATGGCGGAAACGAAGAGGTCAAGGAATGGATCCTTCGGGATCTGTGCCATGAATATGCCAATGAAACAAGCACGCCATTCGGCAGTGGCAAGGTCTACTTCACGGAAGGGAACAAAGTTCTTCGGTGGGAGCCCTCAGGTCGTGCCGCTGTGGTCTTCAAATGCGCTAACGAGGAAGCCGCTGAATACATGCTTCTGAAAGTCTTCCTGGATGATGTGGACTCCAATGACAACCTGATGGTCTTCCCAACCCGTGAAGCTGCAGACGATTACTACAACGAATTCGTAGCAAACCGGGAGGGCTGAGCCATGGAACGCACCTACATCACCACCTCAACCGGCACCGAGCTCCCCATGAGCTCGGATCGCAACCCCGCCGCCGGCCTCCATTTCGCTCAGGTTCGCACCACGAGCACCGGCGCCCAAGTCTGGGAGTGCCGCACGATCCGCGGCCGCCACCTGGCCCTGCGCCTGACGTTCACCAGCCGCTTCACGGATGAGCACGTGCGCCGCACCGGGTGCCCGATGGGTGAGTTGCTCTATCGCCAGATGTGCAAACAGGAGGAGGTGGCCGCCTGGGAAGCGGAACTGGCCACCGAGGGCTGGCACTCGCACGCCGCCGTAGCCTGACCCCAAAAGCCCGATCGATAGGCCCTTGCGCGTCTCGAAAATCGGCCTAGCTTAAACCTAAGTGTGATCCAACGATCACAACAAAACCAACAAGGAGAACCCCATGCCTTTCCGCACCATCCCCGACGACCTCAAGAACCTGCCCAGCCAGGTGGCCCTGGAAGCCTACGCCGCCCTCACTCTCGCGGAGCGCGACCTGGTCAACACCGACATCGAGACCTGGCATCGCGTCTATGACGAGAAGTGCCGCGTCATCCTGGCCCGCTACGGCCTGAACTGATCCATCCGGAGACCCCGCCATGAACCCCGCCACCGAAAACCTCTTCGACGCCATCACCGACGCCAACCCAGCCGGCGTCCGCCTCGCCCTGGCCCAAGGCGCCGACGTCAACGCGCGCCACCCCCTGGGCCAGCTCACGCCGCTCCACCTGGTGTGCTGGCTGCACGGCAAGCGCACTTACCGCTCTTTCCACCGCTCACCGGAGACCGAACAGATCACGGAACTCCTGCTTGAGG
>JBCNOA010000300.1:0-5410 GCA_039594095.1 Dyella sp.
ACTTCAAGCTGACGGTCGATGCCGGCGCCGCGAACGACGGCATCGCGCAGCGATTCACTTACGACGGCTTTGGCTGCACCGGGCAGAACCTGGCTCCCGCCGTGCACTGGGAAGGCCTGCCCGCCGGCACGAAGAGCCTGGCGCTCACCGTCTACGACCCTGACGCGCCCACGGGCAGCGGCTGGTGGCACTGGGTGGTGATCGATTTGCCGTCGAGCACGGCAGGCCTGCCGCAGGGAGGCACCCTTCCGGCCGGCGCACACGCGCTGCGCAACGACTATGGCGACGCGGCCTGGGGCGGCCCTTGCCCGCCCCAAGGCGCCAAGCCGCATCGTTACGTCTTCACCGTGCACGCGCTCGATGTTCCCAGCCTGGGCCTCCCGGCCGACGCGTCGGCGGCCAAGGCCGGCTTCATGATCGGCCTGCACACTGTCGGAAAAGCGCAGGTCACGCTGCGTTACGGACGCTAGACGTCTCAAGCCGAGGGCGGCCGCGCGCCGCCCCCGCCTTGACGGAACGGCTGAGCGACTCCGGTACACTTATGTCCTTTCGCCCCCAGCGATCAGGACACTTTCATGACTCGCAAGACCCTCAAGGTCGCGCTGCTGCAGGAGACCCACCGCGGCAGCCGCGACGCCAATCTCGACGCCATCGAGGCCGGCCTGCGCGAAGCCGCCGCGGCCGGCGCCGAACTGGTGCTGCTGCAGGAGCTGCATAACGGCCCTTATTTCTGTCAGCACGAATCGGTAAGCGAGTTCGATCTGGCGGAAACCATTCCCGGCCATAGCACCGAACGCATCGGCAAGCTGGCGGAGGAATTGAAGCTGGTCGTGGTCGCTTCGCTTTTCGAAAAGCGCGCGACCGGGCTGTATCACAACACTGCCGTGGTGTTCGACCGCTCCGCGAAGATCGCCGGCAAGTATCGCAAGATGCACATCCCCGACGATCCGGCGTTCTACGAGAAGTTCTACTTCACGCCGGGCGACCTGGGCTTCGACCCGATCGACACGTCGGTCGGCAAGCTGGGCGTGCTCGTGTGCTGGGACCAGTGGTATCCGGAAGCCGCCCGCCTGATGGCGCTCGCCGGCGCCGAACTGCTGCTCTATCCCACTGCGATCGGCTGGGATCCGAACGACGAGCAGGCCGAGAAGGACCGGCAGCGCGAAGCCTGGGTCACCGTGCAGCGCGGCCACGCCGTCGCCAACGGCCTGCCGCTGCTGGCCTGCAATCGCACCGGCTACGAGCCTGACCCCTCCGGCGTCGGCGCGGGCATCCAGTTCTGGGGCACCAGTTTCGTGGCGGGCCCGCAGGGCGAATTCTTGGGCAAGACCGGTACCGACCAGCGCGAACTGCTGGTGGTGGAGATCGATATGGCGCGCAGCGAGCACGTGCGCCGGATCTGGCCGTTCCTGCGTGATCGCCGCATCGACGCGTACAGCGATCTGCTCAAGCGTTTCCGCGACTGATCGACGGTTCCCGCGCGGCTTGCGCCGGGCGGGAACCGACCCCATGCAGTCACCTTCCCGATATCGACGAACCTACGCATGAGCCTGGACGCCTCCACCGACCGACTGCCCGCCGCCCTGGATGGCCAACCCATCGAGCGGGTCGTCCGCGATGGCGTGGAGTATGTGGTGCTCGGCACGGCGCATGTGTCGCGCGCAAGCGTCGATGCCGTTCGTGAACTGCTGGAGCGGGAATCGTTCGATGCCGTGGCGGTGGAGTTGTGCCCCAGCCGCGCCCAGGGCATGCGCGATCCGGACGCGCTGAAGAAAATGGATCTGTTCCAGGTCATCCGCCAGGGCAAGGCCGGCATGGTCGCCGCCAGCCTGGTGCTGTCCACGTTCCAGAAGCGCCTGGCCGATCAGTTCGGTATCGAGCCTGGCGCCGAGATGAAGGCGGCCATGGATGGCGCCGAACAGCGCGGCGTACCGGTATGGCTGGTCGATCGCGAAGTAGGCACCACGCTCAAGCGAGCCTGGCGCAGCGTCGGCTTCCTGCAGCGTTTCGGCCTGATGGGCGGCCTGTTCGCTAGCGTGTTCGAGCGAGAGGCGATCGAAGAAAAGGAAATCGAGAAGCTCAAGCAGGGCGACATGCTGGAGAGCGCCTTCAGCGAGTTCGCCAGCCAGTCCGAGCCGCTTTACCGCAGCCTGATCGCCGAGCGCGACGCTTACATGGCGGCGCGCCTGCGCGAGGAAGCGGGCCGCGCGGGATTCGGTGCCGAACCTCGTCGCGTGCTGGTCGTGATCGGTGCCGGTCATCTCAAGGGGTTGTGCGCACTGCTGAACTCGCAGGATGGCGATCCCGGTGCCCAGGCCTCGGAGCTGGCCACGCTGCCGCCCGCGTCGAAATGGCCCAAATGGATCGCGATCGGCCTGGTGTTGCTGGTTTTCGCGGCCATCGCCGTGGCGTTTCACCGCAACGCGGCGCTTGGTGCGCAAGCACTGCGCGACTGGGTCATGTTCACCGCCGGCTTCTCAGCCCTCGGCGCCATCGTGGCGGGCGGGCATCCCCTGAGCGTGCTCGCGGCGGCAGTGGCCGGGCCGATCAAACCGTTCCGTCCGGGCGTACCTTCGGGAGCGATCAGTGCGATGACCGAGGCCTGGATCCGCAAGCCGCGAGTCGCCGACTTCGAAACCCTGCGCGACGATATCGGCCACTGGACAGGCTGGTGGAAGAACCGCGTCGCCCGCACGCTACTCAATTTTCTATTGGTGTGCGTCGGCACCATTGCCGGCGAATACACGGCGGGCATCCACATCTTCAAGAGCCTGTTCTGAGACGGTCGGCGCGATACATCGGTCGCCAGCCATGCATTGAAGCCATGCATTGAAGAACAGCGAGTGCGCGAGCGCTCGCGCTAGGGGCGATGCAGCCCCGTATCGAGGACGTCGAGCAATTCATCCTCCTTGTCGAGGCTCTGCTCCCAGTACATCGCGCCGCCCAGGCGGTGATCTCGAATGAAAGCGGTCTTGATGCGCAGCGATTGCGGGTCCTCGTAGCTGACGAAGGTGCGCGACTTGGGGTTCCAGAGAAAGGGTGCCTGCGCCTGCGGGTCCCAGTGCCGCACGTAGCCGTTCTTGTCGATGTAGTCCGCCACCAGCTCGCGCCACGACGGCGCGCCGAAGAATTTGCCGTAGGCCTGCTGCAGGCCATCGTGCTCCGGTACGACGCCGGTGAACGCACGCCCGTAGAACGGGACGCCGAGGACCAGCTTGCCGGCCGGCACGCCGGCGTCCAGATATTGGCGGACAGCCTTCGCGGCGGCGCGATCGCCGGGCGGATCGAACTTCGAGGGGTAAAGGCCCGCGTGGTGGCCGGTGGTCGGCGTGAGGCTGTTATGGAAGTCGTACGCCATCAGGTTGAACCAGTCGAGCGAACGCGCGACGCGCGCCAGCTCGATGCCGTCGACGAACTCGCCGTCCGCCGAGGCGATGGTGAGAAAGTAATGACGGCCACCGTGCTGCTCGCCCAAGCGGTCCAGACGCTGGCGCACGGTTTCCAGCAGCAGGCTGAAATTGCGCTTGTCCTCCGGACGATGGCTGATGCCGCCGCCGGGCAGCGTGGGGTATTCCCAGTCGACGTCCAGGCCGTCCAGGTCGTGGCGCTCGATCAGGCGGGCGGCATCGTCCGCGAACTGCCGGCGCGACGTCTCGGTCAACGCCGCCTCGGAGAAGTGCCCTGCACCCCAGCCGCCGACCGAAAGCATCACTTTCAATGCAGGATTCTTCCGCCGCAGACCGACCATGGCGGCCAATGAGGTTTCTGCGCGAGGGCTGTGCAGCACGATATGCGTCTGATCATCGAGCGTGCCGAAGGCGTAATTGATCACGTCGATCTTGGAAGCCGGAATGGGCGGAAGCGGGTCGGCGTCGGCCACATAGCCGACGATGCGGTAGGAACCGGGCGCCTCCCTGGCACCCAGGCCGCCAGCAGACAGCGCAACCAGCAACGTCACCCAGAAGCGCAGGATCATCGGACCGGCCATCCACCACTTTCCACGCATGCTCACTCCTTCATTCCATCCAGGCCGGCGGACCCTCGGACCGTCTTCGGCGTTATTGTCCCTGCTCGGACCGTCCCACTATACTTCCGAGACTTTAACGCCATGTACCCGCCGGAATCGTGGGAATGATGATGACTCGACTGCACATGCTCGGCCTGACCGTCGCTGCCGCACTACTCGTCACTGGCAGCGTTCATGCCGAAGGCGACAAGGCTGCCGGCCGCAAACTGGTCTATACCTGCAACGGCTGCCACGGCGTCACCGGTTACGAAAACGCCTATCCGCGCTACCCGGTACCGAAGATCGCCGGCCAGAATGCGCAGTACATCGTCAACGCCCTGCACGGCTACAAGAACGGCGACCGCAACCATCCGACCATGGTGGCCCAGGCGCAGAGTCTGTCCGACAAGGACATCGACGACATCGCCGCCTACCTCTCCAGCCTCGCCAAGTAAGTAGTCCCTGGAAACCAAGGATTCCGCATGAATCGTGCGCTCACCCTGCTTTCGTTCGGCGCCGCCCTGGCGTTTGCTTCCGTCCAGGCGCAGGCCGCCGGCAACATCGACGCCGGCAAGCAGAAAGCCGCTGCCTGCTTCGCCTGCCACGGCACCGACGGTAATGCCGTCGATCCGCAATACCCCCGCCTCGCCGGCCAGTACAACATGTACATCCAGCAGGCGCTTCACGAATACAAGAACGGGCATCGCAACAACGCGATCATGAAGGGCTTCGTCGCGACCCTGTCCGAACAGGACATCGAGGATGTCGCGGCCTACTTCTCGTCGCTGCCGACCAAGATGGAGAACCTCGACGGTCACATCCAGGGCGACAAGCAGTAAGACGTTCGCCCCCAGGAAAAGGCCCGCGCAAGCGGGCCTTTTTTATGCGGACGGAACTCAGCCCATGGCCGAGCGCCCTTCCCGCTTGCTGTAGTACGGATTGTCGCCGCCAGCGTGATCGGTGGCGTCGCGCACCTCGGTCACTTCGGGAATGCGCTCGCGCAGCGTTTTTTCCACGCCATGCTTCAGCGTCACGTCGACCATGCCGCAGCCGTGACAGCCTCCGCCGAATTGCAATACCACGACGCCGTCCGAGCTGACTTCCAGCAGGCTGATCCGTCCGCCATGCGCCGCGACGCGTGGGTTGATCTCAGCGTCGAGCACGTAGCGTACTCGCTCCACCAGGCCCGCTTCCGTCCCAGGCATGTCCCCCTTGATGCGGGGAGCCCGGATGTTGAGCTGGCCACCGGTGGGATTGGCCTCGTAGTCGATGCTGGCGCCGTCCAGCCAGGGAGCGCTGCCTCCCTCGACGTGAAAGAGGAAACCTTCGCACTCGATGGTCCATTCGTTCCCCGAGAGTTCGGCCGGCTCGCAGAACTCCAGCTCGCAGTTGGCAGCGGGCGGT
>JBCNOA010000301.1:0-5392 GCA_039594095.1 Dyella sp.
CATCCCCAATTTCATGCGCCGGCTGTTCGCGGAAGGCTCGTTTTCCACGGCCTTCGTGCCGGTCTTCACCGAGGTGAAGGAGAAACGCAGCCACGAGGATCTGAAAGCCCTGATGTCGCGGGTCTCGGGCACGCTGGGCGGCGTGCTGCTGCTGGTCACGGCGCTGGGCGTGATCTTCGCCCCCCAGGTCACCACGCTGTTCTCGCCGGGCGCGATCGAGACGCCGGAGAAATTCGCGTTGACGGTGAATCTCCTGCGCCTGACCTTTCCCTTCCTGCTGTTCGTCTCGCTGACGGCCTTGGCGGGCGGCGCGCTCAATAGCTTCCACCGTTTCGGCCTGCCCGCGCTGACGCCGGTGATCCTCAACCTCTGCATGATCACCGGCGCGCTCTGGCTGGCCCCGCGCCTGCACACGCCGATCATGGCGATGGGCTGGGCCATCCTGGCGGCGGGTATCCTGCAGCTGATGTTCCAGTTGCCCGCGCTGCGGCAGCTGGATCTCCTGGCGCTGCCGAGCTGGGGGTGGAGCCATCCGGATGTGCGGCGCATCCTTAAGCTGATGGTGCCGACGCTGTTCGGTTCCTCGGTGGCGCAGATCAACCTGTTGCTCGATACGGTGATCGCGTCGCTGCTGTATATCGGCTCGCAGAGTTGGCTGTCCCAGGCGGACCGGTTCCTGGAGCTGCCGCTTGGTGTGTTCGGCGTGGCGCTGGGCACGGTGATCCTGCCTTCGTTGTCGCGCCACCACGTGACCACCGATCGGGACGGGTTCTCCAAGGCGCTGGACTGGGGATTGCGTACTACGCTTCTGATCGCGGTTCCCGCGATGTTCGCGCTGATGCTGCTGGCCGAGCCACTGGTCGCCACGCTGTTTCAGCATGGGCGCTTCACGCCGTTCGACACGCGCATGGCCACCTTGTCGATCTCGGCCCTCAGCTTCGGCCTTCCGGCGTTCGCGCTGGTGAAGGTCGTGCTGCCGGCCTTCTACGCGCGCCAGGATACGCGCACCCCGGTACGGGCCGGCGTGGCCTCGCTGATTTCCAACATGGTGCTGAACGTATTGTTTCTGGCCTTGCTGTTCGCCCTGTGGGCGCCGGCGGACGTGAAGCAGGGCGCCTTGCTCGAAGGTTTGGCCAAGGTGCCCGGCTTGCACATGGCCCTGGGTATCGCCAGCGCGGCCGCCAGCTATATCAACCTGGGCTTGCTCTGGCACTGGCTGCGTAAGGCGGGGGTCTATCAGCGGCAACCGGGCTGGGCACGCCACCTGGGCCGGCTTGCGCTGGCCTGCGTGGTGATGATCGGCGTGCTGCTGGCGGGCCTGTGGATCTGGCCGGACTGGACCGACACGTCGAAGTGGACCCGGGTCTGGCATCTGGCCGCCGTGGTAGTTGCCGGAGGGGGCGCCTACGTCGCTACGCTGTTCGCGGCGGGCTTCCGTCTGCGCGAGCTGCGCGGCGTTTGATGCGCCGCCGCAGGGCGGCGCGCTGAGGCTATACTCGCGCGATGACAAGACTTTCCAGGGATATTGCCGGCCCCTGTCTGGCGCCCGGCGGTAGCGTAGTGGCTGTCGGCGCGTTCGACGGCCTGCATCGAGGCCACCAGGCGCTGCTGGCGCAAGTACGCGAACGTGCGCAGGCGCAGGGGCTCACGCCGACCGTGGTCAGTTTCGAACCCTTGCCTAGGGCGTTCTTTTCGAAGGAGCCGGTACCTCGGCTCTCCAGCGTCCGCGAGAAGCTGCTGGGCTTCGACGCCGCCGGCATGGCGCAGGCGCTCATCCTCCGCTTCAACCATGAACTGACGTCGATGCCAGCCGAGGATTTCGTCCGGCGTGTGCTGGCGGATCGGCTGGGAGCCCGCGAAGTATGGGTGGGCGGGGATTTCCGTTTCGGGCACAAGCGGGGCGGCGATGTGGCGCTGCTGGAAGCGATGGGTAAGGACCTGGGTTTCCGCACTCGCGTGATGCCACCGGTGCTGCTGGAGGGCGCGCGAGTGTCGGCCACGAGGGTCCGCATGCTGCTGGCTGCCGGAGAGTTCGCCGGCGCCGCGCCCCTCCTGGGGCGCCCCTTCGTCATCGAAGGCAAGGTGGAGTACGGCAATCAGCTGGGACGGCAGCTGGGCTTTCCCACTGCCAATATCCATCTTCGCGACCGGGTGTCTCCGGTGCATGGCATCTTCGCGGTACGCGTTGGCCTGGGCGAGTGCGAGTGCGCCTGGCCGGGCGTCGCGAGCCTGGGCATCCGTCCGACGGTGAACGAGGTGGCTCAGCCGCTGCTTGAAGTTCACCTGTTCGATTTCGAAGGCGATCTGTACGGGCAGCGCATGGCGGTGGAATTCGTCGCCAAGCTGCGCGATGAACAGAAATTCGACGGACTGGACGCACTCACCGAGCAGATGCACCGCGATGCCCGCATGGCGCGCGAAGTGCTGGGCATGAACCCCCGCCTGGCGGAGGCATGAGTTCCGCGAATCCGCTAACGTTCCGGCTTTCGTCCGGCGCGCGCACCGCGCCGGCCAGACATTCCACGGCGACGGCACGAGGGCCGCGCCCGACCACCCCGACGGCATCCGAGCAATGACCCAGGATTACAAGAACACCATCAATCTGCCGCAGACGGACTTCCCGATGCGCGGCGACCTGCCCAAGCGCGAGCCGCAGTGGCTGGCCGAATGGGAGAAGGTTGGCCGCTATGCGCAGATTCAGGAGCGCACGGCGGGGCGCGACAAGGTGTTCGTGCTGCACGACGGCCCGCCGTATGCCAATGGCGCGATTCACCTGGGCCATGCGGTAAACAAGGTCCTCAAGGACGTGGTGGTCAAGTCCCGCCTGTTGGCGGGTTACCGCTCGCCTTACGTGCCAGGCTGGGATTGCCACGGCCTGCCGATCGAGATCGCGGTGGAGAAGAAGCACGGCAAGGCGGGCGACAAGCTCGACGCCGTGGCCTTTCGCCAGAAGTGTCGCGAATACGCGCAGCAGCAGATCGACTTGCAACGTACCGACTTCAAACGCCTGGGCGTGCTCGGCGACTGGGAGCGTCCCTACCTCACCATGGCCTTCAAGTTCGAGGCGGACATGCTGCGCGCGTTGGCGCGGATCGTCGGCAACGGCCATGTGATACGCGGCTTCAAGCCGGTTTACTGGTGTTTCGATTGCGGCTCGGCGCTGGCCGAGGCGGAGATCGAGTACGCCGACAAGGTGTCGCCTGCCATCGATGTGGCTTATGACGCCCTCGATGCCAAGGCGCTCGCCGCCAAGTTCGGCGTGGACGTGGGCGATGCCATCGTTGCCATTCCGATCTGGACGACCACTCCCTGGACGCTGCCGGAAAGCCAGGCGGTGTCGATGGGTGCCGAATTGGAGTACGCGCTGATCGAAGGCCCGTCGCGTGACGGTCGCCGCGTATTGCTCGTCGTGGCGTCCGCACTGGCCGAGAAGGCGTCACACCGCTACGGCGTGGAGCATCCGAAGGTGCTTGGCCATGTCGCCGGGCAGGCGCTGGAGGGCGTGCTGCTGCAGCACCCCTTCTACGAGCGAAAGATCCCAGTACTGCTCGGCGAGCACGTGTCGGCCGAGGACGGCACTGGCGCGGTGCATACCTCGCCCGATCACGGCGTGGAAGACTTCGTCGTTTCCCGCAAGTACGGCATCGACACATTGAACTACGTGGAGCCGCGCGGCATCTATCGGGCGGATACGCCGCCCGCCGATGCATTGCAGCTCGCAGGCATGCATCTGTGGAAGGCCAACGACGCGATCGTCGAAGTGCTGCGCGCTCGTGGTGTGCTGCTGGCGCACCACAAGATCGAGCACAGCTATCCGCACTGCTGGCGCCACAAGACGCCGGTGATCTTCCGTGCCACGCCGCAGTGGTTCATCAGCATGGAGCAGGCCGGCCTGCGCAAGGCGGCGATGGATTCGATCCGCCAGGTACGCTGGGTGCCGGCGTGGGGCGAAGAGCGCATTGCCGGCATGGTTGGCGATCGTCCGGACTGGTGCATCTCGCGCCAGCGTACGTGGGGCGTACCGATCGCTCTGTTCGTGCACAAGGCGACGCAGGAGCCGCATCCGAAGTCGGTCGAACTGCTGGAGCAGGTGGCTCGGCGGGTCGAGCAGGGCAGCATCGACGCCTGGTATGCGCTCGATCCGTCGGAATTGCTGGGTGACGAAGCTAAGGACTACGAGAAGGTCAACGACGTGCTGGACGTCTGGTTCGACTCCGGCGTCACGCATTTCACCGTGGTCGGCCAGCGCCCCGAACTGCGGCAAGGCGATGCGAAGTCGTACAAAGTGATGTACCTGGAAGGCTCGGACCAGCATCGCGGCTGGTTCCAGTCCTCGCTGCTCACGTCCGCTGCCATCCACGGCCGCGCGCCCTACGATGATGTACTCACCCACGGCTTCACGGTGGATGCGCAGGGACGCAAGATGTCGAAGTCGCTCGGCAACGGCATCGAGCCGCAGGACATCATGAAGAACCTGGGCGCGGACATCCTGCGCCTGTGGATCTGCTCCACCGACTATCGCAACGAAATGTCGCTGTCGGATGAGATCCTCAAGCGCGTTTCCGACATGTACCGCCGCATCCGCAATACGGCGCGGTTCCTGCTGGGCAATCTGGACGGCTTCGATCCGGCGAAGCATCTGCTGCCGGTGGAGGAGTGCCTGCTGCTCGACCAGTGGGCCGTCCAGCAGGCCCACGACGTGCAGCAGGCCGTGGCAGCGGCTTACGACCGCTACGATTTTCCGGAAATCGTTCAGCGCGTGCAGAACTTCTGCACCAACGAACTGGGCGCGCTTTATCTGGACATCACCAAGGACCGTCTCTACACCATGCCGACCGACAGCCGCGGCCGGCGTAGCGCGCAAAGCGCGATGTTCCGTATCGCCGAGGCGCTGGTGCGCTGGCTGGCCCCGGTGCTCAGCTTCACGGCCGAAGAGATCTGGAAGGCGCTGCCGGGCGAGCGCGGCGAAAGCGTGCTGTTCGAGACATGGTACGAAGGGCTGGCGGCCACGCAAGGTTCGCCGGAGCAGCGTCGCTACTGGTCCGATCTGCTGGCGATCCGCGACACGGCATCGCGCGTGCTCGAAGGCATGCGCAAGGCCGAACAGATCGGCGCTTCCTTGGAGGCCAAGCTCGCCATCCACGCCGATCCGGCCCTGGTGAGCCGCTATGCGCCGGCCGCCGAGGAGCTGCGCTTCTTCTTCATTACTTCGGACGTCCGCCTGGATGTGGCTGGTGGGCAGCCGGAGACGGCTGTGCTGTCGGAGCTGGAAGGCGCCGACGTATGGGTCTCGGCCGTGGTCAGCGACGCCGCCAAGTGCGTACGCTGCTGGCACCGTCGCGACGATGTGGGGCAGCACGCGCACCATCCGGAGCTATGCGGGCGCTGCGTA
>JBCNOA010000302.1:0-5391 GCA_039594095.1 Dyella sp.
GTTCTTGCCGAGCGGGTGATTGATGCCCGTCTTGCCGCCCACCGACGAATCGACCTGCGAAAGCCGGATCGAGGTTGTTCTGCAGCATGCGGAACGGCGCCTCGGTGAGCCAGCTCTTGCAGCTCAGCTCGGAACCGCGTGGCGCACGGATGGTGCGGGTGGTGTCGATACGCGTCGGGGCATTCATCGGGAATCCTGACTGGCGAGTGGGGAAATCGCGATTATGGGCGCCCGTTTTCGGGACCGCCAACTGCACTGCGGCAAAACCACGTCTCCGCGCGCCACCTTCCGTTTGGCCGATTGCCGCTCCGACGGGCCGGGACCAGACTTTTGCGTGGGGAAACCGGGCGCTGGCCGCTGTCGCGGCTCGAAAGGGAGGCTCCCATGTACGCGACTCGCACGATCCATCTGGCGGCGCTGGCCGCCGCCCTGCTCATGACGGGAAGTGCCGCCGCCGCGGACAAAGCCGCGGCGAAGAAAGCGCCGAGCGATGCTCAACTGATCGCCAGCGCGATGCGCGCCGCGCCGCCGGGCGTCGCCAAGGGCGCGACCATCGTCGCGATGAATGCGGACGGCACCATGCGCACGCTCCGCAAGGGCACGAACGATTACACCTGCATGCCGGACAACCCCGAGACCCCCGGACCGGATCCCATGTGCATGGACAAGAACGCCATGGAGTGGGCGCAGGCGTGGATGAGCCACAAGCCGCCGCCGGCCGGGAAGATGGGGATCATGTACATGCTCGCGGGCGGAACGGACGCGAGCAACACCGACCCGTATGCGGCCAAGCCGGACGCGAGCAATCACTGGATCAAGACCGGCCCGCACATCATGGTGGTCGGCGCCGACGCGGCGTTCTACGACGCGTATCCGAAGAACGCCGATCCGGATACATCGGCACCGTATGTGATGTGGGCGGGAACGCCATACCAGCACCTGATGGCACCCGTGAAGTGACACGCTCGCCGCGCCCTCTCCCCGCCCGGGGAGAGGGCGCGGCAAGGGGTTTTATGGAGAGGCGAGTGGAACGGCGACGCGGACACGGCAAAGCGTGTCCCGCTTGCCTGTCCTTCCTTGAGCGGCTTCCCGCACCCGGATGGGACCGAAGACCTCCCTCGGAGACCCACCGCCACGTCCCCGGTTGGGAAAGGCCCCACAGCGGCCAGATCTATTGATGTCCGAAAACGGCGAGTCGGTGAGCGCCTGCGGTGCTAGCCTGCATGCATGTCCGCCCTCCCCGACTCGTCCGCACCACTTCCCGACCGCATCTGCGAACAGGCGCGGCTCAGCCGCGATGCGCGCTTCGACGGCCTGTTCTTCACAGCCGTCACCAGTACGCGCATCTATTGCCGTCCGGTGTGTCCGGCGCCGTCGCCCAAGGTCGAGAACGTGCGCTACTACGCCAGTGCAGCGGCGGCCGAAGCGGCCGGCTTCCGGCCATGCCTGCGCTGCCGCCCGGAGCTGTCGCCAGGCAATGACAGCTGGCAGCGCGGCGACCACGTGATCGCGCGCGCGCTGAAGCTGATGGAACAGGGCGTGCTGGAAGACGATTCGTTGGACGCGGTGGCGCAGCGACTCGGCATCGGCGCGCGCCAGTTGCGCCGCGTGTTCGTCGAACGCCTCGGCGCGCCGCCGATCAGCGTGCACACGACCCGCCGGCTGCTGTTCGCCAAGCAACTGCTCACCGAGACGGACATGCCCGTCACCGACGTGGCGCTCGCATCGGGTTTTCGCAGCCTGCGACGCTTCAACGCGGCGTTCCAGCAGGCGAACCGGATGCCGCCGCGCGAGTTGCGCCGCCACCCCGCCAAGGCGGCCGGCGGTGCGCTCGTCCTGCGGCTGGGCTATCGGCCGCCGTACGACTTCGAAGCGATCCTCGCCTTCCTGCGCACGCGCTCGTTGCCCGGCGTCGAGCAAGTGGACGCGCACAGCTACGCCCGCGTGTTCGGTCCCGCCGACGCGCCCGGCTGGCTGCGGTTGAGCGCATGGCCCGACGCGGAGCACGCGCTGAAGCTGGAACTGCAGTGCCCGCAGCCCGCGCTCATGCTGGGCATCGTCGCGAAGCTACGCCGCATGTTCGACCTCGACGCCGACCCGCGCGCGATCGCCGAAGTGATGGGCGCCAGCAGTGTGCTGAAGCCGCTGCACCGGCGCCGTCCGGGCATGCGCTTGCCGGGCGGCTGGGACGGTTTCGAGATCGCGGTGCGCGCCATCCTCGGCCAGCAGGTCAGCGTGGCCGCCGCCCGCACCCTGGCCACGCGCATCGTGCAACGCTGGGGCACATCGGTGGCGGCACCCGGCGTGCCGGGGTTGGAGCGCCTGTTTCCCGGGCCGGAGATCCTGGCCGACGTGGACCTGCGCGAAGTCGGCCTGACTACCGCTCGCGCGAACACCGTGCAGGGCGTGGCGCGTGCGCTGCTGGACGGGCGCATCGACTTCCGCAGCGAACAGCCGCTGGACGAATTCGTGGCGCGCTGGGTGGAGCTTGCCGGCATCGGGGAATGGACAGCCCACTACATGGCCATGCGCGCGCTCAGCCACCCCGACGCCTTTCCCGCCGCCGATCTCATCCTGCGCCGTGTCGCGGCCGGCGACGGTCCCGAACTGAGCACCAAGGCGCTTACCGCGCTGGCGGAAGACTGGCGGCCGTGGCGCGCCTATGCCGTGATGCACCTGTGGCGCGCCGCCAGCGATGCGGCCGAACGGGACAAGGCAGCGCGCGACAAGGCCAAGGAGCGAAAGGCATGAGCGGCACTGGCACGATCTGGTATGACGAGCTGCCCACACCCATCGGCGTGTTGCGGCTGGTCGCCGACTCTCAAGGCCTGCGCGAGGTCTGGTTCGAAACCGGGCGGCACCGCAAATCGCCGAAGCCGGAGTGGATCCGGGCGCCGGAGCGGCTGGAGGAACCCCGCCGGCAGCTGGAAGAGTATTTCGCCGGCGATCGCACGCAGTTCGACCTGGCACTGCACCCGCTCGGCACCCCGTTCCAGCTCGCCGTGTGGGAAGAACTGGGGCGCATCCCCTACGGCGTCACGATCAGTTATGCGGAGCTGGCGCGGCGGATCGGACAACCATCGGCCGTGCGCGCGGTCGGAGCAGCGAACGGGCGCAACCCGATTCCCATCGTGTTGCCTTGCCATCGCGTGATCGGAAGCGACGGCAGCCTCACCGGATTTGGCGGCGGCTTACCTACCAAACGATTCCTGCTCGCGATGGAGGATCGCGTGGCGCACGGCGATCTGTTCGCCTTGCCGTGAGCCGCGGCGCCGGCCTACGGCAACGAGGCCGTCCAGCGCCGTACCCGACGGCCGCTCGCTCGCCCCGCCTATGGCGCCATACGGCGTCGCCAGCGCGACTCGGTCAATGCTGCGGCTGCGCTTGCTGAGCCGGCGGCGGGTTCGTTTTCGCACCCTTTTTCGGTGGCTGCTGCACGGGTTGCGGCAGCACCAGCGGCGTCGCTGCGGAGGCCGCGCGGTATTGGTTGACGGCGTCGCGCTGACGGGCGTCGAAACGGTCGGCCTGGGACTGGTTCGAAAGGTCCAGAGGCGCCGTGGCGCCCGGCGTCGTTTCGAACGGGCGGCGGACCGCGGCGGCATTGCGCTGACGCTGCTGTTCCAGCACCTGGTTGGTCCGCAGCTTGTCCATCAGAACCGCCTGCTGGTTGGCCTGCTGCGCCTGGACAGCGTTGTAGCTGACCGGCGGAGGCGCCTGGGTCGAGGTCCTCTGCTGCTGCCACGCCATGGCGCCGGCCGGCGCCAGGCAAAGGCTCAGCGCGACGAGCAGGCTGCGCCCTGCCAATGGAGCGCGCCGCAGAACGGGAGCGCGCCGCAGAATGAGAGATGTAATGGTCATACGAGTGCGCGATCATGGTTGGATTGCCTGAAACATCGTATGGACTCGCACATGAAATTCCTGTTTCGCCTTCTGCTGTGTTCCGTTGCGGCGTTCAGCGCCGGGTGTGCCACGCAACCGCCGGCGCCGCCCGCGCAGGCCGCGGCCAAGCCCTCGCCGGCGCCGCTGCTGCTGATCTCGATCGACGGCTACCGCGCCGACTACCTGCAGCGCGGGCTCAGCCCCACCCTCGCCTCGCTGGCGCAAGAAGGCGTGCGGGCCCAGGCCATGCAGCCCTCCTTTCCGTCCCTGACCTTCCCCAATCACTACACCATCGTCACCGGCCTGCGGCCCGACCATCACGGCCTGGTCAACAACACGATGTTCGACCCTGACCTGGGCGAGTTCTCGCTCAGCAACCGCAAGGCCGGCGCGGATGGCCGGTGGTGGGCGCAGGGCACGCCGATCTGGGAAACGGCCGGCCGCCAGGGCCTGAAGACCGCGACCATGTTCTGGCCGGGCAGCGAGGCGCCGATCCACGACTATCGCCCGGATCATTGGCTCCCCTACGACGGCTCGATGACGCCGGACCAGCGCGTCGACCAGATCCTGTCGTGGCTCGACGCGCCCGCCGGCGAACGCCCCACGTTCCTCACTCTCTATTTCGACGACGTCGACCACGCCGGTCACGGCTACGGCCCCGATTCCAAGGAAGTGAACGAAGCCATGACCAAGGTCGACGGCGCGCTCGCCCGTCTCGTCGACGGCCTCAAGCAGCGCGGCCTGTTCGACCGCATCAACCTGATCGTGGTGTCCGACCACGGCATGGCCGGCGTGCCGGTGAAGCACAGCGTCATGGTGGACAAACTGATCCCGCTCGATCGCGTGCAGGTGGTCAGCCTGGGCGTACTGGCGGGCTTCAATCCGAAAGCCGGGCACGACTTCGCCAAGATCGAGGCCAAGCTGGAAAAGCCGCAGAAGCACATGCAGTGCTGGGACAAGACCCGCATCCCCGCCCGCTTCGTCTACGGCAGCAACCCGCGCGTTCCGCAGGTGGTCTGCCTCGCCGACGTCGGCTGGCGCATCACCACCACCGACTACGTGGCCAAGAAGCTCAAGAACGGCGGCAAGCTCAGCCTCGGCGAACACGGCTACGACAACACCGACCCGACCATGCAGGCCCTGTTCGTCGCTCACGGCCCCGCCTTCCGCCAAGGCGAAACGCTGCCGCCGATTTCGAACGTCGACGTATACCCGCTGATGACGCACCTGCTGAACGTGGCGCCGGTGAAGAACGATGGGAACTACGATGAAATCAAAGGCGCCTTGAAGCCTCAGGCGCAGTGATTCGGCGACGGGTTCGAAAAGCGTGCAAGTAACGCTCCGTAGCGCCTCTCCCTTCGCCCTCTCCCCGATCGGGAGAGGGCGAAGTGCGGCCTAGCCCCCTTTTCAGGGGCGGCTACTTCTTCTCGAGTGCCCCTTGAAGAGGTTGGGCAAACGAAGAAGACGTCACTCGCTCTCCAGCCGGAGAGCGAGTGACGTCTTCTTCGTTTG
>JBCNOA010000303.1:0-5376 GCA_039594095.1 Dyella sp.
CGATCCCGGAATAGCTAGTGGTCAGGTGAGCGCGCGGGTGACCCAAGAACTATTCCGCGCGCAACTGGGACTTTAGAATAGCAGGATCGATATCTTCAGTACTCCGCCTGAGGCGGGACCCAGTACCGGTGATATTGACCACGCGAGTTCCAGCGACGCTTGCGCTGCCAGCCAAGTTCGAGCAACACCGGACTGATGTACTTCCCCTGTGTCGCGAGTGCGCGCTCGAACTCCACCATGGAAAACGGGCGATTGCGCGCGATTTCCGGCAGCGTGCAGTACCAGTCCACGAACCGCTTCTGGAGAGGCAATCGGGCTGGCAGTGTAGCCTCCGCCATGCGATTCAGTTGCTTGATGTATGCACTCGTGGACATTCTCGCTGGTGGTTAGGTTGGTACCGCGTTGTTACAAGAGTTTTGTCCGGATGCGAGGCCCGAAAGCCTCGCCTGGTTTGTCAGTGTTGTCAGTGCACATCTGGCAATTGTGCTTTGGATTTCAGATTACATATGTAGGAATACATATTAATTAATATCCAGTGACGCACTGACAACACTGACACAACTACCCCCTCTACGACTTGATCAGTGCAGGATTGATGCGGCAGCGCTCCGTCTGCTTGCCATTGCTCTCGACACGCTCCACGACCAGCCAGTGGTGATCCGCGAGGATTTCGATCGCCTGCCGGCAGAGTGATGAAGTCGTAAGCCCCGTCCAGCACTTGCGGCTGACGTCACGGAGGGTGAAGCCGTCCTCCAGTTTGCCCGCCTTGATCGCTTCGCCCAGCGCCCGCGCTGCGTGTGCGTCACTGCGGATCGAGTAGTGGTAAATGCGCTCCGCGTGCCGCCTCAGGAACGAGCTCCAGCCAATGGCGAGACAGAGCGCCTCTTTGCCAACAGGCCCTGAACGTCCTTCGGCAAGGTGAAAGATCAGGGCGAGCGACGGGACCAGACTCGGATACTTGGCAAAGTGCGAGGCGACCGCACCATGCTCGGTGCGCTTGATTACGCGCATGAGCTTGATATACCACGCGTTGAACACCTGCTGTGCGTCGACATCAAAACGCAGATGCCACTGGGCATTGGCCCCGACATTGTCACATTGAGCGCCGAGCGAAACCGGATCAAGCTGGGCAAGCCGCTGAACTAGTGCCGACACAAATGCGGCTGCCTGCAGGTCCGGGGGGTCGTCAACCAGCTCCGGCGATTCGGGCTCCATGGGATACACCGCGAGCTGAAAGCGCTGGACCAATCCGTCGTCCCCTACTCCCCCGCGCATGGCCGACGCCAGGTGCGCCTCGACGACGCCGGGCTGGGTGGTGCGCGACGCTGTTTCCCTTGGCCTTCGTTTTCACTTGCCCGATGGCGAGGTCATACGCCGTCTTCTGCGCGCGAAAGCTCAGGAGTGCCGCTTCGTGCTTTGCGAGCGCCTCATGGTCAAGCGCGTACAAGGGAGCCAGGGCGGCTGCCATTGCCGGTGACTTCAGGCTGCCGGGACGTCCGATGATCAACCCCCACAGGTTCGGCGTAACGGTCCAGTTGTCGCGCTGCTTGGGGCGAATGGACAGGCGACCGCCGATCACGGCCGACAGAGCAACCAGCAGGCCCACAGCCGGGTAATCGGGCGGGCACTGCAGGCGGTGGGCCGTGTCGCTGACCCAGTCGCTCAGGCCCCGGGGCAACAGCCGTCGTGTGTCAACGGGCGGGACAACCGGCATGCCCGTCGGCAAGTCAACGGGAACGCGCCAGATGATCGGCGAAGACACGGCGGGCGCGAGGCCAGGTCGATACCTGCTCACGCTGCGGATGATAGCCTCGACCTCCGAGGTCGGCAGGGGCGGGACGCAACGGGCCTTATTTTCAGCGTGCAGTGCCGCGCTCAGTGCTTCGGCTGACGCGCCGCCGTGTTGGAGCTTGCCCGCCAGTGAAGTCAGCGAGTTGTTGCGGCCGCCTTCGGCGATCATACCGGTCGCCAGGCTGACCGCGACGGCGTCGATCGCCGGAGACTGCAGTGCGACGAGTGCACGGATGAACGCGTGCAGCTCTTCGCGCTCGGCAGGGGAGATGCGCACAATCGACGCCAGCGCGCCGGACTCGAGTTGATACCGCTTGCATCCGTCGTCGCCGGCAAAGGTGGTTGGCGCGATCACCACGAAGCCGCCCTCACCACGGATTTCAATCTTCAGGTGCTCATTGAGCATCTGATTGCGGCCAGCGGACTCGCAGAAGTAGAGCAGATGGGCCCCCTTCGGCGACATTTCCGCATACCCAACCTCAATGCGCGCGACCAGCGGAGAGACTTCGGAAGTCTTCGCCGCCTGCCGGAACAGCTGATAGCCCGAGAGAGTGTCGAAGTCCAGACATTCGAGCCCACCACTGATCTTGCCGCACACAAGCCCGACTGTCGTGAACTGATTTGTGGCATACAGATGCTCGATATGAGACGACGACGGATGCTGATGCTGATACTTGCGCCACAGGCCAAACGGCTTCTTCGGGTTTGACGGCGCCGTGTGGCCCGCTGCAGGAATCGCGCACAGGCCCATCGAAAGTGCGGCAAGCGCCGTTTCCAAGCATGCGTTATTTGCCATGCTTGCCCCCGGCCGCGATCTTGGCGCGCTCCTTGCGGGCGAGCACGTGCAGCGCTTCCACGCCCCGCGAGTAGCGTTCGATCACCGAATAGGGGATCTTCGAAGCCTTGCTGGCGTCGCGCAACAGGGCCGCCGCCTTCGCCACAAGCTTAGGCTTCTTCGACGCGCGGAGGTAAGCCGCCATGGAGGCGCGCTGCATGCACATGATGGCCATCTCCTCGGTTGCCGGGTCGTCGAACCAAGGCTTCATCACGCTCATGTCTTCGATCATCGTATTCATTTCTTCACCCTTTCGTTGTCAGTTTCCTTTGATGATTCGATATTTGCATCGTACTACTTATCGTTTTTCTCAAAATGACCGACGATCCAGGCATCGAGCTCGTGCTCCAGGAAAACCGGCGCACGCGGCCCCAGATAGATCGGGCGGGGAAACGACGGATCGCTCTTCAAACGGTCCCAGAGCCAGCTTTTCTGGCGGGCGAACTTGGTGTACGCCTGTTTCGGCGTCAGGCACTTAGCCCCTGCAGGGACCTCGCGCGAGGGATAGGTCATCATTTTTTCACCTCTACGAACAAGGCCCCGCTCCGCAATCGGCCCTATTCGCACTGGTTGGGAATAACGCGGAGCATGCCGGATTCTCGCCCCAGCGCCCCCCAAAAAAGAAAACGCGCCGAAGCGCGCTATCTAATTGAAAAATCTATTATTTTTTTGGACGCCCGGGTCTTCCGCGATAACCCATCTTGTTGAGGAACCTCACCACCGCTTCCTCCTCAGGAAGGGCAGGCAGCACCAAAGCTCGCTCGACGAGTTCCCGAAACGACAGCGGTTCCGCGCCGGATGCGACCAACTCAGCCTGCGTCAACCGCACAAAACTAATCACACGTCTTTGCCAGCGAGCGGCGCCAACCCGTGCCGGTGGCATGAGGAAATTCGTATCGGTGGCCAGCGCTATCTCGTCCCGCTTCCGCCTCGCTCGGGCGTACCGGCCATTGACTACTTTCTTCTCCAGATTGGCGCGCTGCGCGTCTATGCGCAATATTGCATTCCATGCGTCTGTGTACTCTTTGTAAGGCGAAGACATTTCCTCTCCTGAGGAGCGATGGTGAACATTGCACCGCCGCAGTTCACCGCGTCGGATGGGACGCGGTGAGCGCAGCACCTCGATCCAGGCACAGCCTACCCAATCAACCAGTGTCCCCATGATCGGATTAGATCGGACATATTTGATTGGACTGCTAACTATATTGCGAGAGCCAGATGCAGCGCAAGTTCAGTTGGCTGTTACGCCCCTGGCCTAGTTCGCGTTGACGCCAATGGGGATGATCTGTGCGCCCGCCTTCAGCCGGTCGAGATAGTCGGCCCATTGCTGCATCATGTCTCGGCGCTCCTTCAGGAACTTGGTGCGGTTATAGGCGGTACCCAAGGCATCGGGCACCTTGTGCGCAAGCTGATGCTCGATCACTTCGGGCTTGAAGTGAAGTTCCTCATGCAAGATCGTGCGTGCCATCGCTCGAAAGCCGTGCCCGGTGATCTCGGTCTTGGTGTCATATCCCATGCGCCGCAAAGCGGCATTAACCGCCGCCCCGCTCATCGGCTTGTGCGGATCGCGCCCCGGAAACACATTGCGGCGCTGTCCCGTCAGCGCATATAGCTCGCGCAGGAGCGCCACCGCCTGGCTCGCCAGCGGGACCAGGTGCTCGGTCTTGGTCTTGGTGACCAGGTAGCGCCACTCGGCCTTATCGAGGTCAAAGGCAGCCCACTCCGCCGTGCGCAGCTCACCAGGGCGGACGAAGAGCATGGGCGCCAGTTGCAAGGCGCACTTGACGATGAACGTGCCCCTGAACCCCTCAATGGCGCGCAACAGCTCTGCGACCTGGCGCGGATCCGTGATGGAGGGAAAGTTTTCGTGCTTGACCGGGGCAAGCGCCCCCCGCAGGTCGCCTGAGGGGTCACGCTCCGCCCGCCCCGAAGCGACCGCGTAACGAAAAACCTGTCCACAGTTTTGCTTGGCCCGCAGGGCCGTGTCGAGCGCACCCCGGTCCTCGATCCGACGCAGGACCGCCAGCAACTCGGGGGCCGTGATTTCCGCGATCGGCCGCGCCCCCAGCCACGGGAAGACATCCTTTTCGAGCCGCTGGATGACCTTGCTGGCGTGACTCTCGGCCCAGGTGGGAGCGAACTTGGCGAACCACTCGCGCGCGATCGCCTCGAACGAATTCGTGGCTTGCGCGAGTTTTGCGGCTTTATCAGCCTTGCGGTTCGCGCTGGGATCTTCATTTTTTGCCAGTTGCCTCCGCGCGTCGTCGCGGCGCTCCCTGGCACCCCTCAGGCTGACAGCAGGGTAGGCACCGAGGGCTAGCAGCTTCTCCTTGCCGCCGAAACGGTACTTAAGTCGCCAGAGCTTACCCCCGCTCGGCGTGACATAGAGAAAGAGCCCGCCTCCGTCGAACAGCTTTTGCGGCTTGTCGCAGGGCTTGGCGTTCCGAATGAGTATGTCGGTAAGAGCCATTGGGGGTATCGCCCTCGGGCAGTAAGCGGATACCCCGAGAAGTACCCCAACCTACAGCCGGATTTGAGTGGATCATACCGGACATTATAGGCAATAAAAAACCCCGCGAGCCTTACTGGCCGCGGGGTTTGCGGAGCTATCCGGATTTCTTCGTATGTATTCTTGGTGGAGCGGAGGAGGATCGAACTCCCGACCTTCGCATTGCGAACGCGACGCTCTCCCAGCTGAGCTACCGCCCCAACAGTCGACCATCATACACACGCATTTCTGCGCTTGGCAA
>JBCNOA010000304.1:0-5369 GCA_039594095.1 Dyella sp.
CAGCTTCTTCGACCTCGGCGGCCATTCGTTGCTTGCCACCCGGTTGATCAGCCGGATCCGCTCCGGCCTGCAGGTGGAATTACCGATCCGCGCACTGTTCGAAGCCCCGACTGTCGCGGAACTCGCGCTGCGGTTGCCGCAGGCCCGTCCGAGCACACGCAAGCCCCTGCGCCCGATGCGGGGTGGAGAATGAACTCCGTGATTCCCTTGTCGTTCGCGCAACAGCGCCTGTGGTTTCTGCATCGCCTGGATGGACCGGGCAACGTGTACAACATGCCCATCGTGCTGCATCTGGATGGCCCGCTAAATGCGGATGCGCTGGCGCAGGCGCTTGGCGATGTCGTCACACGCCACGAAAGCCTTCGCACGGTGTTCGCCGAGGACGGCGGCGTTGCGCGACAGGTTGTGCTCGACGCCGGCGAAGCGGCGCTGGTATTCGATCGCATCGAGGTGACCCCCGGTGCACTGGAAGCGGCGCTGCGGGCCGCCGCGAGCCACCGGTTCGATCTGTCGAGTGAGCTGCCGCTCCGCGCCACGCTTTTCGTTCTGGGCGCAGAGCGTCATGTGCTGTGCCTGCTGATGCATCACATCGCCAGCGACGGCTGGTCATGGGCTCCGTTAGGACGCGACTTGCAGACCGCCTACGCCGCGCGCCGCGAGGGGAGGGCGCCAGCCTGGCGGCCGCTGCCGGTGCAGTACGCCGACTACAGCCTGTGGCAACGCGAGTGGATGGCCGAGGAGGATGTCCCGGACAGCGATGTCGCCAGGGACATGGCCTATTGGAAGGCTGCCATGGAGGGCCTGCCCGAGGTGGCGCAGCTGCCGGCCGATCGTGCCAGGCCGTCCACGCCGAGCCACCGCGGCTGGCAGGTGGCGCTTGCGATCGGGCCATCCCTTCATCGGCGCCTGTCATCCTTGGCGCGAGAGGGCCAGGCGAGTCTGTTCATGCTGTTGCATGCGGCGGTGGCTGCACTGCTGTCGCGTCTGGGCGGAGGCAGCGACATCGTGCTGGGCACGGCCATCTCCGGGCGCAACGACGAAGCGTTGGAAGAACTGGTCGGCTTCTTCGTCAATCTGCTGGTGTTGCGCCTGGATACGTCCGGCGACCCTGGCTTTCGCACGCTGCTCGCGCGTGCGCGCGAAACCGATCTGCAGGCTTACACGCACCAGAACCTTCCGTTCGAACGCCTCGTCGAGCTGATCAATCCCGTGCGGTCCAACGCGCACCACCCCTTGTTTCAGGTCAAGCTCTCACTGGAAACGGGGACCTATGGCGACTGGGCACTGGCTGGCCTGACGGTGCGCCAGGAACAGTTCGAACCGGATACGGCTGCCTGCGACCTCGGCTTCAATTTCATCGAGCAATTCCTACCCGACGGCATGCCTGGCGGCATGACGTGCATCGTCGAATTCGCTTGCGACCTGTTCGAACGCGCGAGCGTCATGCGCCACGGCGAACGTCTTCTTCGTTTGCTGGAGGCCGTCGCCGACGATCCGGATGTGCGGCTGAGCGCGATCGAGGTCGACAGTCCCGAGCAGCGAAGGCAGGTGGTCGAGGAATGGAACAGTACGGCCTCGCCGGTGCGGGAGGCCACGCTACCCGCCTTGTTCGATGCGAGCGTCAAGACGAACCCGGGCGCCGATGCAGTCATCTTCGAAGGAGCGAGACTCAGCTATGCCGCGCTGGAGGAGCGCTCCAATCGGCTCGCCCATGCGCTGCGAGAGCTAGGTGTCGGACCCGACGTCGTGGTCGGGGTCTGCCTTGCGCGCTCGCTCGACCTGGTGGTTGGCCTGCTGGCGATCATGAAGGCCGGTGGCGCCTATCTGCCACTGGATCCGGACTATCCCGCCGAGCGACTCGCCTACATGCTAGGCGATGCGCGCGCCCCCGTGCTGTTGAGTACCGAGTCGCTGGCCCGACGCCTGCCTGAGCAAACAGGCAGGCGAGACGTGCTCATCGATGCCGAATACGCATGGATCGCCGCGCAACCGGAAACACCGCCGTCGATCGACCTGCGCCTTACGCACTTGGCCTATGTGATCTACACCTCCGGTTCCACCGGACAGCCCAAGGGCGTAGCGGTGACTCACGAGGGCATCCCGCATCTGCAGGCCTGCCAGGTACGGCAGCTCGGTGTCGGGCCGGGGGCCAAGGTCCTACAGTTCGCTTCGGCGAGTTTCGACGCTGCATTCTGGGAGCTGTGCATGGGGGTGCTGTCGGGTGCCTGCCTGGTACTGGCTCCGCCCGCGCAGCTGCAGCCGGGCCCCGCGCTGGCGGCCCTGGCGGCACGCGAGGGGATCACCCATCTGGCCCTCACGCCCACGGTGCTGGGCTTGCTATCGGAGTACGAGCTACCTGAGGGCATCGCGCTTGTCGTGGCGGGAGAAGCCTGCCCGCCCTCGCTGGTGGAACGCTGGTCGCACCGGGCGCGGCTGTTCAATTCCTATGGACCTACCGAAGGCACGGTAGGCGCGACGCTAAGCGATGCGCTGTGCGGAGCCGGCGTGCCGACCATCGGTCGCCCGCTGGTCAATGCGCGAATCTATGTACTCGACGACGGGCTTCAGCCGGTACCGCAAGGTGTCACGGGCGAGCTTTACATCGCCGGCCCGGGCCTGGCACGCGGGTACCTCGGACGCTCGGCGCTCACGGCCCAGCGTTTCGTCGCCTGTCCTTTCGGAAGGCCGGGCGACCGCATGTATCGAACCGGCGACCTGGGGCGCTGGCGCGCCGACGGCCAGCTCGACTACGTCGCTCGTGCCGACCACCAGGTGAAGCTGCGCGGCTTTCGCATCGAGCTGGGCGAAATCGAGGCCCGTCTACTTCAGATGCCCGGGGTCGCACAGGCTTCGGCGATCGTGCGCGAGGACCGGCCCGGACATCGTCAGCTGGTGGCGTATGTCGTGCCCGGCGAGGAACTGGACACCGTGGCATTACGCGGCGCGCTCGCCGAGGAATTGCCCGATTACATGGTCCCCGCGGCGATCGTCGGTCTCGCGGCGTTGCCGATAACGCCCAATGGCAAGCTCGACCGGAAGGCGTTGCCTGCCCCCGTGTTCCAGCCGACGCAGCGGCGAGCTTCTGCGCGCAATCGCCGCGAGCGGGCGCTGACGGAATTGTTCGCACAGGTGCTGGGGCTGGCCTTGGTCGATGTCGAACAGAGCTTTTTCGATCTCGGCGGCGACTCGATCCTCGCTTTGCAACTGAAGGTGAAAGCGCAAGCCGGCGGCATCGGATTCGAGCTGGCGCAGTTGTTCGATCACCAGAGCGTGGCGGCATTGGCCGCGGTCGCCGATTTTTCGGCGGCCCACAGCGCGGAGGACATCGCGCCGTTCACGTGGGTGTCTTCAGCCGACCGTCTGCGCCTTCCCGCCGATGTGGTCGACGCCTACCCCCTCAGTCATCTGCAGCACGGCATGTTCTTCCATGGCGATTATGACCATGGCGCCGCGCTCTATCGCGCCTGCACGGGCCTGATAGTCGACCTTCCGCTGGATATGGCGGCGCTGCGCAGCACGCTCGACGCGCTGAGTCGCCGCCACGAAGTGTTGCGCACCCAGTTCATGCTGGACGGCTACAGTGAGCCCCTTCAACTGGTGCATGCACACGCCGACATACCTCTTTCCGAGGACGATCTGACCGGACACCCGCCGGACACACAGCAGGCTTTGCTGGAGTCCTGGATGAACGGCGAAGGCCTGCGCGCCTTCGACCCTCAGGCCGTGCCATTGCTGCGGGTCCGCGCGCACCGTCTCGGCGAACGTCGATTCCATCTCGCGCTGACTTGCCATCACGCCATCGTCGACGGCTGGAGCGAGGCCAGCCTGGTCGCCGAACTGATCCAGCGTTACCAAGCGTATCTTCAGGGAACGCCCTTGGCGGAAGGTCCGCTGTCGGCCCGCTATCGCGACTACATCGCGCTGGAACGCCAGGCCGTGGCCTCAGCGGCCAGCCGGGCCTTCTGGCAGCAATGGCTGGAAGGCGCCGAGCTGCCCGAGCCCTTGCGTCCGCAGCCGAAGGCGGTGCCATCCGGGACGCTCACCCATACGACGCCCGTGACCATCGACGGGGATACCGCCGCCGCGCTGCACGCACTCTCCAGACAATCGCAGGTTCCGCTGAAAACCGTGCTGCTCACCGCGCACATGGCGGCACTGAGCGTCATCTGTGGAGCCGGCGATGTCGTGTCCGCGCTGGTCATGCATGGCCGCCCCGAAGTGGAGGACGGCGACCGGCTGATCGGCCTCTTTCTCAATGCCGTACCGTTTCGCTTGCGTATGCATGGCGAGCCTTGGAATGTGCTGATCCGGAGAGTTCTGGGGGCTGAGCGTGACCTGATGCCACACCGGCATTACCCATTGGCACGCATCATGGAAGACCTCGGCCAGCGCAGGCGCCTGGACGTCGTATTCAACTACACCAACTTCCAAGCGCATGCGTCCGCCCAGGCCTCCATAGGGCGCATGGGCGTCCATGGTGGCGGCGACAACAGTTTCGGATTGCAGGTGAACTTCCAGGGCGGGGAAGGCGGCTTGGCCTGCTGGATCAGCGGCCATCTCGATCGCTATGACTCCGCCTCGCTCGAGCGCTACGCGGCCTGCTATGGACGCGTATTGCACACGATGATCGATCCGGCTGGCCTGCCTGCGCGGAGGATTCCTTCACTCGACGAGGTCACCTGGCAACACGTCATGCGCCATGGCCGCGCGGACAACGGAGCGACGGCTCCCGAACATTTTGCCGATACGTTCGAGCGCCATGCGAGGCAGACACCCGAAGCGATGGCGGCCATCGACGAGCGACATGACATCAGCTACGGCGTCCTGAATGCGCGGGCCAATCGGCTGGCTCATCGCTTGTTGGCAAACGGGGTGATGGCAGGCGACATCGTCGCTGCCGCAGTGCCTCGATCGATCGATCTGGTGGTGGCGTGGCTCGCCGTTCTCAAATGCGGTGCGGCGTACCTGTCGCTGGACGTGCAATACCCCATCGCTCGCCTCCAGGCGATGCTCGCCGATGCGCGCCCGTCGCACCTGCTTCACGCGGGCAATGCTGTCGTTGGCCTTGATCCCGGCGTGCCCGCCATCGACCTGAGCCGGGCAGAGCTCGACTGCAACGATAAGGACGCAGTCGATATCGATGGCACCGGACGACGCCACGTGGGCTTACCCGCCTACGTGATTTACACCTCCGGATCCAGCGGCCGCCCCAAGGGTGTGGCGGTGACGCACGAAGGCCTGGCCAGTCTGGCGACGAGCCAGCGCCGGCATCTCCCGGCGAGGCCACTGCGCGTGCTGCAATTGGCCTCCTCCAGCTTCGATGCTTCGGTATGGGAGTTGGTTGCCGCGTTTGCCTATGGCGGTTGCCT
>JBCNOA010000305.1:0-5367 GCA_039594095.1 Dyella sp.
TGCGGCTGACGGTGCCCTCCCACTACACGGTAGGCACAGTCGGCGAGCAGCAGGGCGCGCCGGCGCAGGCCAACGGCAAGACGACTTACCACTTCGTGCAGGGCGACGTGCACGACTTCGCCTGGGTCGCCGCCAAGGGCTATCAGACGCTCGACGGCAGCTATGAGGGACCCGGCTCGCCGAAGGTCGCGGTGCGCGTCATCTATCCGCCCGAATACAAGGCCAGCGCACAGCCGGTGCTCAAGGCGACGATCGATTCCCTCGGCTACTTCTCGCGCACGCTGGGGCCATATCCCTATCGCACGGTGACCGCGGTCGTGCCGCCGTACAACGCCGCCGAGGCGGGCGGAATGGAGTACCCCACGTTCTTCACGGCGGAAGGCTATGCGCAGATCGATCCGCGCACGTCGGACCAGTGGGAGATCGATTTCGTCACCATCCACGAGTTCGGCCACGGCTATTTCTACGGCCTGCTCGCCTCGAACGAGTTCGAGGAGCCCATGCTGGATGAGGGCCTCAACGAGTACTGGGACGAGCGCATGCTGCGCGAGCGCAACCAGCGCATCCTCGTGCCCAGCTCCTGGGCCGCACGGTTGGGGATTCGCCCTTCGATGGATGTGTTCGTGCAGGAACGCCTGGGCGCGGGACTGAAATCGCCCTACGACCCGCTTTCCGAAAACGCATGGAACCGCTTTTCCAGCAGCAGCTACGGCACGGTGTATTCGCGTACCGCCACGGCGATGCACGACCTGGAAGAACGGCTCGGCAAGCCGGTCATGGAAAAGGCGTTCCGCGAGTATTACCGGCGCTGGCATTTCCGCCACCCGTCGGTGGCCGATCTGCGTGCGACCCTGATCGACGTGTCCGGCGATGCGAAGAACGTCGGCGAGATCTTCGATCAGTACGTCTACGGCACCGCCTTCATCGATGACCGCGTCGCCTCCATCGACAATGGCGAAGCGACGCCGCAGGCCGGCGTGTTCGACAAGAATGGCAAGCGCAGCGAAGTGGACGCCGAAGAGCTGGAGAAGCAGCTCGACAAACAGCGCGACGATTGGCAGCGGGCACACAAGGATGCGAAATCCGACGAGGGCCCGTTCCCCTGGCGCGGCACGGTGACCGTGGTGCGCGAAGGCTCGCCGGTGCCGCAGTTGCTGCGCGTCACGTTCGCCGACGGCAGCCATGAAGACGTGCGCTGGGACGACGGGCGGCGCTGGGCACGCTTCGTGTTCGAGAAGCCGTCGAAGGTGGTGTCCGCGGAGCTCGATCCCGAACAGAAGATCCTGCTCGATGCGAACAAGTTGAACGACAGCCGCACGATCAAGTCCAACGGGGCGGCCGCGCGTCGCTGGACGTCCGACATGGCCGCGCTGCTGCAGGCTTTCTACTCCTTCCTGGTGACCCTGTGATGGCCTTCAAGAATGCTCGACGGGTTTCCCTTGGCGCCGTGCTCGGCGCTCCTTTCGCCGCGTTGCAGTGGCGCCTGATTCTGCTGTGGACGCTGCTGATGCTGTTGCCCACGCTGGCGGCGGCGCTGCCGTTGCTTAGCGCGCTCGGCGAGATGCTCAATCACTCGGTTCATGCCGACGCGTGGGCACGCCAGTTCGATGCGCTGATGTTCGGCGACGTCGTGCGCGGTCTGTCCGCGAGCAGCGGTGCGGTGCACGGTGGGCTGTTCGCGGGGCTGGTGCTGACCGTGCTGCTGTCGCCGCTGCTCGACGGCATGGTGGTGGGCAGCGGTCGGGCGGGGCGTGCGCTGGGCTTCGGCCACCTGCTGCAGAGCGGCGTGGTCGAGTACGGCCGCATGTTCCGTCTGATGCTTTGGTCGGTGCTGCCTTACGCCGCCGCCGTATGGGCCGTGAAGTTCAGCATGGATGCGTTGCAGGACAAGACCGAAGCGGCGGTGCTGGAAGCGCAGGCCCGCGCCACGACGCACTGGATGATGGCGCTGGCGGTGCTGTGTGTGGTGCTGGCCCAGGTGATCGTCGAGTCCGGGCGCGCGGCGTTCATCGCCGATGTCGGCTTGCGTTCGGCGAGCAAGGCGATCTGGCGCGGCCTGTGGCAGCTGCTGCGCCGCCCTTTCAGCAGCCTGTTCGCTTACCTGCTGGTCACCGTGATCGGCTTCGGCATCGCTTTCGTGCTCGGCGTGGCTCGGGCTCATACCACCGCGGTGGGGCCGGGCTTGCTGTTCGGCTTCCTGCTCGCGCAGCTGGTGGTGGCGGCTGTGGCATGGACGCGTGCAGCGCGGCTGTTCTCGCTCGCCGAGGTGGCCCGCTCGCTGAGCGGCGGGCGACGGACGGCTTACTGAGTCCAGCCATGCCCGGCGTCGCGGTGGCGCCGGGCATCGACTCCTTAAGCTTCTGATGATCGGTGAAGGTCTAGGGGATCAGCGCGCTTCGTTGATGCGCACGTGATTGCCGGCCGGATCTCGAAACGCGCAATCGCGCACGCCGTAGGGCTGCATCGTCGGCTCCTGGATGACCTCGGCGCCGCTCGCCTGGATGCGCTCGAAGACGCCATCGAGATCCTTCGTGGCCAGAATGATCATCGCGTAGGTGCCCTTGGCCATCATCTCGGCGATGGTGCGGCGTTCGTCGTCGGTCAGGCCGGGCGTGATGCCTGCCGGAGTCAGCACGATGGACGTGCCGGATTGGCCGACCGGCCCCACGGTGATCCAGCGCTTGCCGCCGTAGGCGACGTCATTGCGCACCTCGAAGCCGAGCGTGTCCCGATAGAAGGCGAGCGAGGCTTTCGGGTCGGTATGCGGCAGGAAGGTCGAATGGATGGAAAGGTTCATGGCGATCGGTTCCCAGTGAACGGCGGAGGCCGTGGACGTCACTCTACGGTGGGCTCGGCGATCGACGCTTCTCGATTCCTGATCGGTCGAGTGATCTGTTTGGCGACGCACGACGGCATGCCTTCGGTCGCGAGCGCTTCCTGGCGCCGGTAGGCGCTGGGCGAGATGCCGACCAGCTCGGTGAAACGCGTGCTGAAGGTGCCCAGCGATGCGCAACCGACCATGAAGCAGACGTCGGTGACGCTCAGGTCGCCGCGTCGCAGCAGCGCCATCGCGCGCTCGATCCGCCGCGTCATCAAATAGGCATACGGCGATTCGCCATAGGCGAGCTTGAACTGGCGGCTGAGATGGCCAGCCGACATGTGCGCGTCGCGCGCGAGCGCTTCGACGTCCAGAGGCTGTGCGTATTCCCGGTCGATGCGGTCGCGCACGCGGCGCAGCCGGGCCAGATCGCGCAGACGCAGGTCATCGGCGGTGGGGCGGGTCATTCGCGGGATCGTGTCACGCGGCGCGCGGGTGCTCAAGTCCGGGGCGACGTATCTGCGGGACTTGCTGGAGGAGCGTTGGCGCGCGTCTTGATAAGCAGGCCCGCAGGACGACGGTTCCGGTCGCGATTGCGGGGATGTGCAACGGATTCCGCCGTGGAATGGACTGCCTTCCGCCGAACGTGACCATCCGGCCCTGGCGTTTCAGTCCGCGATGCGAACCAGCACGATCTCGCCGCCGCCTTCGATGCGAAGCGTGCCCGTGTTTTCGATCCAGATCGATGCGTCCGGCTCCGCTTCGATGCTTTCGTCACCGACACGCAGCTGCGCATGGCCGGTCAGCAGATGGAAGAACCAGCGGCTGCCCGTGGCGAGCGGAAGCACCATCGAGCCGTTGAGCGGCCGTGCGATCGCCTCGCCTTCGGCGCCGGGTCTGAGCATCAGATTGAAGGCACGCGTGGGTCCGTCGCCGAGTCTTGCATGTGGGGTGTCCGCACCATCGAACCAGAGGCCCTCGAGCCGCAGCAGATGCTTCTCGCGGCCGTCCGAAAAGACGAGGGCGAGCGGCAGGTCAAGCGGAACGAACTGGCGTCGCACGCCAGGCAGGGCGGAAAAGGCGGTATCGCATTCGATCCGCGCGATGCTCAGGCGCCAGCGCCAGGTGCCATCCCCGGGACCGCTGTCGAGCACGGTGGTGGTGCCTGCGCCGTTGGCCCAGGCTTCCGCGCGTTGCTCCGTGGCGGGTATCGCGCGGAAGGCGCTCATGCGTCGGCGCTCAGGCGTAGGCAGCGCGGCGCGACTCGCAGAACGGCGGATAGTACGCGAAGACGTGGTTGTAGGCGCCGCAGAAATCCATGTCCTCGATATGTTCGCCGCCGAGGCGCTCGGCCAGACGATCGGACGCTTCGTTGCCCACGCGTACCAGGCTGATCACGCGCGGCGCGCGCAGCTGGCGCCAGGCGTGCTCGAGAATGGCGCCGCCGGCTTCGGTCGCGTAGCCGTGGTGGCGGTATTCGGCCTTGAGCATCCAGCCCAGTTCGATGTCCGGCCAGCCTTCCGGGTTCATCAGGCCCGCGCGGCCCACGAAGGCGCCGGTGTCCTTCAATTCCAGCGCCCACATGCCGTAGCCGCGCAACTGCCAGTGACCGAGCAGCATCGCGAGCGAACGCCAGGCGTGTCCACGGTCCAACGGTTCGCCGTCGCCCACCCAGCGGGTGCTGCTGGGGTCGGCGAGCATCGCGGCGTAATCGTCGAAATGGCGGGCGGAGAGGGCGGTCAGGCGCAGACGCGCGGTTTCGAGAGTGGGTATGTCGAACATCGCGGTTTCAATGGTGGTGCGTGCCGGCCAGAAGGCCGGCGAGGGCACGGGTACTCAAGGCAAGGCTGTCGGCCCACGGCAGGCCGACGATCTTCTCGCCGGTGGCGGAGTCGATGAAATCCTCTTCCTGGCCGGGCGGGAGGATGTGGCGGTAATCCACGGTGATCTCGGTGCCCGCGAGCAGTTTCCGCGTGGCGAATACGAAACCGAGGTGCCACAGGCCGGTGGGATCGAAACTGTGGTTGATGTAGCACTCGTCCGGCCAATCGGGGGACAACGTGTAGCGGTCCTCGAACCAGCGTGCGCTGGCATGCAGCTGGGACTTCAGTTCAGGCGAACCGAGGATGTCGGCCAGGCTCCAGGTGCGGTCGATGGCATCCGGCGCCGTGACGATGCGTCCGGCGGCGACGTCTTCTTCCAGGAACAGCCCCTTGCCGGCTCCGCCGATACCCGAGGCGGCAATGCGGTAACGCGGCAGGATCATGGCGCGGAAGGCGTGGAGAGCCGAAGGAGTCGCTTCATGGGGCCTGGATCTGGGGCCATGGATCGTGCCGCCCGGACGGTCCGGGCGGGCGGAAGTGAAGGCGGAGTGTAGGCGCAACCGTGGCGACCCGCCAGGGTCGCCACGGTGGGGTGGATGCTTGCCTGGCGGCCTCATCCATGGCGGCCGCCTCGTTGCTCAGGGTTTCCGGTTCATTCCTCCTCGGCCTTTTTGGCTTTGCCCTTGGTCTTGGCCGACGCGGCCTCCGCTTTGGCGCCATCGCCGG
>JBCNOA010000306.1:0-5367 GCA_039594095.1 Dyella sp.
ACTTGGTGTAGTCCGCGTAGGCATCGCCACCGACGCCGGTATTCGGGTCGGAAGCCTGAGTCACACCCACCTCGCACACGTTATTGCGCACGTTGCCGAAGGCGTAGTTGATGTGCGTGAGCACCGCAGCCGAACCGCTGGTGTCGATGTTCTTCACCTGGTAATTGCGTCCGTAGATGCCCCACTGCGTGAAGTAGCCGATCACGCGCTTGCCGCCACCGCCGCCGCCCGCGCTGGTCTTGGCGCTGACGGATGCGCTCTGTGCCGATGCATTGCCGGCGTTGTCGCGCGCACGCACGGCATAGCTGTAGCTGGTACTCGCCGTCAGGCCCGTGTCGGTGTAGCTGGTGGCCGACGTGGATCCGACCAGCGCCCCATTGCGGTACACGTCGTAGCCAGCCACGCCGCTGCCACCGCTGTTGTCGGTGGAGGCGTTCCAGCTCAGCGACACCGTGCTGGCCGTCTGCGAAGGCGAAGTCAGGCCCTGCGGCACGCTCGGCGGCGTGGTGTCGCCGCCGCTCGTCGGATTGACCGTGATGCTGACCGTCGCCGAAGCCCCCGTCAGCCCGCCATTGTCGGTGGCTACCGCTTTCAGCACGTAGCTGCCGGCGGGGACGTTGCTCCAGGTCAACGAGTACGGCGTGGACGTCGTCACGCCCAGCGACGTGGAGCCGTTGAAGAATTCGACCTTGCTCACGGTGCCGTCGCTGTCGCTGGCGTTCGCGCTGAGCGTGATATTGGCGCCAGCGGTGAAAGTGGCGCCGTTGGCCGGCGAAGTCAGGCTGGCCGTGGGCGGCTGATTGGTGCCGCCGCCGCACTGGCCGAGATCCTGATACCAGCCGCAGCTCGGACAGTAATCCGGCGGTGTGTTCCATATCTGCGTGAGCGCCTGATACAGATGGTTGTTGTAGACCATCTTGTCGCCGGCGTTATAGATGGTAGTGGCGTTCCATGCCGCCACCCCGGCGCAACTCGCGCTTTGCGCCGCGCTCGCCCCGCTCCATAGAGCCGCCGGCACCATGGCCAGCAGCAGCAGAACCTTCAACAGAATGCGCATGACACGACTCCGTGATCGAAAGGACCTCGAACGCCGGATATGACGACGCGGGTACGTCGGATGCGATGGTCGCGACGCGCAGCGGCACGACGCCCCGAGAACGGATGCCCGGCCCCCACCGGATGTCCGCCTCCCTCCCGACGATGTGGCGCCCTCCCCGGCTCCCCATCAGCACTGGCACCCGGGCGCCAGCCGAGCCAATGGACTCCCGCATGACAACGTTGTCAACAATGTCTCGTCGGGGATGCGGGCGCGCGCACGTTTTTGCGGCGAACGCACATGCCCGCCGACCCAAAGCCGGTCCCTCATAAGCCCATCGTGGCGAAGAATCGCTAGCGGTGACCGCCGCTCACACGGTCCCGACCCTCGAGATCGGGGGCGGTGAAGACGCCGGCGTAGCCGGCTTGTTCCAGCAGACCGCGCACGGCCGGCCCTTGGTTCCAACCGTGCTCCATCAGCAGCCATCCGCCTGGATTCAGATGGCGGGGCGCATCGGCGACGATCTCGCGGATCGCATCCAGCCCGTCCGCGCCCGACGCCAGCGCGGTGGCCGGCTCGAAGCGCAGATCGCCCTGACCCAGGTGCGGATCGGATGCCTCGATGTACGGCGGATTGGAAACGATCACATCGAAGCGCTCGCCGGACAACGGTGTCATCCAGGTCCCATGCAGGAAGCGGACTCGATCCAGCCCCAACCGCTTCGCGTTGGCACGCGCCACCGCCAACGCGTCGGCGCTCAGGTCCACCGCGCTGACATCGGCCAATGGCCGCTCGCGCGCGATCGCCAGCGCGATCGCGCCGCTGCCCGTGCCCAAGTCCAAGGCGCGGCTGGAACGATCAGGCGGCAACCGCTCCAGCGCCAGCTCGACCAGCAATTCGGTTTCCGGCCGCGGAATCAACGTGGCGGGCGTCACTTCCAGATCCATCGACCAGAAGCCGCGGCGACCGGTGATATAGGCGACCGGCTCGCCGCTCGCACGCCGCACGACCATCGACTCGAAAGCCGAGAGCAGGCGCTCGTCCAGCTCATCGGTGTCGTGCGCGATCAGCCAACTGCGGGGCTTGCCCAGAACGTGCAACAACAGCGCCTCGGCATCGATCCGGTCGCCAAGGCGCTGCGTCGCCGCAGCCAGCACGCTGCGCACGTCAGCCATCCTTGCGCGGCTCCTCATGCGCCGGCGAAACCGGCAGCTCGGGCGGCAACGAGTCTCTAGGCTTGGGCTCGCGCTTACGCCAGTAGCCCTCGCGCGTCCACGCCTCGAACCCCCAGCGCAACCAGCCGATCAGGGCATTGGCCAGCCATAGGGCCCACAGCAGCATGGCGATCTTGTAGACCCACAGCGACACGCTGAACACGCCACCGCGAGGAAGCGCATCCGTGGTCTGGTCGGCGAACCATTGCAGGCGCCACGCCGTGGAACCGTTGCCTGCCACGTGCATGTCCGGCAGGCCGAGCAGGCCCTTCGGTACCGCCGAGATCAGCACCGCGAGGGCAACGACGGTGAAGAACGCAAGCGCGATCTGCAGCAGGTTGAAGCCGGCAGTTCCGAGCCGTTCCGGCGGCGCTCGGCGAGCGCGGACGCCCAGGGCGATCAACCACACCACCACCAAGGCGTAGGCGCTCCACGCGAAGGCAGAGAAACCCAGGCCGAGCAGCAGCCAGTGATGGAAACGCAGCGGCGTGGGCGCGTAGCGTGCGAGCAGCCAGGCGGCAAGAAGCAGCACGACCAGCTGCGACCAATACAACACCGCGGGCCCGGCGGTCGGCCCCCAGGTCCACAAGACCCAGCGGTTCTCCGGCAGGTTCATCGAGAGATGAAGATTGGCGGCCGGCGCACCCATCGCCAGTTGCGCACTGCGCGTCACCGCACCCACGCCACGCGGCTCGCGCAAGCGCAACTCGTACTGATGCTGACCGGGCAACAGCGGAAGGCTCAGCTTGCCATCGCGCACGGCCAGACTCAGTACGTCGCCATCGCGCTTCGCTTCCAGCAGTTCCGCACCCGGCGGCAACACAATGGCGTGCTCGCCGCCGCGCGTGCTGCGTGCGAGCAAGCGCAGAACGGTCTCGGTCACGCGATCGCCGATGGCGCTTTCGGTTCTGACTTCGTCGAATGCCAGGCTGTCCCCTTCGATGGCCGTGGGCTGGCTCGCTGTCAGATGCAGCACTTCGCCCGGCAACGGGCGGAAGGCGAGCGCGCCGTCTTCCTGACTGGCCGGTACGCCCTGGCTGTCCACGTGCCACATCGGCGCAGCCTGCACCTGCCATGCCTCCGCGCGCTCACCGAGTGCCGGAGCCTTCAGTTCCAGCTTTTCGGTGCGATCGAGGCGACTGGTCCAGCTCACCTCATCCTGTCCGCCATTGAACGTCACGCCGATGCGGCCATCGTGCACGCGGGCATCGTCGCCCAGCGGATGTTCGCCCGGCAGCAGCGGTAGGTCGAGACTGAAGCCGCCCTCGCGCGGCGCGATGCGGGTCACTGTCGTTTCCACCGACCAGTCGACGCCGAGCGTCAGGACCCGCTGCACGCTCACGTAAGGTGGAAAGGCCTGGCTTCCGGCGGCGACTTCCTTGCCGTCCGCGCCGGCGCGGACGCGATGGAGCGCGAGGCTGTCGCCCAAAGCGCGGCCTTCGTCCACGCCGTCGATCGCCCAGCCTTGACCGGCGAAGCCCACGCGCTGCGGATGAAGAGCGAAACGCAGGCTCAAAGTGTCCTCGCCGCTCGCGCGATAACGCAGCGACACACGATGCACGCCACGATCCAGCCGAACGAAGACCTGCTCGCCACGCTGCGCCAGCGGTGCATCGGCATGGCCGTCGACGCTCGCGGCCGTCAGCTGCAGCGCACCGTCCGGTTGCGGCAGAGGCACGGCCACGGACGCGCCAGCGTGTATTTCCAGGTCGAGGTCGACCTGATCGCCGCTGGCCTGCACCTGGACAAGCGCGATGGCCGCGCAGTCGGGCACGCACTTGGGCGCCTCAGTCAGCCGCTGGCGAAGCTGCTGCAGCAACGCATCGCCAGGCAACGCCTCGCTCTGCGCATGCGCGGCATGCGGCATCCAAGCCAGCACCAGCAGGACCGCCGCGGCGCGGCCGAACATCCGGCGCACACCGAAACCGCCGGAAGCCGAGCCGTCCGACGCGCGGAACACCCCCAGCACCACGCGCGCGACCAGCACCGCCAGCAGGCCGAGCATCGCCAGGCGCAGCAGTCGCACCAGCCATGCGGGCGCAATGATCAGGTGCGTCGTCTGCTCGGCGGTGATCGGACCGGACCAGCCCAGTTGATAGTTGTTGCCCGTATCCCACGACGGCTCGCCGTGTCCGGCCTGGATCACGCTGTGCGTGTCGGCCTGTTGGGAAAACCCGGATCCCGGAGTTATCGCCGCCCCGGTCATGACGACGCTTTGCAGCACACGTGCGTCGGACGCATGGCCGCCGACGGCATCCTGCTCCGAAGGAGCCATAGGCACAGGCGTCGGAGGCGGCGGCGCAGCCGCGCTCACGGCCTCCTCTTCGACGGGTGCCTGGCGCGGAGCCAGGGCAGCCTTCTTCGGCGAAGCCGGCGCGCGCGCATCCGGCGCATAGTTCACCGCGGCGAGCATCGAGCCCTGGTCCTCGAGCTGCGGATGCAGCACGTAGTCCATCTGCCGCGCCGCGAACGGCAGCGACCACAGAACGGCCAGCGCCAGCACGGCGCCCGCGCCGATGCGCGAGCCGAGACGCAGTTTCCCTTCTGGCAAGGCGCGCGCGAGCAGGGCCAGCGCCAGCGCGATACCCAAGGTCCAGCGCGGCGCATCGTATTCGTGCTGCGACAGCGCAAGGAAACCCACCGCCAGCAGCGCCCACGGCCAGCCCAGGAGGCGCCCGGCGAGCAGCGCGATCAGCGCGACTACGAAAAGGTCCAGCAAGCTCCACTGCGCGATCCACGAATCGGGCGAACGATCCGCGCCGGTCGCGCCGATCAGTCGATAGCCGTAGGGAAGGTGCAGCGTCGCGTCGATGTTCTCCAGCGGCATCTGCCAGCCGCCGCTGGGCAGGCTGCCGCCGCGCGGCAGGCGCAACCCGGCCTGCATATCCAATTCCGCCTCGCGCAGCTCGACGCCGCTGCGGCCGCCCGCGCCCGCGGTGACGAGCAACGGCGTCTCGCCCTGCGCCGCCCGCTGCAACTGCCAGGGCGCCGCGACATCGAGGCGTTGGCTTCGACGCAGGGTGCCCGTGAGATGGTCGCTGACGTTGAAGCCGCGGCCGTCGAAGTCCAGTCAGATATGGCGCTCCACCTTGTCCTGGTCGCCCTGCCCCCCCCCGT
>JBCNOA010000307.1:0-5341 GCA_039594095.1 Dyella sp.
GTCGGTGCCGCTATTTCAGGTCCGCGGCCCAGGATCGGGCCTGGTCGAGGTCTTCCGGGGTGTCGCAGTCGAACCACGGGGGCGGACTGGCGTCCTCCCAGACCACGGTCTCGATGTCGATCCCGGTGAACAGGAGCCTCGCGGGGGCTCCCGGTTCGACCCCTGCTGCGTTGCGGCGGAGGCGGTCCGCGGGCCATACGCCGCACAGCCACTGCCTGCGTCCCGCGTTGTCGCAGAAGACCGCTCCGGTCTCCGGGCCCGCCGCGTCCGCCGTGCCCAGGAGGAGCCGCAGCGCCTCGGGCGTCAGGAACGGGAGGTCCCCGGGGAGGACCGCCACCCGCGTGCAGTGGTCGGAGACGTGCCCCAGGCCGGTCCGGACCGACCTCGCCGGGCCCGAACCCGGCGGGTCCTCCAGGACCTGGACCACCCCTTCGGGGAGGGGCGCGGCATCGGAGGGCCGCGCGCCCACCACGACCCGGGCGGCCGCCCCGGCGCAGGCCGCCAGCATGCGTTCGAGGATCGTGGCGCCGTCGACGACCAGTTCGCTCTTCGCGCATCCGGCGAATCGCCGGGCCCTGCCGCCGACCAGGAGGATCGCGGCGAAATCGCTCGGGAGTTCACCCATGCCCCCAGACTAGCTATCCCCGGCGGGGCGCGGTGGCCTGTGGAAGGTGCGGCTCCGGTGCGTGTCTGCTCCGATCGATGAAGTTTCGATTCCGGTGGCATTACTGCTCTTCTCTCTTGCTGGGTTTCCGGGGGAGGCCGGGTCTTCGGGTCAGTCCTCTTTCTCCGCGGCTTCGATGTCGCCGGTGCCGATGTTGCCGAGGGCGCTCGGCGGATAACCCGCCTGGAGCGCGGCCATGAGCATTTGCGCGAGCCGGTAGTGCGGGCTCGCCTTCAGCGCCGTCTCGAACGCTTCGAGGGCGAGGACGCCGTTCCCGAAGCGGTAGGCGGCGAAGCCCGCGACCGTCGCGGCCGGGGCGAGGAGGTCGTCCGCCATGTGGCGGGCGCCCCACAGCCACAGGTCGATCCGGTTGCCTTCGAGCCGGCCGCTGGAGATGCGGCGGAGCGCGTAGTCGCGGATGTCCAGGTCGCCCAAGGCGAGGCCGATCGAGGCGATGTCGTCAGGGCCCGGGAGGGCGCTCGTGCTCAGCCAGTGGTCGATCGCGTTGAGGTCCGCGGAGCGCTGGCCCGCCCAGTCGAGGTCCGCTTCGGCGGCGAGCGACTTCGCCACCGCCCGTTCGACCGCGGCGCGGCGGCCCGGCGGGGCCGGGGCCAGCTGCTCGGCGATCGCGGCGCGGTAAGTTGCCACACCAGCCAACTGTCGATGGTGCCGAAGGCGAGTTCACCACGCGCGGCGCGCTCGCGGGCGCCGTCCACGTGGTCGAGAATCCAGCGCAGCTTGGTGGCGGAAAAATACGGGTCGATGATCAGGCCGGTGCGCTTGCGCACCTCGTCTTCCAGACCCTCGGCGCGCAGGCGTTCGCAGATGGCTTCGGTGCGGCGGTCCTGCCAGACGATGGCGTTGAAGATCGGCTTGCCCGTGGCTCGCTCCCACACCATGGTGGTTTCGCGCTGGTTGGTGATGCCAAGCGCCGCCATGTCGGCGGCGGAGAGCTTGGCTTGTTCGAGTGCGGCGCGGCAGGTGGCGAGCTGGCTGTTCCAGATGTCGAACGGATCATGCTCGACCCAGCCGGGCTGCGGGAAATGCTGGGGAAACTCCTGCTGGGCACTGGCGACGATCTGGCCGGCGCGGTTGAAGACGATGGCGCGTGAGCTGGATGTGCCCTGGTCGAGCGCGAGGAGGTATTCCATAAGGCAGAGTCTGATGACTGTCGGGCCAGGTCAGGGTGCTCCCTGCCCGACAGTGGATGAAACGGAAGCAAGCATGGTAGCCCGCAGGTGGCCGTCGTCAAAGACCGGCGCCCTGCGGGCGGCGCGTGATCAGCGCACCTTGCCGGCCTTCCAGGCTGCGAGCAGCTTGTCGTAGGCCACCGTCTCACCCTTCGGACGCTCGTTGTCGAGCTTCTTCCACGGGGCGTGTTCGGTCGACAGCCACTTCGACGGATCGCTTTCCGGGTTCAGCTTCGGCGCGCAGTTCTTCATGCCTGCGCGCTGCAGGCGACCCATCACCTGGTCCATTTCCTTGGCCAGGTTGTCCATCGCGCCTTGCGGGGTCTTCTCGCCCGTGACGGCCGTGGCGACGTTCTTCCACCAGAGCTGTGCCAGCTTCGGATAGTCGGGCACGTTGTTGCCGGTCGGCGTCCACGCCACACGGGCCGGGCTACGGTAGAACTCGATCAGGCCGCCGTACTTGGCTGCGTTCTTGGTGAAGTAGTCGCTGTGGATGTCGGAGTCACGGATGAACGTGAGGCCGGTGATCGACTTCTTGAGCGACACGGTCTTCGACGTGACGAACTGCGCGTACAGCCACGCGGCCGAGCGGCGCTCGAACGGGGTGGACTTGAAGAACGTCCACGAGCCGACGTCCTGGTAGCCGTTCTGCATGCCGTCCTTCCAGTACGGGCCGTGCGGCGACGGGGCCATGCGCCACTTGGGCGAGCCATCGGCGTTCACGACCGGGCCCGGCTTGGTCATCGGCGCGGTGAAGGCGCTGTACCAGAACACCTGCTGGGCGATGTGGCCTTGTGCGGGCACCGGGCCGGCTTCGTTGAAGGTCATGCCGGTCGCCTCTGGCGGGGCGTACTTCTTCATCCAGTCGATGTACTTGGTGAGGGCGTACACGGCGGCCGGGCTGTTGGTAGCGCCGCCGCGCGACATCGAGGCGCCCACCGGTGCGCAGCCTTCCACGCGGATACCCCATTCGTCGACCGGCAGGCCGTTCGGGATGCCTTTGTCGGCGGAGCCGGCCATCGACAGCCAGGCGTCGGTAAAGCGCCAGCCGAGCGACGGGTCCTTCTTGCCGTAATCCATGTGGCCGTAGACGCGCTTGCCGTCCAACTCCTTCACGTCGTTCGTGAAGAAGTTGGCGATGTCTTCATAGGCTGTCCAGTTGACGGGCACGCCCAGGTCGTAGCCGTACTTGGCCTTGAACTTGTCTTGCAGGTCCTTGCGGGCGAACCAGTCGGCGCGGAACCAGTACAGGTTGGCGAACTGCTGGTCGGGCAGCTGGTACAGCTTGCCGTCCGACGCGGTGGTGAAGCTCGTGCCGATGAAGTCCTTCAGGTCCAGGCCCGGGTTGGTGAACTCCTTGCCTTCGCCGGCCATGTAGTCCGACAGCGGCATCACTACGCCATAGCGGTAGTGCGTGCCGATCAGGTCGGAGTCGGAGATCCAGCCGTCATAGATGCTCTTGCCGGATTGCATCGAGGTCTGCAGTTTTTCGACGACATCGCCTTCCTGCATGATGTCGTGCTTGACCTTGATGCCGGTGATTTCTTCAAAGGCCTTGGCCAGCGTCTTCGATTCATAGGCGTGCGTGTCGAGCGTTTCCGACACGACGTGGATCTCGGTCACGCCCTTGGCCTTGAGCTTGGCCGCGGCGTCGATGAACCACTTCATTTCCGCCATCTGCTGCTGTTGATTCAGCGTGCTGGGCTGGAACTCGCTGCTGATCCACTTCTTGGCTTCGGCTTCGCCGGCATGGGCTGCGCCGACTGCCAGGGCGCTCGCCAGTGCAATGGCACTGATTTGGAGCGTCATGCGCCAGGATGTTTTCATCGGTATCTCCTCGTGCTTGTTGGCTTGTTGTTCTCCCCGCAGCGAAAACATCCGGCATTCCGACGCGGGGAGCGTGATGGAATGCCTGTGCCCGTACGTCAATTTGGGCGTGGAAGCATCAACGCGTGCCGATGCCCCCGGACCTGCAAATTCAAGTTCGATGGCGCGTCAGCCGCGCCACATCACGATCAGCAGCACCACCATCGAGGCGATGAAGCCGCCCCAGGCGCTTGTCTCTTCCGACGTGAGCCCAACCCACGCCAGGTTGATATAGGCCGCGGTCAGCAGGCCAATGAAGAGGCGGTCGCCGCGCGTGGTGGCGATGGGCAGGAAGCCCTTGCGCTCCACGGTCGGTCGAACCACCTCCCACACCGTCATGCTGGCCAGCATCAAGGCGATGCAGCCAAAGAAGATCGCCACTTCGGGCGTCCAGGCCATCCAGCTGAACATGTTCATTTCTCCAACATTCGTTCCCTCGTCCGTGGAAACGTGATCAGGGCGAAGCGCAGCGGTTCTGACGGTTCGGCGCGGCCGCAGACAGTACGTGTGGTACGGCAAGGCCGCGCCGGGCCGTCAGAATCGTCCTGATCGCGTTTACACGCGGCCCATCGCGAAGCCCTTCGCGATGTAGTTCCGCACAAACCAGATCACCAGCGCGCCCGGAATGATCGTCAGCACACCCGCTGCGGCCAGCACGCCCCAATCCATGCCCGAGGCCGACACCGTGCGTGTCATCACCGCGGTAATGGGTTTGGCATCGACCGAGGTGAGCGTGCGCGCGAGCAGCAGTTCGACCCAACTGAACATGAAGCAGAAGAACGCCGTCACGCCCACGCCGGCCTTGATGAGCGGCAGGAAGATCTTCAGGAAGAACTTGGGAAAGCTGTAGCCGTCGATGTAGGCCGTCTCGTCAATCTCGCGCGGGATGCCCGACATGAAGCCTTCGAGAATCCACACCGCCAGCGGCACGTTGAACAGCATGTGCGCCAGCGCCACGCCCAGGTGCGTGTCCATCAGGCCGACCGTCGAATACAGCTGGAAGAACGGCAGCAGGAACACCGCGGGCGGTGTCATGCGGTTCGTCAGCAGCCAGAAGAACATGTGCTTGTCGCCCAGGAAGCGGTAGCGCGAGAAGGCGTAGGCCGCCGGCAGCGCCACCACGGTCGAGAGCACCGTGTTCATCGTCACGTAGATGATGGAGTTGATGTAACCCCAGTACCACGACGGATCGGTGAAGATGATCTTGTAGTTATCGAACGTGACGAGCTTCGGCCAGATCGAGAAGCCGGCCAGCGTCTCCTCGTTGGTCTTGAGCGACATGCTCAGCATCCAGTACAGCGGCAGCACCGCAAACGCCACGTACACCGCCAGCGTGATCGCCCGGGCGATCTTGCGCTGGTGTTCGTTGTTGTTGTTCTTACGCATGGTCGTCTCCCACGGCCGTGCTGGCGCTGCCCATGCGTTGCATCCAGTTGTAGAGGACGAAGCAGAACAGCAGGATGATGAGGAAGTACACGATCGAGAATGCCGCCGCCGGGCCCAGGTCGAACTGGCCGACCGCCTTCTGCGTCAGGTACTGCGACAGGAACGTCGTGGCATTGCCGGGGCCGCCGCCGGTCAGCACGAACGGCTCGGTGTAGATCATGAAGCTGTCCATGAA
>JBCNOA010000308.1:0-5331 GCA_039594095.1 Dyella sp.
GTTGATATTTCCCATTAAGAATGCCGGCGCCGGTCTCGCCGCTGACGACGGTGAGGCCCGGGCCGAAGGCGATCTCGGCTTCTTCTACAACTGCGAAATGGCGGACGTAGAGCGAGGTGAGCATGGGGTGGCGCGCTGAAAAGTCGGTGGATTGTAAGGGCAGAACCGGACGGGCAGGAGCCGCCTCGGCCCCGGGGTGAGACCCGGCCCGGCGTTGACCCGTATGGGGCGGGTTTCTTGCAAACTGCCGGGCCAAACCTTATTTGTTACGCGTCTCACGGATTGCCACAGCGCATGTCTCGACCCCTCGGCCACGACCTGGATGCCCGCGCGCGACGCCTGTTGCGCACGCTGATCGCGCAATACCTGGCCGATGGCGAGCCCGTCGGCTCGCGGACGCTGTCGCGTTCGTCCGGCTTGGACGTGAGCCCGGCGACCATCCGCAACATCATGGCGGACCTGGAAGACGCAGGCTTGGTGGCCTCGCCGCACACGTCCGCCGGCCGCGTGCCGACACCGCGCGGCCTGCGCCTGTTCGTCGACAGCCTGATCGAGCTGCAGCCGCTGCCTTTCGAGGAAATGGCGCGCCTGCAGCGTGAGCTGCCTATCGGCCCCACGACCACCCGCGACTTGCTGGGCAACGTGTCGAGCCTGCTGTCGGCCATGACCCATTTCGCCGGTGTGGTGACGGTGCCCCGCCAGGCGGATTTTCCCTTGCGCCACATCGATTTCGTGGCGCTGCCCGATGCCCGGGTGCTGGTGATCCTGGTGTTCTCCGACAACCAGGTGCAGAACCGGGTTATCCAGCTGGCCAAGCCACTGGAAGCGGGAGAGCTGGAGCAGGCGGCCAATTACCTCAATACGCACTTCGCCGGCCTGCGATTGGACGACATCCGGGCCCATCTGCTGCTAGAGCTGCGCGAGGCCAGCAGCGAACTCAATCGGATGCTTTCCAGCGCCGTAGAGCTGGCCGCGGCCTCCTTCGCGCCCCAGGCGGAAGGGGACGACGTACTGGTGAGCGGCCAGACCAACCTCATGGGCTACGCGGAACTGGCCAATCTGGACCGTCTGCGTGAGCTGTTCGAGGCGTTTCAGAAGAAAAACGAGCTGCTGCAGCTCATGGAAGTCTGCGCCAAGGCCCCGGGTGTGCGGTTGTTCATCGGTGAGGAATCGGGTTTCGCGGCCCTGGACGGCTGCAGCGTGGTTACGGCCACCTATGGCACTCAGGGGCGCGTTTTGGGGGCGGTCGGGGTGATTGGCCCCACCCGCATGGCCTACGAGCGGGTGATCCCGGTCGTCCAGGCCACGGCCGGCGTGCTGAGCGACGCCTTGAATCGCGCCGCCACGGCCTTATAACCGCCCCGGGAGGCGGGGTTTCCCGCGTATTGTTGGGGGTCGGCATCACGTGCCGGCCACGTTTTGGTTTTGGAGCCTTTCATGCAGAACAACGACCCGCAGGCGCCCAATGGGGCGCCGGAAGCCGCCGCGCCGGACGCGCACGCCGAACTGGAGGCCCTGAGGGCCCGGGTGGCGGAGCTGGAGGCCGCCAACGTGGAGTTGCGCGATACCGTGCTTCGCGAGAAGGCGGAAATCGAGAACCAGCGCCGTCGCCTGCACCGCGACGTGGAGCAGGCGCGCCGTTTCGCCAACGAGAAGTTGCTCAATGAGCTGCTGCCCGTCTATGACGGCCTGGAAATGGGCCTGGCCGCGGAAGGCGGCGACGTGGCCAGCGTGCGCGAGGGCATCGCGCTCACGCTGAAGTCGCTGCTCAAGATCGCCGAGAACAACGGCCTGGTGCAGGTCGATCCGCTGGGCCAGCCGCTCGATCCGGAACGCCATCATGCCGTGAGCATGGTGGAAGCCCCGGGCAAGGCCCCGAACACGGTGGTCAGCGTGCTGCAGAAGGGCTACGTACTGAACGATCGCCTGTTGCGGCCGGCCCTGGTCGCGGTCGCCAAGGACTGACAGCGTCATCCGTCGGCGATGGCCTGAACGGGCCCGTGCCGATGGCTTCAGAGCAGACAACGAGGGCTCGCCGGCACGTTGAATCGCAAGGGCCGGGCCCCATTTGACAAGACAGCGCGGCCGCGGGGCCGCAACGAATTTTTCGGAGCATAGACATGGGCAAGATCATCGGCATCGACCTGGGTACGACCAACTCCTGCGTCGCCATCATGGATGGCAGCAGCACCAAGGTCATCGAGAACGCGGAAGGCGATCGCACCACCCCGTCGATCGTCGCTTTCACCAAGGACGGCGAAGTGCTGGTGGGTGCGCCGGCCAAGCGCCAGAGCGTCACCAATCCCAAGAACACCTTCTACGCGGTGAAGCGCCTCATCGGCCGCAAGTTCACCGACGCCGAGGTCCAGAAGGACCTGCACATCGTGCCCTACGGCATCGTCGCGCACGATAACGGCGACGCCTGGGTGGCGACCGCCGACGGCAAGAAGATGGCACCGCAGGAGATCTCCGCGAAAGTGCTGATGAAGATGAAGAAGACCGCCGAAGACTATCTCGGAGAGCCGGTCACCGAAGCGGTGATCACCGTGCCGGCCTACTTCAACGACAGCCAGCGTCAGGCCACCAAGGACGCGGGCAAGATCGCGGGCCTGGACGTCAAGCGCATCATCAACGAGCCGACCGCGGCCGCGCTGGCCTACGGCCTGGACAAGAAGGGCGGCGACCGCAAGATCGCGGTGTACGACCTGGGCGGCGGCACCTTCGACGTGTCGATCATCGAGATCGCCGACGTCGACGGCGAGAAGCAGTTCGAGGTGCTGGCCACCAACGGCGACACCTTCCTGGGCGGCGAAGACTTCGACCTGCGCGTCATCGACTACCTCGTCGAGGAGTTCAAGAAGGACCAGGGCATGGACCTGCGCAAGGATCCGCTGGCCCTGCAGCGCCTGAAGGATGCCGCCGAGCGCGCCAAGATCGAGCTGTCCTCCAGCCACCAGACCGAAGTGAACCTGCCGTACATCACGGCCGACGCCTCCGGTCCGAAGCACCTCAACATCAAGCTGACCCGCGCCAAGCTCGAAGCGCTGGTGGAAGACCTGGTCAAGCGCACCATCGAGCCGTGCCGCACCGCGCTCAACGACGCCGGCCTGCGCGTGTCCGACATCGACGAGGTGATCCTGGTTGGCGGCCAGACCCGCATGCCGAAGGTGCAGGAATCGGTGAAGGATTTCTTCGGCAAGGAGCCGCGCAAGGACGTCAACCCGGATGAGGCGGTCGCCGTGGGCGCCGCGATCCAGGGCGGCGTGCTGGGCGGTTCGGTGAAGGACGTGCTGCTGCTGGACGTGACCCCGCTGTCGCTGGGTATCGAGACCATGGGCGGCGTGATGACCAAGCTGATCGAGAAGAACACCACGGTGCCGACCAAGGCTTCGCAGGTGTTCTCCACGGCCGACGACAACCAGACCGCGGTGACCGTGCACGTGCTGCAGGGCGAGCGTGAGCGCGCCAGCGCGAACAAGTCGCTGGGCAAGTTCGACCTGCAGGGTATCGAGCCGGCGCCGCGCGGCATGCCGCAGATCGAAGTGACCTTCGACATCGACGCCAACGGCATCCTGCACGTGTCGGCCAAGGACAAGAAGACCGGCAAGGAACAGAAGATCGAGATCAAGGCCGGCTCGGGCCTGTCCGAGGAAGAGATCGCCCGCATGGTCGCGGACGCCGAAGCCAACAAGGAAGAAGACAAGAAGTTCCAGGAGCTGGTCAGCACCCGCAACAAGGCCGACCAGCTGGTGCACGCCACCCGTAGCGCGCTGAAGGAGCACGGCGGCAAGGTGCCGGGCGAGCAGCTCAGCACGATCGAGGGCGCGCTGTCCGAACTGGAGAAGGCGAAGGACGGCGACGACAAGGCCGCCATCGAAGCCAAGATCGAGAAGCTCGAGCAGGCTGCGCAGTCGTTGTATGCGGCCGCCCAGGGCGGCGCGGCCGGTGGCCCGCAGCCGGGTGCCGGCCCGCAGGGTTCGGCTCACGCGGACGACGTGGTCGACGCCGAGTTCACCGAAGTGAAGGGCGACGACAAGAAGTGATGGAACGGTCGGCCCAGCCGATCTGACGCAGCCCGCGCCCGGGATTCGACCCAGGCGCGGGCTGTTTCTTGAGGGAGTTCTCGAGGGGACATGGATCGCTGCGATTCATGGCATAGCGATCCGAGTCGGAAACCAGCATGAGCAAGCGTGACTATTACGAGATCCTCGGCGTCGAGCGCACGGTCACCGAGGCCGAACTGAAGAAATCCTTCCGCCGCCTGGCGATGAAGTACCACCCGGACCGTTGCCCGGACGATCCGCATGCGCAGGAGAAATTCAAGGAGGCGAAGGAAGCCTACGAGGTGCTCTCCGATCCGCAGAAGCGCTCCCTGTACGACCAGCACGGCCATGCCGCCTTCGAGGCGGGCATGGGCGGCCGCGGGGCGGGCGGCTTCGGCGACATGGGCGATATCTTCGGCGACATTTTCGGCGACATCTTCGGCATGGGCGGCGGTGGCCGCTCCCGTTCGCGCCGCGGCGCCGATCTGCGCTACCTGATGGAATTGGATCTCGAGGAAGCCGTATTCGGCGTCGAGAAGAGCATCCAGGTACCCACTCAGGTCAACTGCCACCACTGCAACGGCTCAGGCTCCGAGGACGGCAAGGTCTCCACATGCCGGACCTGCAACGGCCACGGCCGCGTGCGCATGCAGAACGGCATCTTCTCGATCCAGCAGACCTGCCCGCATTGCAGCGGATCGGGCCAGGCGATCGAAAAGCCTTGCAAGCAGTGCCATGGCGAAGGCCGTCTTGAAGAGACCCGCACGCTCGCCGTGCGTATTCCGGCCGGCGTCGATTCGGGCGACCGCATTCGCCTGACGGGACAGGGGGAAGCCGGCGGGCCTGGCGGTGAAGCCGGCGACTTGTACGTGGAAGTGCACGTGCGCGAGCACGCGATCTTCCAGCGGCAGGGCAACGATCTTTATTGCGAATTGCCGATTCGTTTCGGGCAAGCCGCGCTCGGCGACGAACTGATGGTGCCTACGCTGGAAGGCGAAGTGCCGATCCAGATTCCGCCGGAAACGCAGACCGGGCAGCAGTTCCGCCTGCGTGGCCGCGGCGTCAAGTCGGTGCGTAGCGGCCGCACGGGCGATCTGATCTGCCACGTGGTGGTGGAAACGCCGGTGCGTCTGACCAAGCAACAGCGCGAGCTGATGGAACAGCTGGAGGCAACCTTCGCTGGTGGCGAGGCCACGCCGAGGCCGCCGAAGTGATCGCCCAGGACCGTGAGAGTTCGCAGCGCGACTTGTACGAGAGCATCGAGAAAGGCGACTTCCCGCGCTGGAAG
>JBCNOA010000309.1:0-5322 GCA_039594095.1 Dyella sp.
TGATGATTTCCCGGTAGCGCTGCTGGTCCATCACCTGAGCCAGGCCGGCGGCCAGCGCGAGCAGCGTCTTGCCGGTGCCGGCGGTACCGAGCAGGGTGACGAAGTCCACATCCGGGTCCATCAGCACGTTGAGCGCGAAATTCTGTTCGCGATTGCGTGCGGCGATGCCCCAGACCGCGTGGTTGGCGTGGCTGTGGTCGTCGAGCAGCACCAGCGTGGCTTCTTCCTCGTCGACGTGCAGCACGCGCAACTCGATGCTGTTCTCGCCAGGAAGGAACAGGCACTGGTTCGGATGCCAGTCTTCGTCCTCGTGGCGCGTGACCTTGTAGTAGGTGCGGCCGCGCTCGTTCCACGACTGCACTTCGGGATGGCGGTCCCAGAAGTCCTCCGTGAGTTCGGTCGAACCGGTGTAGAGCAGGGCGAAGTCGTCGAGCGCGCGGTCGTTCTCATAGTCCTCCGCATCGATGCCGTAGATCTTGGCCTTGATGCGCAGGTTGATGTCCTTGCTGACCAGGATCACCGAGCGGTCGGGGTTCTGGTCGCGCAGTTCGATCACCGCGGCCAGGATGAGATTGTCCGCCTTGCCGTGCCCGTTGGTGGCGCGCTGCTGGAAGTACAGTCGGCCAACCGTTCCGCCGCGCTTGAGCTTGATGCCTTGCGGGCTGGTCAGTTCCAGTCCGTTGCTGATGCCGTGGCCGTTGCCGTGTTCGATCAGCTCGTTGAGGAAGCGGCTGACCTGGCGTCCGTTGCGGGAAACCTCGGAGGCTCCCTTTTTCTTTTCGTCCAGCTCCTCCAGCACTGTCATGGGGATGAACACGTCGTGTTCTTCGAAGCGGAACAGCGATGTGGGATCGTGCAGCAAAACGTTGGTGTCGAGAGCGTAAATGCGCTTGCTTCCGGTCATACGGAAGTTGCCTCGCTGGCTTGCTGGTGGATGGAACGCGGCATGCGTGATGCCGTGGGTATCCGGCCGGAGCGGCCGGAAGACGCGGGTCCTGCGCGTCGGCGCGAGACGCGCCGGCGCGATGGGACGGATAGGTCGGAAGGCTTCACTTGGCGGGAATGGCGTCGAGCACGGCCTGGGCGTGGCCTGGGACTTTCACGTTGCGCCATTCCTGGGCCAGCCTGCCTTCGGGATCGATGAGGAAGGTACTTCGTACGACACCCATGTGACGTTTTCCGTACAGCACCTTCTCGTGGATGACGTCGAAGGCCTGGCACCAGGTTTCCTCGGGGTCGGAAACCAGGGGGAACGGCAGTTCCTGCTTGGCGGCGAAATTGGCGTGCGACTTGGCCGAATCGCGCGACACGCCGACGATTTGCGCGTTGCGCTTGCGGAACTTCGGATACAGGTCGCGGAAATCCTTGGCCTCATTGGTGCAGCCGGGCGTGCTGTCCTTCGGGTAGAAGTACACCACCACCCATTCGCCCTTCAGGCTGTCGAGTCTCAGCTCGCTGCCGTCGCCGGTGATGCCTTTGAGCTTGGGGGCCTTATTGCCGATGTCTGGCATGACGTCTCCTGCGGAACCGTGGCCGGGTTCCGGCTTGTGGTTGTCGTGGGGGAGCGAGGCTGGCGGCCGTCGGGCGGCGCGGAGTGGGAGGCGGCGCATCGTGCGATGGTGATCGCTCGATTTGCGAACTGCATGCGCGCCGGCCCTCCGATGTTGCCTCTTCGGGACCTAGACTAGCCTGCCTGCGGCGACCGATGACAGACCTTGCCAACCGTCGTGAGGCAGGTGCATGCTGGGATTCCCGCCGGGGATGGGCCAGAAGGCGTTTTCCGGCCGCGGACCCTCAGAACTTGACCGGATCCATGATGGCGTCCAGGTTCAGTCCGTCGCAGAACTCCAGGAAGTCGTCGCGCAAGGCGGCGATATGGGTATCGGCGGGAATTCCCACCGTGATCTGGGCCTGGAACATCTGCGCGCCGGTCTGCATCGCCTGGTAACGCATCGAGTGCAACTGCTCCACGGCGATGCCGTGTCGGTCGAAGAAATCGATGATCCGCACCAGGATGCCGGGCCGGTCGGCCGAGATGACTTCCACCAGATAAGGCAGCAGCCGGGAAGCTTGGCCGCGGGCGTCCGTGCGGTAATGGACCAGGTGCAGGTCTTCCTCGCGGGCGACCTTGCTCAGAGCCGATTCCAGCTTGGCCACGGCGTCCCAGGAGCCGGTCGCGAGCAGCGTCAGCGAGGTATCGATGCCGATCGTGGCGACCCGGGCATCGGCGAGGTTGCAGCCGGCATCGGCGATCCGGCGGGCCAGACCCAGCAACGGAGTCCGCGATGATGGGGTCAGCGTCTGGATCAGCAGCTGATGGTCGTTGCCGGTACGCGAAGAACGGTTCAAGAGAATGGCCTGTGTTAGGCAGCGCACTGCACGGGACGGCGGCGCGGGGCTCGGGGAGCTTACTTGTCGCCCCTCCGACGTCGCAAGTAACATGCGGGGCTTGGCTTTTGGCCGGAGTGTGTCTTGAAGATTCGTGGAAGCATCTGCGCCCTGGCGACCCCGTTCACATCGGACGGTTCGCTGGATCTTGACGCGTTCGGGCGCCTGCTGGACTACCAGATCGCTGGCGGCACCGAGGCGGTGGTGGTGGCCGGTTCCACCGGCGAAGCGCATATGCTCGAGCACGATGAGTACGACGCCCTTCTGGCGTTCGCCGTGCAGCGGGTGGCCGGGCGTATCCCGGTGATCGCCGGCACCGGCGAAGCAGGCACGGCCAAGACGGTTGCGCTGACGCGCCGCGCGTGCGAACTGGGTGCGGACGTCGCGCTGGTCGTCGCCCCGTTTTACGTGCGCCCGACGCAGGAGGGCCTGCGCCGCCACTTCATCGAGGTCGCCGACCAGGGCGGTCTCCCCGTACTTCTCTACAACGTGCCTGGCCGTACGGGCTGCGACCTGCTGCCCGAGACGGTCGCGGCATTGCGGGACCATACCGCCATCATCGGCATCAAAGAGGCTGTCGGCAGCGACGAACGCATCCATGCGCTGGCGGAACTTGCGCGCGCGGATTTCGTCTACCTGTCCGGTGACGATCCCACCGCCGGCAAGGCCATGTTGGCCGGCGCGGCCGGCACCATTTCGGTGGTGGCAAACCTGGCGCCCAAGGCCTTCCGCGAGCTTTGCGACGCGGCGACCGCCGGCGACAGGGCGGTCACGGCGCACTGCGACGAGGTGCTTGGTCCGCTGGTCCAGGCGCTGAACTGCGCGCCAAACCCCATCGCGGTGAAGGCGGGGCTGCCGGTCCTCGGGCTCGGCTCGGCACTACCCCGCCTGCCGCTGGTTGAACTGCAGGAAGGGCCGGAGCGGGCGCGCATCGCCGAAGCGCTGGCGGCTCTGGCATCCTTGGCAAACGCGGCCTGACGGCCGCCCGATCTCTCAACGGAACTCCAATTCAATGAAGAAATCCCCGCTCGTCGTCGCCTTCCCGGCCCTGGCCCTGTCCGCCTTGCTGCTTTCCGGCTGTGGCATGTTCCGCTCGGAGAAGGCCTGGGAAGCCGCCAAGCAGGAATCGCCGCTGGAGATACCGCCGGGCCTGGATACCCCCTCGACGAGCGCCGCGCTGGTGATTCCCGAGCAGGGGGCCAACAACCCGACGGCCAACGGCGCGACCGCCCGGGTGGGCAAGGGTGGCGGCGTCATCGCCGACGGCTTCGTACTCTCCGACAGTGTCGACAACGCTTATCGTCGCGTGGGCCAGGCCCTGGAGCAGGGGGACATCGGCCAAGTCGTGTCGCATGACGATGCCGGCCACAGCTATACGCTGAACGTGGTGGCGTCCGCTGTCCAGGGCAGCCAGCCGGGCTTCTTCCGCCGCATGTTCGGCGGTGGCAAGAAAGACTCCTCCGCTCCCGCCCCGGGCGCGGCGCCGCACCAGGTGCAGGTGACCATCGGGCCGAGCGGCCAGAGCGCCAGTGAAGTGCGGGCGCAGGGCGATGCCGCCGCGGTGGCGAAGGTGGTGGATACCCTCAAGGCACGTCTGGGCGGCTGAGGCCGCCCTTTCGGGGTGGCAAGACCCCACGAAAAAGCCGCCCATCGGGCGGCTTTTTTCTTTGCTCTGATTCGCAGGTTCAGCGCTGGAGCAGCGGCAGCTTGTCCGGCTTGTTTTCCCAGTTCTTGGCGTCGGGCAGACCATCCTTGCGCTCGGTGATCACCGGCCACGCTTTCGCGAGCTCGGCGTTCAATGCCACGAACTGCTCTTGTCCGGCCGGAACGTCATCCTCCGGGTAGATCGCATTGATCGGGCACTCGGGCTCGCAGAGGGTGCAGTCGATGCACTCGTCCGGATCGATCACGAGGAAGTTGGGACCTTCGTGGAAGGCGTCGACAGGGCATACTTCGACGCAGTCGGTGTACTTGCACTTGATGCAGTTGTCGGTAACGACAAAGGTCATGCTGTCGGCGCGCCTTGGTGTATGCCGGTAGGCCCGTGAGGCCGGAAGTGGCGCTCCCTACGAGGTTCGAACTCGTGTTCCCGCCTTGAGAGGGCGGTGTCCTAGGCCACTAGACGAAGGGAGCGAAAAGCACCGGAGCGCGGTAGTATAGCGGAATTGTTTCGGCCGGCAATGCCTCCCGTGACAACGTTTCATGCCCGGGGCCATGACGCCGCCATGGGGCCTTTTCCTGGTTCGAACCGGTAAACAGGTCGCGCGGGCACCCTTTCGCTGCAAGGATTCAAACCGCTTGAACTTGAAAGCAAGGAACGAGGCAACGCCGTCGCTGCGCATCATTCCGCGCGAGCAGCATGTGATATCGCGCAAGAACATCAGCAAGGCCGCGCTGCGCGTGCTTTACCGTCTCCATGAAGCCGGCTACGACGCCTTCCTGGTCGGAGGAGCCGTCCGCGACCTCCTGCTCGGTGGGCACCCGAAAGACTTCGACGTGGCTACCAATGCCACGCCGGAGGATGTGAAGAAGCTCTTTCGCAATTGCCGCCTGATCGGCCGCCGCTTCCGTCTCGCCCACGTCGTCTATGGGCCGGAGATCATCGAGGTGGCGACGTTCCGCGGCACGGGCGAAGACGACGGCGAAGGCGGCGATCGTCATATCGTCGATGGCCGCATCGTGCGCGACAACGTCTGGGGCACCATCGAAGAGGACGCCCTGCGCCGCGATTTCCGCGTCAATGCGCTTTACTACGACATCAGCGATTTCTCGGTACGCGACTACGTCGGCGGCATGCAGGACGTGGAAAACCGTGTGCTGCATCTGATCGGCGACCCGGTCACCCGCTACCGGGAAGACCCCGTGCGCATGCTGCGCGCGGTGCGCCTCGCTGCCAAGCTGGGCTTTCGCATCGACGACGCCGCGGCCGCGCCT
>JBCNOA010000031.1:0-25965 GCA_039594095.1 Dyella sp.
TCTTCTGCACGATGCCGGTGAAATCGGGCAGGCTGGCCGCGGGGGCCGGCGCAACGCCGGCCGTTTGCGCCTGCGCTCCGCTCGCCACGGCAAGCGACACCAGCGCGCAATACATCGCGCGACGCAGGATCGTTCGACTCATGTGTTCCTCCTTAAGGTCTGTCGGGCTTGAGGTCTGTCAGGCTGAGAAGGACGGATCGTCGGGTACGCACCGGCCGGCCCGGATAGCGGGACCGGCCATGAAGACTTCAAGAAGCGTGAACCGGGCGAAGACACGCCCGGATGTCACTGAGCCGACGGTTCCGGCTGCGGCGCCTGGGGCGCCCGCTGGGTGGGCTGCATCAGCAGCAGGTAGCTGCCGTCGCCGTTGTTGATCGCACGGTAGCGATCCACCTGATAGGGGTTCAGGCGATTGCGGGAATAAAGGAAGGTCGCTCCGTCCCCGCCGTCCACCGTCGCCGAAGCCTGCTGGGTCAACGTGGAGGGCAGTCCGGCGTAGTTGCTCAACCAGGCTGGAGCTGCAGCCGGGGTATCAACACGAGAGGCCACGGCGGTACCGCCGGTCCGAACGGTCGCCGGGCGGTGGCCTCCGTTCGTGGCAACCCGGGGGGCCACGCTATCGCCACCGGGGCCGGTCGGCTGGGTCACCAGCAGAGCGGCAACGGCCACTGTTGCCGCGATCGCCCCGCCGGCGGACCAGCGCAGCCAATGGCGGCGACGCCCGGAGCCCACCACCACGGCCGCTTCCTGCTCGATCGCGAGCAGCACGCGGGCGGAGAACCCTTCCGAGACGGGCGGAGGCAGCTGCCGGCGCAGGCCGTCGCGAGCTACGTGATAGCGCGACCACGCCTGCTGGAGCGCGGAATCGTGGTCCAGCCGCCGCAGCAGGAACCGAAGTTCCTCCTGGGTCAGCTCGCCGTCCATTCCGGCGGACAGGGTTTCGCGATGAGTGTCAGTCATGGAGTCAGGTCCTCACGGTCCGACAACAGGGGCCGCAGTTTCTCGTCGATTGCCTCTCGTGCCCGGAAGATACGCGAACGCACCGTACCGATCGGGCAGCCCATCGCCTCGGCGATTTCTTCGTAGCTGAGGCCGTCCACCTCGCGCAGCGTGATGGCCGTCCGCAATTCCTCGGGCAGCGCTTGGACAGTGGAAAACACCGTTTGTTCAATTTCCTGTCGCAGGAGTTCGCGCTCGGGTGTGGCGGTCTCCTGCATGCGGTCGGCCCCTGGTACGAATACCGCGTCGTCCACATTGATATCGTCCGCCGGGGGACGCCGCCCCATGGCCACCAGATGATTCTTGGCCGTGTTCACGGCGATCTTGTACATCCAGGTATAGAAAGCGCTCTCGCCCCGGAAAGACCCGATAGCGCGCCACGCGCGCACGAACGCCTCCTGGGCGACGTCCTCGCATTCGGCGTAATTGTTCACATAGCGGGAGATCAGCGCGATGACCTTGTGCTGGTATTTGCGTACCAGCAGGTCGAAAGCCCGCTTGTCCCCTTTTTGGACCCGCTCGACGAGGGCGCTGTCCAGTTCGTTTTCGCCCATCCGGGCCGTCTCCTTCTGACTCTGACACCCGCTTGAGGGATTCCGCCGGCTCGGGACGGTCCGCTATGACAAGGATCGCGCCGCCAAGTTCAGCCATACGAAGCATTCCTCCACAGCAGAACCGTGCCCAGTGCTGAAGGACATTCAGCTTGGCGCTCCGGCGCCATCGTAGCGAACGCACCTGCCTTGCCGCCGGCCGACCTTTGGAGACCGATATTGGGCCGACCGAGGCCGAGGCAAGCCGGATGCCCTACGCCTCGCCGGCGTCGGCCGTGGCCAGCAGACGCTGCCGCTCCAACAGAAGCTTCTCGAACGCCGGCGTGGGAAGCGGGCGGCAGAACAGGTAGCCCTGCAGTTCGTCGCAGCGGTTGGCTCGCAGGAAATGCAAGTGCTGTTCGATCTCCACGCCTTCGGCGACCACCCCGCGCTTGAGGCGATGAGCCATCTCGATCGTGGCGCGGACGATCGCCTCGTCATCCGGGTCGACACCGATGTTGCGCACGAAGCTCTGGTCGATCTTGATCCGGTCGGCGGGCAGCTTGCGCAGATAGTCCAGCGATGCGGCACCCGTGCCGAAATCGTCGATGGCGATCCGGCAGCCCAGCCGGTGCAAGCCATGCAGGTTCTCCACGAGGTTGGGGGCGGCCTTGATGCTAATGCTCTCGGTCACCTCCATCTCGAGCAGGGAGGGGTCCAGTCCGCTCTCTTCCAAGGCGGAAGACACCACCTCGAGCAAGTTGGGTTGCATCAGCTGCACCGCGGAAAGATTGACGCCCAGCCTCAGGCGCAGCCCGAACTTGCGCTCCCATTCCTGCGCCTGCTTGCAAGCGGTGCGCAACACCCATTCGCCAATCGAGACGATCAGTCCCGTCTCCTCGGCAAGGGGAATGAAGAAACCGGGCCCGATGAAACCCAGTTCCGGATGCTCCCAACGGACCAGCGCCTCCATACCGACAATGTCTTCGCTGGCCGCCTCCACCTGGGGCTGGTAGAACACCCGCAGTTCGCCGTTGTGCTCGGCGTGGCGCAGGCCCGACTTGAGGGCCATGTTTTGCTGCTGCGCCTGCTCGGCGCTGATCTCGTAGATCTGATAGTTGTTGCGCCCCAGGCTCTTGGCCGCGTACATCGCCTCGTCGGCATGCTTGAGCAGCGTCTCCGCATCCGGTGCATCGTCTGGGAAAAAGCTCACGCCAATGGAAGCGGTGACCTGGAGCTCCGTCCCGTCATCGATGCGGAACGGCGCTTCCATCACCTGCACGATCTTCTCGGCGATACGCAGCACATCTTCGCTCTTGACGATATGGCGAAGGATCACCACGAACTCGTCGCCGGCGTAGCGGGCCACGGTGTCAGACGCACGCACGCTAGTGCGCAGGCGCTGGGTGGCGGTGATCAGCACCTGGTCGCCGACCGCGTGGCCCAGCGTGTCGTTGATGGTCTTGAAACGATCGAGATCGACGAACAGCATGGCGAAGCATTCGCCGGTGCGGTTCGCCTCGCGGATGATGGTGTCCAGGCGATCATTGAACAGCAGCCGGTTGGGCAGGCCGGTGAGAGCGTCCAGCAGCCCCTCGGCGCGCCCCTGCTCACGGGTGCGGCGCAGTTCCAGGGCATGAGCGAAACGCGCCGCGGCGCAACGCAGCACAGGCTCGACGATGGTCAGCTCACCGAAGGGCTGCCTCGTACCTGCCAACAAGGCACCCAGCACGGCCTGCCGCTCGTCAAGCAAAGGCAGGCCGGCGAAGCCGCTCAGGCCGAGTTGCTCGAGAAGAGGGTCCATCGCGGCGAGCCGGCGTGCGTCCCCTGGATGCAGCATGGCCTGCCCGGAAAGCACCAGGCGCAAGGAGCTCTGCAGTTGCGGACTGGGCCAGAGCTGCTCTTCACCGCTCCACCACTGCGCCAGTTGAAGCGGAGAGCCGCCGTCCTCAGGGCGCGCGGACCAGACGGCCAGATAGTCCAGTCCCAGCTCTTCGAAAAGCATCCGGGCTGCGGCAGCGATGCTGTCGTCCCCGCTGCCGCTGCCGAACAAACGCGCGAGCAGGGACAGCGCCACCTCGGCCCGCGCACCGGCCCGGTCGCTGCGGAACGTGAACGCCACGGCATCCTGCCCGGCGTGGCGAACCTGCCTGGCGCTGACCTCTCCGCTGTCGTATCCCTCGCGCGTGCGCCGCCGGCAGGGATGCCAGCGACGAGAATCATCGGCGATGGCCTGCTCGGCCGTGACGCCCTGGAATTCCAGCAGCTCGGTCAACGGCAGCCCGATAAGCCGATCGCCCACCAGGCCGCTGCGCCGGACGAGCGCCGGACTGACTTCCAACAGCCGCCCGCGCGATACGTCGGCGATGGCCCACTCGCCCTCGGTTTCGTCGAAGGCGAAGCGATAGTCGCCGCCCTGCCCGGCCCCCGGTGCAGCCACCGGCTGCGGCGAGCCGGTCCGCTGGAGCCTTCGCCAGCGGGCGATCAGCTCGCTGTCGATCTGCGAGGCGTAAAGCCAGTCCGACACACCCGCCGGGAGCTGCGCCGGCCGGATGGCGGCGTCCTCGGTGAGCACGGCGATCAGCGGCGACTCGGCGCACGCCGGCAGCCGCCGGATCTGCTCCACCGACGCCAGCGCATCGCGGGCGTCGCCGTCCAGCACCATCACGACCAGGGCAAGATCGGGCCGCCCCTCCAGCAAAATGCCGGCATGGGTGGTATCGCGAGCCGAGTGCACCGCCAGATGCCCGTCGCGATCCAGCGCGTCGAACACCGCGCGGCGCAGTTCGCGCTGCGCGGCGATCACCATGATGCCGGTATGCGTGGGCATGGCCGCGGTCAAAGCAGCCATCGGCCGTCGCGGAGGCGGGGCCGGTGCGCCGGCATCACCTGGCAGCTCAACCGAACGACCACGTCGCTCAAGCCATCCAGCAGGGAGTCTGGCGCGTCCAACAGGACGACCCTGCGCACGTGCCCCGTGGGCGTGCGTGCCAATTGCCGCAGGAGGGCGACATCCGGCGCGGCCAGAGGCAAAGGCAGCCGCCGCAGCAAATAGATGCCGAAGTGGTTGCTTTGCTGGATGTACCGCAAGACATGCCCGAGCCGGGGATGCAGCGCCTTATCCCCATGCTCCTCGCGAAGATTGCCCAGCCCGTCCTCCGGACTCCACAGGTAGACGGTCTGACCCGTACGGCGGGCCAGGGTCCGGAATTGCCCGATCAGCGCCTCGCTGTCGACGTCCTCCAATGCGACCAGGCAGCCGCGCGCGCCCAGGATGCGCTCGAGCACATCGGCGCCAGGCTGGACGGAAGAGGCAGCAGTGGACGTATTCATCTGCAGAGTAAGTTACGCGGTCCCGGTGGCTTCGCCTAGCGTCCCGGACAGGCTTGCCGGATTCGCCCGCGCGTTTCTTGCGTCAGCGCACAAGGCGCTCTTTTACGCCATTTTCATGGGCTTCGGCGGCTTCCCCGCCCATCTCGCAATCCTCGCTACGGGAGGGTATGGTTCCAGCCTTTCCATGCTGGACCAGACCCATGTTCGAAGGATTGCGCTTCAACCACTGGAAGACGAGCCTGGACGACAGCGGCATCGTCACCCTGACGCTCGACCGAGCCAACAGCAGCGTCAACGCGCTTTCCCGCGAAGTGCTCGACGAGCTCGGACAGATCGTGGAGCGCCTTTCGATCGAGAAACCCGCCGGCGTCCTGATCCACTCGGCCAAGCCGGGAGGATTTGCGGTGGGCGCGGACATCAAAGAGTTCGTCGAGTACGCCAAACAAGGCACGGTCCTGCAGAACATCGAAAACGGCCAGCGGGTATTCGAGTCCCTGGCGCGCCTGCCATGCCCGACCGTGGCCGCCGTCCACGGCGCCTGCATGGGCGGCGGCACGGAGCTGATCCTCGCCTGCCGCCAGCGCATCGCCGCGGATGACGAGAAGACCCGGATCGGCCTGCCGGAAGTGATGCTGGGTATCCACCCGGGCTGGGGCGGCACGGCGCGGCTTCCGCGCCTGATCGGCGCCCCCGACGCCTTGCCGGTGATGCTGACGGGCAAGGCTCTGTCGGCCAAGCGCGCCGCCGGCCTGGGCGTGGTGGATCGCCTGGCGCCCCCCAACGAATTGCTGGCCGAGGCGCGCGCCCTGCTGCGCCGCCCGCATGTCCGGCCCGCCACACAGCGACTGAAGGCCTGGGCGACCAATACCTGGCTGGCGCGCCAGATCTTGGCGCCCATGGTGATCAAGCAGACCGCGGCCAAGGTCCGCAAGGAGCACTACCCGGCTCCGTTCGCCCTCATCCAAGTCTGGCAACGCGGCGGCTCCAGCATCCAGCAACGGCTGAAGCTGGAGGCCCGCTCGGTGGCGAAACTCGCCGAAACCAGCACCGCGCGCAATCTGATCCGCATTTTCCTGTTACAGGAGCGCCTGAAAGGCCAAGGCAGCGGCATCGAGCATGGCATCGAACACGTGCACGTGGTGGGCGCCGGCGTAATGGGCGGCGATATCGCGGCCTGGGCAGCATTCAAGGGCTTTCAGGTGACCTTGCAGGACCGCGAGATGAAATTCATCCAGCCAGCGCTGGATCGCGCGCGGCAACTGTACGAAAAGAAGCTCAAGACGCCGGAGAAAGTCGAAGAGACCGCACGCCGCCTGCGCGCCGACGTCGAGGGCAAGGGGGTGGCGCAGGCCGATCTCGCCATCGAAGCGATTTTCGAGAATTCCGAGGCGAAGAAGGCGCTCTACGCCACGATCGAGCCGCAGTTCCAGGCCGACGAGATCCTGGCCACCAATACCTCCAGCATTCCTCTGGACGAACTGCGCCAGGGACTGAAGGCTCCGCAGCGCTTCCTCGGCCTGCACTTCTTCAATCCCGTGGCGCAGATGCCGCTGGTGGAAGTGGTCCGTCACGACGGCCTCGATCCGATGGTGGAGAAGCGCGCGCTCGCGTTCTGCAAGGCGATCGGCAAACTGCCGGTGGCGGTGAAGGGCACGCCCGGCTTCCTGGTGAACCGCATTCTGATGCCGTATCTGCTCGAAGCAATGCGCCTGTACAACGAAGGCGTACCCGGGCCCGTGCTGGACAAGGAAGCCAAGAAATTCGGCATGCCCATGGGGCCTATCGAGTTGGCCGACACCGTGGGCCTGGACGTATGCGCGTCGGTCGGCAAGGAATTGGCACCTTTCCTGGGCCTTGAGTTGCCACCCGGTATCGAGGACAAGCTGGCCGCGGGCAAACGCGGCAAGAAGGACGGCCAGGGCTTCTATGTCTGGCAGGAAGGCAAGCCGCAGAAGCCCGAAGTTGATCCCGACTACGTCGCACCGGCCGACCTGCAGGACCGCATGCTCCTGCCCATGGTCAACGAGGCGGTGGCCTGCCTCGCCGATGGCGTGGTGGACGATCCCGATCTGCTCGACGCTGGCGTGATCTTCGGCACCGGTTTCGCGCCGTTCCGCGGCGGTCCGATTCAATACGTGCGCAGCGAAGGCGTCGGCGTGGTGAAGGGCAAGCTGGAGCGGTTGGCGCAGCGGCATGGCGAGCGTTTCGCCCCCAAGCAGGGCTGGGATCTGCCCATCCTCACGCAGCCTCCCGAGGCTTGAGAAAGCGTCAACTCCGAAGACGCAAAGCAAAAGGGCCGGCGCTGGAGCCGGCCCTTCGCTTTTAGCGCTCAGATAGTTCCCGTCACCAGACCAGATCGTCCGGGACGCCATCCTCGCCAATGCCATCCGTGTTCGGGTCCACCAGCAGCGCCAGCTGATGCGGATCGATGTCGCGCACTTGCACGGCGATGGCGCGGGTGACCACGAGGTAACGGCCATTCTGCTGCACGATGCCAAGCTCCCCGGTGTTCAAGGCGGCGAGCTGCGCCTGATCGACGTACACGCGGCGGATCTTGCCACCGTACTCGAAGTGGCGAGGATGCTCCGCGTCATTCTTGTTGAGCGCCTCGCCCTGAAGCAGTTGCTGGATCTTCTGCTTGCGCTCGCGCTTGAGGCGCGCCTGCTCGGCGGCCTCCTGCTCGGCCTTACGCCGCTCGCTCGCTTCGGTCTGTGCGCGAATGGCGTAGGCCTTCGCCAGATCGATCTCTCCGTCGCGGGGGTTCCGTGCCGGCTGCGCGTGAGGCTTGCCGCCTTTATGCGCCGGTTTGCCGCCAGACGGCTGCGCTTGCCGCTTCTCTTCACGGACCTGTTTGACGATGCCGCTCTTGAGCAGCTGATCGCGCAGGGATTCGGCCATGTCGATGAACCTGTCTTGCCTGGGTGGAGGGGGAGAAAGGAATCAATAGTGCGGCGGCGGTGGTTCGCTGTGCGGATCGTGCGCCTGCGAAACCCGCAGCGCCACGAGTTCCTGGCGCAGTTCTCGCAATATCTGCTCCAGCACCAGAATGCGTTGCGCCTGTTCGGTTTCGGCAGCCACGAGCGCGTTCACCGTGTCGTCGAGGAAGGTAAGCCGCACCTCGAGTTCGGTGAGGCGCTGTTCGAGCGATGCGGTCACGTCATACCCTCAGGCTGCGGCCGCGACCGATGCCGTAATACGCGAGCCCGGCTTCTTCAACAGCCGACGGATCGTAAAGATTGCGGCCGTCGAATATCGCCGGATTGTTCAGCGCACCGCGGATGCGCGCGAAGTCGGGACTGCGGAACGCCTTCCATTCGGTGACGATCGCCAGTACGTCAGCCCCGGCCAGCGCCTGGTAGGCGCCATCGCACAGGACGAGGTCCTGCCGGTCGCCATAGATGCGATGAGTCTCCTCGCGGGCTTCTGGGTCGAAGGCGCGTACCGTGGCGCCGGCCTCCCAGAGGGCCTCCATGAGGCGACGACTGGACGCTTCGCGCATGTCGTCCGTATTGGGCTTGAACGCAAGCCCCCACAGGGCGATGGTCTTGCCCTTGAGGTCGCCATCGAAATGGCGCGAGATCAATTCGAACAGCTTGCTCTTCTGATCGCGGTTCACCGCTTCCACGGCACCGAGGAGGCGCGCCTCGTAACCCACGCCACGCGCGGTGCGCTCCAGCGCCTGCACATCCTTCGGAAAGCAGGAACCGCCATAGCCCGCGCCGGGGTAGATGAAGTGATAGCCGATGCGGGGATCGGAGCCGATGCCCTGCCGTACGAGCTCCACATCGGCGCCCACGCGCTCGGCGATGTTGGCGATCTCGTTCATGAAACTGATCTTGGTCGCCAGCATGGCGTTTGCCGCGTACTTGGTCAGCTCGGCGGAGCGCTCATCCATCACGACCGTACGGTCGTGATTGCGGTTGAACGGTGCGTACAGCTTGCGCAGAACGGCCACCGCCCGTTCGCTGGAACTGCCGATGATGATGCGGTCCGGGCGCAGGCAATCTTCGACTGCATCGCCTTCCTTGAGGAATTCCGGATTGGAGACCACATCGAACTCGACATCGACGCCGCGCGCATCCAGCTCGGCCGCAATGGCCTCGCGCACACGATCTGCGGTGCCGACCGGCACGGTGGATTTATTGACGACCACCGCGTAGCGATCGAGGTGGCGGCCGATAGTCCGGGCCACGCCGAGGACATACCGGAGGTCGGCGCTACCGTCTTCGTCGGGAGGCGTGCCGACGGCGATGAAGATCACCTGGCCGTGCGCGATCGCCGGCGCTGGATCGGTGGTGAAGTCCAGCTGACCGCTCGCGTGGTTGCGCTTGACGATCGGCTCGAGCCCCGGCTCGTAGATCGGAATCTCGCCGCGCTTCAGGCGCTCGACCTTGGCCTCGTCGATGTCCACGCAGATCACGTGGTTGCCCATCTCGGCCAGGCAGGCACCGGTGACCAGGCCTACATAGCCGGTACCGAAAATGGTGGCTTTCATCGTCCAAGGGTTCCGGAAAAACGACAGACCGCGAATTCTAGCAGGCGATGTTCATCTATCGCGCCGCGCGCGTCTCCGGAAAAAGCGACGGGGCGCGAATCGCTTCGCGCCCCGTGCGTGCAACAACAAAAGCCGCGCTTACTTCGCGCCGCCCTGGTCGCCGCCGCCGGCCGGCGTCGGGCCGGTCTTGACCAGAGTCACGTCGAAGATGATCGTCGCGTTCGGCGGGAAGCCGTTCTGCGGCTGCGCGCCATAAGCGATGTTCGACGGGATGAACAGCTTGTAGTGGCCGCCCACCTGCATCAGCTGCAGACCTTCGCGGAAACCAGGGATCACGCCGCCCAGCGGGATCGACGCCGGACCCGGATTGCCCTCGTGCTTGGAGGAGTCGTCGAACACTTCGCCGCTGACGAAGCTACCGACGTAGTTCACCTGCACGGTGTCGTTCGGACCCGGACGGGCACCCGTACCCTGGCTGATCACCTGGTACTGCAGGCCCGACGCGGTGGTCTTCACGCCCGGAGCAGTCTTGTTCTTGGCCAGGAAGGCGTCGCCTTCGGTCTTGTTCTTCGAAGCGACCTTCTCGTACTCGGCCTTGGCCTTGGTCTGCAGATTGGCGACGAAAGCGTCGCGCACCTGCTTGGCCTCAGCTTCGCTCATGGTCGGCTTCTGGCCGGACAGCGCGGACTGCACCGCACGGGCCACGGTCGCCGGGTCCACTTCCTCGCGCACCAGCGGGGGCAGCTGGCTGGCCAGGTCCCAACCGACCACATAGCTGGCCTTGGTCTTGTCGACCGCGCCGGCCGCCGGAGCGGCGGACTTGGCGGCCTGGGCATGCGCGCCGGCGGTGAGGCCCAGCGCAACCGCCAGGGCGGCGGCCGTCAGCGTGGGACGCAAAAATTGCTTCATTTGAAACTCCCTCGTTTTTGGATGTCCCGGTGCTCACCGGACGGGCCTCCCGGATGGAGGCAGCGCCACGCATTGTGCGGCGCCTTCCCGGTCTTAGCAACGATTCGGGCCTGAGACCATCAGGCCAGATAAAGGTTCACGCCACATGACAGGCGTGGCATTTTGCGAATTCCTTCACGAATGCCCGCCGGGACGCCCATCACGTTCGAGCGTGTCCTTCAGCGCCGCCTGCAGGCGTGCGTGCACCTGGACCAGCACTCGCCACAGCAAGCCGGTGAGCACCAGTCCGACCAACACCAGCACCAGCGCCACTTCGCGCGGCGGCAGAATGGTCGAGGCCAGCGCGGCCACCAGCAAGCCGAGCACCCACATCGCCGCCAGAGGCACGAGCCGTGCCAACACCGAGCGAATCTTCACATTCAGCGCCCCGCCCAGACGCTCGGGAATGCTCAGTTCGGCCAGCAGCATGCCCAGCGCCGCCGCCTTGCGGTAGGTCGCCACGATCATCGGAAGGGACAACAGCGCCGCCAGGGACCATGCCAGCGAGCGAGCGATCGGAGGGCGCTGCGCGAACAGGTTCCAGTGGAAGAAGCCGCGGCGATAGAGGTAGGCCATGATCAGGAACACCGCGACCACCAGCATCATGTTGATGATCACGTGCCACACCAAGCGGCGGATCATCTTCATCACCATGGCACCCTGCCCGCTCAGGCTAAGGCTGCCCATCCATTCGGTGTAGGCATTGAACATGCCGGTAACGCCAAAAGGCAGGCGGCGCGCCAACCCCGAGGCCAGCGGATCCGCGGCCCGGATGAGATATGGGGTGAGAAAGGTGGTGATGGCCGACACAGCGACGGCCACCGGATACAGAAAGCTGCTGGTCACCTTCAGGCTGAGTCCCAGCGAGGCGATTACGAACGAGAACTCGCCGATCTGCGCCAGTCCCATGCCCACCCGCAGAGACGTCCGCCCGCCGTTGCCGGCCACGAAAGTCCCGAAGCTGCAGGTGACCACCTTGCCGAGCACCACCACAACCGTGACCACGGTGATGGGCAGCGCGTACTGAGCAAGCAACGCCGGGTCGATCAACATGCCGATCGCGACGAAGAAGATAGCGCTGAACATGTCGCGCACCGGCCCGATGATCCGCTCCACCCTGGCTACGCTATCGGACTCCCCCACGATCGCGCCGATCAGGAAGGCACCGAGCGCCACGCTGTAGCCCATCTCGGAGACCAGCAGGCAGAAACCGAAACATAGGCCCAGGACCGCCACCAGAAGCACATCGTCGCGACTGACGCGCGCGATGTAGTCCACCACCCGCGGAACCAACAGCAGGCCGACGACCAGCGACACCACCATGAAGAGCATGAGCCGGCCGATCGCCTCCATCGCCGGCCCCGCCTCCAGATCGCCGGTGCTGGCGATGCCCGTCAGCAAGGCCATCAGCACTACCGCGAGCACGTCTTCGATGATCAGAATGCCGAAGATCAGCTGCGCGAAGCGTTCGCGCTTGAGGTCCAGGTCGTCCAGCGCCTTCATGATGATCGTCGTCGACGAGATGGAAAGCATCGCGCCGAGGAACATCGAATCCATCGATGTCCAGCCGAAGAAACGACCGATCTCGTAGCCGATCCATACCATCAATACGATTTCGCACAACGCGGCGACCAAGGCCGCGCCCCCTACCGCCTTCAGCTTCTTGAGGCTGAATTCCAAGCCCAAGGCGAACAGGAGCAGGATCATGCCCAGTTCGGAAAGCGTGCGGATGGTGTCCTCGTCGTGGATGAAGATGACGGCCGAGGTATAGGGCCCCACGAGCACGCCGGCGATGATGTAGCCCAGTACGACCGGCTGCTTCAGACGCTGGAAGATCACCGTAGTGAGGCCGGCGACCAGCATCACCGTGGCAAGGTCTTGGATGAAGTGCAGATCGTGCATGAAGGCTTCCGTGTCGGCTCCTGGCAAGACTACATGCAAGGCCAAGCTGGCAACGCCGACAAAAACATTCCGCGATGTGGGTGCCGCGACCACGATTCGCCCGAATCGAAGCAGTCACGCAGCGCCAACATTTCTGAAAAATTTTCTTCGCGGACGCTTGACGAAATGCCGAACCCTATCTATTCTTTCGGGCTCCACGGCAGTGGGGCCATAGCTCAGCTGGGAGAGCGCCTGCATGGCATGCAGGAGGTCGGCGGTTCGATCCCGCCTGGCTCCACCAAAGTTTTTAGATTACGTCCCCATCGTCTAGAGGCCTAGGACACCACCCTTTCACGGTGGCGACCGGGGTTCGAATCCCCGTGGGGACGCCAGTTTAAACCGATGGCTTCGCATGAAGCAGCGGTGCCAGGCTGGGAATCAGGGGCCTCTTGGTCTTTAAGTTGTTCGAAAATGCGGAGCGGTAGTTCAGTCGGTTAGAATGCTGGCCTGTCACGCCGGAGGTCGCGGGTTCGAGTCCCGTCCGCTCCGCCACTTTTCCAAGGAACCCGCCTAGTGCGGGTTTTTTGTTGCCTGCGCGTAACCAGCCTTGCGGTAAACCCGCCCTACCCCAGCGTAAAACCTACAGCTCGTGGCCCATTGGCCACTCGATGGGCTTATGCCGCTCGATCGGCTCCAACGTTCCGCGCGAATGACCCTGCTCGGCCAGATATTCGAGCCAGCGGGAGAGAAAGCCATTCATGCGCAACCGGTGTTGCAGCACGGTATCGGCCGGAGGAAACGGCCCGAGCACTTGCCATAGATGGCGGCCCGGATGGCAGTGCAGCGCCTCCGCTACGTGTGCATCGGTATACATCCGCAACTGAGCCGACGGCGACGGGTGACCTGTGCCTTCATCGAGGAAGTCGTAGGTCAGCTCCAATTCCAGCGTATAGGGATGGCGCTCCTGCACCTGCAGGCGAACGTCCAGCCCGTCATCCACGCTCGACACGTAGTAGCCCGGCGCCAGTTCGTGCGGTGCGAACAGGTGCGCCAGGCGATGGTAGTTCTCCGCATACAGCCCCATGAGAAAGCCGAAACGATCCGGCAACAGGGACTGGCGACTGTCCAGTACGGCACTCATAAAGACGATGGCTACTCCTCTGGATCAGAACATGGTCCGCTCGATGCCGAAGCGGTCCAGAATCTTGCTCGCGATTTCCTCGATCGAAACATGCGTGGTGTTGAGGCTGGGAATCGCTTCGCGGCGCATCAGTTTTTCGGCCTGCTCCAACTCCCACCGACATTGCTGCAGGGTCGCATAACGGCTGCCGGCGCGCCGCTGCTCGCGGATCTGCGCCAGGCGCTGGGGATCGATGGTGAGGCCGAACAGCCGATCCCGGTAGGGGCGCAGGCGCGCCGGAAGCTCCAGCTTGTCGAGGTCGTCGTCGGTCAGAGGGTAGTTGGCGGCGCTCACTCCATAATGCAAGGCCATGTAGAGGCAGGTCGGCGTCTTGCCCGAGCGGGACACACCCACCAGGATCAAATCCGCCTGAGCGTAATCCACGTCAATGCCATCGTCGTGTGACAGTGCGTAGTTGGTAGCGTTGATGCGCGCCTCGTACTTATCGAAATCCACCAGGCCATGGGACCGATTGACGGCACCGGAGCGCTTGGCACCCAACTCGTCTTCCAACGGACCGATGAACGGGGCGAATACGTCCAACATGAGCGCGCCACTGCCCGCCACGATTTCGCACAGATCGCGGGAAGCCATGGTGTTGACCACGATCGGGCGCTCGCCGGTCTGGGCATATCTGGTCTTGATGCGGAGAGCGGCGGCCTCGGCCTTTTGCGGATCGTCCACGAAAGGCAGGCGATGCTTGTCGAACTGCACGCCTTCGAACTGGGCCAGGATGCTGTTGCCGATCGTCTCCGCAGTAATACCAGTCGAATCGGAGATGTAGAAAACGGTTCGCCGCATACCTGTCCCGGTGGCCATTCCAAAGATTGGCCGCCACCTTAGCGCATGCACGAATCCCTGTCTTTGCTTGACCCACGCCTGACTGGTATGCAGTTGGCGCGGCAGTGGGCGTCAATGGTCTTCTTGTGCCCCGCACCATCGGCGACGGACAATACCAGTTCTTTGCGGCCGCATTTGCGCGCTGTCACACGCCTTAACCCCTACAGAGCTCTGAGGAGACTCCCTTGAACGATCTGGTGCTTTGGCTCGACTCGCTGCGCATGACCGACCTGGGCAAGGTCGGCGGCAAGAATGCGTCGCTCGGCGAGATGATCGGCAACCTGGCCAAGCTCGGGGTCTCCGTACCCGGCGGCTTCGCCACTACCGCCGACGCCTTCCAGCAGTACCTGGACAAGAGCGGCGTGGCCAAGCGCATCCAGGCACGCCTGGCCGGCCTGGACGTGGACGACGTCGACGCCCTGACCGCTGCCGGCAAGGAAATCCGCGAATGGGTCACCGAGACGCCGCTGCCGGCCGATCTGGATCAGGCGATCCGCGACGCCTACGCCAAGCTCTGCAAGGATGCCGGCGCGGAGAACATCGCCGTAGCCGTGCGCTCCTCCGCCACCGCCGAAGACCTGCCCGACGCTTCCTTCGCGGGCCAGCAGGAGACGTTCCTCAATGTCGTCGGCATCGACGACGTCCTGCACAAGGTGAAGGAGGTCTTCGCTTCGCTCTACAACGATCGCGCCATTGCCTACCGCGTACACCAGGGCTTCAAGCACGAGGACGTATTCCTCTCCGCGGGCGTGCAGCTGATGGTGCGTTCGGATGTGGGCGCATCCGGTGTGCTGTTCACGCTGGACACCGAGTCAGGATTCCGCGACGTGGTCTTCGTCACCGGCTCCTATGGCCTGGGCGAGATGGTCGTGCAAGGCGCGGTGAATCCCGACGAGTTCTACGTGTTCAAGCCCACCCTGAAGCAGGGCAAGCCGGCCGTACTGCGTCGCCAGCTCGGCGCAAAGCAGTTGCGCATGGTCTATTCGTCAACGCCCGGCGAGCGCGTGAAGACCGAGCCGACGCCGCCCGAGCTGCGCAACCGTTTCTGCATCACCGACGAGGACGTGCAGGAGCTGGCCAAGCAGGCACTGATCATCGAGCAGCATTACGGCCGCCCGATGGATATCGAATGGGCGAAGGACGGCAACACCGGCAAGCTGTACATCGTGCAAGCCCGGCCGGAAACCGTGAAGTCGCGCGCGCATGCGACGCAGTTGGAGCGCTTCCATCTCGCCGAGAAGGGCAAGGTGCTGGCCGAGGGCCGCGCGATCGGTCAGAAGATCGGCGCCGGCAAGGCGCGCGTGGTGCGCAGCCTGGCCGACATGAACAAAGTGCAGCCCGGCGACGTGCTGGTGGCCGACATGACCGATCCCGACTGGGAGCCGGTCATGAAGCGCGCCTCCGCCATCGTTACCAATCGTGGCGGCCGCACTTGCCACGCGGCGATCATCGCTCGCGAGCTGGGCGTGCCGGCGGTGGTCGGTACGGGCAATGCGCTGGAACGCATCCCTGACGGCGCCGATGTCACGGTGTCCTGCGCCGAGGGCGATACCGGCACGATCTACGAAGGCACGCTGAAGTTCGACCGCGTCACCGCGGATCTGGGTGCGATGCCCGAGGCGCCACTGAAGATCATGATGAACGTGGCCAACCCCGAGCGCGCTTTCGATTTCGGCATGCTGCCGAACGCCGGCATCGGCCTGGCTCGCCTGGAAATGATCATTGCCAGCCACATCGGCGTGCATCCTAAGGCCCTGCTCGAATACGCCAAGCAGGACGCCGCAACCAAGGCCAAGATCGACGAGCGCATTGCGGGCTACGCCGATCCGGTGTCGTTCTACGTCGATCGCCTGGCGGAAGGCATCGCTACTATCGCCGCCTCGGTATTTCCCAAGCCGGTGATCGTGCGCTTGTCGGACTTCAAGTCCAACGAGTACGCCAACCTGCTTGGCGGTTCGCGCTATGAGCCGCACGAGGAAAACCCGATGATCGGCTACCGCGGCGCCAGCCGTTACGTCGACGCAGGTTTCGCCGAGTCGTTCGGCCTTGAGTGCAAGGCCGTCAAGCACGTGCGCGAGGTCATGGGGCTGGACAACGTGTGGGTGATGATTCCCTTCGTGCGTACGCTGGGCGAAGGCCGCAAAGTGGTCGAAGTGCTGGCTAAGAACGGCCTCAAGCAGGGTGCCAGCACCCATGGCGAGCAGGCGCTGAAGATCATCATGATGTGCGAGGTGCCCTCCAATGCACTGCTCGCCGACGAGTTCCTCGAAATCTTCGACGGCTTCTCCATCGGTTCAAATGACCTGACCCAGCTCACTCTGGGTTTGGACCGCGATTCCAGCATCGTTGCCAGCTTGTTCGACGAACGCGATCCGGCGGTCAAGAAACTGCTCGCCATGGCGATCAAGACCGCTCGTGAAAAAGGCAAATACGTCGGCATCTGCGGACAAGGACCGTCGGACCACCCGGACCTGGCGGAATGGCTGATGGATCAGGGTATCGAATCGGTATCGCTCAACCCCGATACCGTGGTGGACACCTGGCTGCGGCTGGCCAAGAAGAAAGCCGGCTGAGGCGCTAACCCAGGTCAAGGCAAAGGGGCGATGGCGACATCGCCCCTTCTTTTTTGCCGGTACCGGGCGCGGCATATTCCACCCGCGATCGCCGTCATAGCGCGTGATTTTGTTTTGCGCACATGACGGAATAAGCAGAGGCGAGCGCTTCAAGGGGGAAGCCAGCGCCGCGCTGGCGCAGCGGAATTGGAGTTGCGCAAGCCGAGCAGCGCACCTGCCAGGAAACGCTCGTGTCGTGCGGTACACGCTGCATGGAAGACCCCCCATCGATGGACGACCGCTAGTTGCCGCTACACCGATATACGCACCAACGACTGGACGATTCTCGGCTACCTGCCGAAACCCGTGTTCAAAGCCAAGCAGGACTTCAGGGAACGGTGATCGCCTCTGGAACTGTCCCACTTCCTGGCGGTCTCGTCTGCGGAGGCCAAAAGGCCGCCGGAGAGGGAGAGGGTCGTGCAGAGACTTATATCGTTCTTGCGCCAGAACCGTGGATTCATCACCTTCATGCTTTGCATGCTGATGTTCCGCAGCGCGATCGCGGACTGGAACGTGGTGCCGACCGGCTCCATGCAACCGACGATCCGTATCGGCGATCGCATCGTCGTCGACAAGATGGCCTACGACCTGCGAATACCGTTCACCCACCACGCGCTATTGCATAGGGCGGATCCGCAGCGTGGGGACATCGTGGTACTGGAATCAAAGGCGGCCGGCGAGCGCCTCGTCAAGCGCGTCATCGGCGTTCCCGGCGATACGGTAGCGCTGCGCGACAATCGTCTTCTCATCAATGGGCAATATGCGCGCTATCGGCCCATCCAGGTCGGCGGCATCGGAGACGATGCCTGGGATCCGGCGGACTACGCGCTCGAGCAGACTACGGACGGTAGCCACGCCGTGCGGCTGTCCCTGCTGCATGCGAGTCCGGCGCGAAACTTCGGTCCGGTGACCGTGCCGTATGGGTGCTACTTGCTGATGGGCGACAACCGCGACAGCAGCGCGGACTCCCGCTACTACGGCTTCTTCCCGCGCCAAGAGATCACGGGGCGAGCCACGCGCGTAGCTATCTCACTGGACTCGGACGACCATTACCTGCCACGGCATGGACGCTACTGGACCCGCCTGGAGTGAATTGGCCGCGTGCCTTTTCAAAAACAGGAGACCGGAAAAGCGAAAGGCCCCGAGAACGGGGCCTTTCGCGTATCTGGCGGAGAGGGTGGGATTCGAACCCACGGTACGCTTACACGTACGCCTGATTTCGAGTCAGGTACATTCGACCACTCTGCCACCTCTCCGAAGGGGTCACACGGTGTGTCCGCGCGAGCCGGCGATCATACGCGAGACGGTTCGTCGTGACAACTCCCCGAACATGGGGCATCCTGCGCAAACACGTCCCTCCCGCAAGCCCATGATCGAATTCGGACACGGTACTCACGTCGGCCTACGGCGTGCGCGCAACGAAGATACCTATTACGCCGATGCCGGCCTGGGCCTGTTCCTGGTCGCCGACGGCATGGGCGGGCACCAGCATGGCGAAGTCGCGTCCGCCCTGGTGCGCGACGCGGTCGCTGACCTGGTGACCCGGGGCCACAGCCTGGTGGAAGCGATCAAAGGGGCCGACGAGCGACTCATGGCGCAGGCGCGCGGCCATCGCGACGCTTTCCCCATGGGCACCACTATTGCCGCACTGCGGCTGAGCCCGGCCGGATATGAAGTGGCCTGGGTGGGCGACAGCCGCATTTACTTGTGGAAGAACGGCCTGAAGCAGATCAGCCACGACCATTCCCTGGTGCAGGAACTGGTCGCCGCAGGCACTTTGGATGCTGCGCAGGCGGCGCGCCACCCGCAACGCAATGTCATTACGCAGGCGCTGGGCATCACTGCGGTAGATCAACTGCACATCGGCCTGGCACGCGGCAGGATCGAACCTGGGATGGCCTTCCTGCTGTGCAGTGACGGCCTGACCGAGGAGGTCAGCGACACGGCAATTGCCAGCATCGTGGAACGCCGCGATCTCGCCGCCCAGGAATGCGTTGACCATCTCGTGCTTGCCGCACTGGATGGGGGCGGTAGCGACAACATCACCGTGGTTCTCGCCAGAGTCGACTGAACCCGGCCGAGTGCCGGGCCGGCGGCGGCTCAGCCCGCGGCCACTACCGCTTCGGCGGCAGGCGCTTCCTCCTTGCGCCAGATGCTCATCCCACCCGCGCTCTTGTCCAGAGCATCCAGGCGACGCTCGTGCGCCGCCAGTTCATCCTTGTCGGCACGCAGCACTTTCGGGCGCCGCGTAAGCACTACCGGCATCACTACCTGTGCCGCACCACCCTGTTCCGGTGCGCTCTCGAACGCTAGGTCCAGCGCGACCTGGCCCGAGGTCATGGCCAGATACACTTCGGCCAGCAGCTGGGCGTCGATCAGGCCGCCATGGAGGTCACGGGCTGAATTGTCCACGCCTAGCCGCTTGCAGAGCGCATCCAGGCTGTTGCGCTGTCCGGGATAACGTTCGCGCGCCATCACGAGCGTATCGATCACCGGACAATGATCCGCGATACGGCCGTAGCGCTCGCTGACGCGAGCAAGCTCGGCATCGAGGAAGCCCACGTCGAACGTGGCGTTATGAATGATCAGTTCGGCGCCCTGGATGAAGGCCAGGAATTCTTCGACCACGTCGGCGAAACGTGGCTTGTCGAGCAGGAATTCGTCCTCGATGCCCGTGACCTGCTTGGCGCCTTCATCGATCAGGCGATCGGGATTGAGATAGGTCTGGTAGTGGCGGCCGGTAGGTCGGCGCTCCACCATTTCGACGCAGGCGATTTCGATGAGGCGATGCCCCTGGCGGACTTCTAGGCCCGTGGTCTCGGTATCGAGAACGATCTGCCTCATCGCTTGCTCCTGTATTGCTCGGCCTGCTCGCGGGCCGCTACGTCGACGCGTTCGTTTTCCACATGGCCATTATGGCCGCGCACCCACTGCCAACGCAGCTGATGCGATGCTGCTGCGGCGGCGAGCCTTTGCCACAGATCCTGGTTTTTCACCGGCTTCTTGTCGGCTGTCTTCCAGCCATTGGCGATCCATCTCGGCACCCATTCCTCGATACCTTGCATCACATAACGCGAGTCCGTGGTGAGAAGGACCTTGCATGGGCGTTTCAGCGCCTCGAGCGCGGATATGGCGGCCATCAGCTCCATGCGGTTGTTGGTCGTTTCCGGCTCACCTCCGGCGATCAATCGTTCCGTGCCCTTGGCGCGCAACAGGGCTGCCCACCCGCCCGGCCCCGGATTGCCGAGGCATGCGCCATCGGTAAAAGCTTCCACTTCGGTCATCGTTACCTGCGTTGATTGGTCATGCATCGGACGAGGCATCGCGCCTCGCGCCGGGTGCCAGTTTTACGTTGACGGGCGCGGGTACCAGCGCCGGCTTGAGTTTGGGCAGCACGGCCACCCGGCGTCGCTTGCGGGCAATAAGCACATAGGCGCCACCCAGTGGATGGGGGCCGCGCGCGCGCTTGCCCGCATTAGGCCAGACGTGACCCACCCGCTCCACGCGTTCGATATCGAGTTCCACGGCCTTCACCCACCGCTCGAGGATGAGCGGGGAGGTCAAGGCGGGCATCGCCCCATGCCGCCGGTGCCAATAGACCCATGGCAGCCACGCACTGAGCGGATGTAACCCAGTGACCGCCAGAACGCCCCCAGGAGCCAGAACGCGGCAGGCCTCCTGCAAGAGGGCTTGGGGCACGGGGGCCACTTCCACGGCGTGGCGGAGCAGCACCAATCCGAACGCGTCGTCCGTGAAAGGCAGCGCCTCGTCGGCCCTCGCTTTGACGTCCCCGTGGAAACGATGGCCGACCAAGCGCATCCGCGCCCAGCACCCCAGCATGGGCAGTACCGGCGGGTGGTCGTGCGATAGCGCCGAAAGCAGTAACGCGTGCGTCCCCGCGCAGCGCTGCAGATACGGCGCCATGGCCGCCGCCTCCTCCCCCAGAAGGTGGCGAAGGTGCGCGCTCGCGTAGATGTCTTTGTCGCGCTGCGGCATGGACGACCGGGGACTCTGCATTTCAGGCGGAAAGTGTAATCGCTGCGCTGCCAAACCGGGGCTCCGCTCACATCGCAGTCGCCGTCTGCGGCACAACGCTGAACAGGGCTGCCCCGATTAACGACTTGCTAACGAGCCCCCGTCCCGCCCGCTTTATAGTCCCCGACTTCGCGCAAGCCGGGATGCCTGCGCCAGTCGATACGAAATCGCAGAGGAGTTCCCCTTGCACGTCGTACCGTTACCGGCGCTCGCCGACAACTACATCTGGCTGCTGTACGACGACGCCGGCGACACGATCGTGGTCGACCCGGGCGAAGCCGCCCCTGTGGAAACCGCACTGGCCGAACGCGGGTTGCGCTTGCGCGCGATCCTGCTGACGCACCATCACAACGATCACATCGGCGGCGTCGGCGCACTGCTCGCTCGCTATGCGGTGCCCGTATACGCCCCGCACGACAACCGCATCGCGTATGCGTCCCAGCGCGTCGCGGATGGTGACGACGTGATCTTGGAGCATCCCGCTGTGCGCCTGCGCGTGCTGGAAATCCCCGGACATACCCGATCGCATATCGCCTACGTCGGCGAAGGCCTGCTGCTATGCGGCGACACGCTTTTCAGCATGGGCTGCGGCCGCCTGTTCGAAGGGACGCCGCAGCAAATGCTCGCCTCGCTCGATCGGCTCGCCGATCTCCCCGGCGACATCAAAGTGTGCTGCGCGCACGAGTACACCGCTGCCAACGCGCGCTTCGCACAGACGGTAGACCCGGCGAATCCGGAACTCAGCCAGCGCGCCGGGCAGGTACACGCGCTGCGCGAACAAGAGAAGCCGACGCTGCCGGTAACGCTCGCGACCGAGCGCGCGACCAACCCTTTCCTCCGAATCGACAGCGACGAAGTGGCGCAATGGTGTTCGCGCCACGGTGCCGCCGCCGATCGCGTTTCGCGTTTCGCCACCCTGCGCGCCGCCAAGGATGAGTTCCGCGCATGACACGCCCAGCCCTCCGCCTTCTTCCCGCCACAGTCTCGCTCTGCCTTGCCGCTTGTGCGAGTGCGCCGCCACCATCGCCCTCGGCCCCCAGCTCCACCAAGATAGTGAAGCCGGCTGCGCCCAAGACCATCGTCAACGATGTGACAGGCCATCCGGGTGCGCTTGCGGTTCCGCAAGGCGCCGGCAATGTGTGGGATCAGCTGCGAGACAGCTTTCAGATGGCCGATTGCGACGCCGATCCGTCCATCACGGACTGGGCGCGGCGCTATACGCAGAACCCGTCGGTATTCGAAGCGCAGATGCGCGAAGTCATGCCGCGGCTGATATACGTGCAGCAGGTTGCCGCCAAACACGGAGTGGCGGGTGAATTCGCGCTATTGCCCTGGGTGGAGAGCCACTATCGCCCGGTACCCGGAGGCAAGGGCAATCCGGCCGGCATGTGGCAGATCATGCCCGTGACGGCGAATGCGCTCGGCATGCGCGTGGACAAGAACTTCGATGGCCGCCTGGACATGCCGGCCGCCACCGACGCGATCATGGCGCTGTTGCGTCGCTACCATGACGATCTCGGCGACTGGCGCATGGCCGACTACGCGTTCAACGCCGGCGAGTTTGCGGTGCGCAAGATGATCGATCACTACGGCGTACCCAACGACGAGCCGGCCATTCCAAAAATGCCGGTGAAGCGCATCACCCGCGAACACCTGGCGAAACTGCTTGCCATATCGTGCGTAGTGCGCGACCCCGGACGCTTCAACGTCCAGCTGCCGTCCATCTCTCCGGAACAGCAACTGGTCTCCGTGCCTGTCGACCAGTCGATGCCGATCGCCCAGGCCGCGAATCATGCCGGCATGTCCGTCGATGAACTGAAGAATCTCAATGCCGGCTTCCGCAACGGTTACTTCGACAAGCACGCGGCGTCCTACCTGGTCATGCCAAGCGGGCGTGTAGAGCAGTTCCGCAATTCGCTGCTACAGAACGGCAATAACGTGGCCGCGACCACCGGCACATTCTCTGTCGCGACAAGCGGCCCTTCGGCACAGCCAGACGATGGCGACGCAGCCCAAAGTAAGCAGCAAAGCGCCGCGATCCGCACGCATACGGTGAAGTCGGGCGAAACGCTATGGACCATTGCCCGTCGGTATTCGCTGGATGTGGACCAGATCCGCCGCTGGAATGGCCTGCAGGGTTCCACGCTTCGTCTGGGGCAAGTCCTGAAGCTCAATGCGCAGGGCTGACGCCTTCTCCGTCAAACCGGCCTGCTAGACTGCCCGCGACGCGCTCGGCCGCGCGCCATCGCTCGGGGAGGATGCATGGGATTCCTGCACGGCAAGCGCGCTCTTATCGTCGGCATCGCCAGCCAGCGCTCCATCGCCTGGGGCATAGCCAACGCGATGCATCGCGAAGGTGCACAACTGGCCTTTACTTATCAGAACGAGCGCCTCAAGGATCGCGTCGACGAAGCGGCGAATGCTTTCGGCTCCAATATGGTGTTGCCATGCGATGTGGCGGACGACGAGCAGATCGAACGGCTTTTTACCGAGCTCGCAAGTCATTGGGACGGATTCGATATCCTCGTGCACTCCGTGGGATATGCGCCGCGCGAAGCCTTGCAGGGCGAGTTTCTGGACCACTTGACCCGCGAGAACTTCGCCATCGCCCACGACATTTCCAGCTACAGCCTCGCCGCGCTCGCCAAAGCGTCTCGACCGCTCATGGGCGGCCGCGGCGGCGCCATCCTCACGCTCAGTTACCTGGGTGCCGAGCGTGCGTTGGCCCACTACAACGTCATGGGTCTGGCCAAAGCAAGCCTGGAGGCCAACGTCCGCTACCTTGCCCACAATCTTGGCCCGGAAGGCACCCGGGTGAACGCGATTTCCGCGGGACCAATCAAAACGCTCGCAGCGGCCGGCATTGCCAATTTCCGCAAGATGCTCGACCACGTCGAGGAAACCGCGCCGCTCAGGCGAAGCGTCACTATCGACGAAGTGGGCAACGTCGCGGCGTTTCTTTGTTCGGATCTTGCCTCCGGCATCACCGGTGAAATCACGCACGTCGACGCCGGATACAACATTCTCGGCATGACGGATGCCTGATGGCGACCAGCAGCCTCTCGATCCATAAAAAAAGGCGGCCTAGGCCGCCTTTTTCAATCCACCCGTGCAGGCATTACATGCGATCGGCGGCGACCTTGATCTCGGTCTTCGCCTTCAACGCGTCGATGAAGGCCTGCGTAGCCGACGCACCATATACCCGCGCCATCTGCTGACGGAGCATGTCGCGCTGCTGCGCAGGGAGCTTGGAAAGATCGGCATCCTGCACCTTGTCCAAGGCAAGCAGGATGTAGGAGCCGTCCTGCTGGGGCACGCTGGCGAACTGCGACTTGCCTTGCGCAGGATGCGGCAGTTTGAACCCCTCCATCTGCACTTCCGGCGGCACTTCGCCCAGGCCGCGCGTGACGTCGTCGGCCTTGCGCAGCGGTGCACCGACGGAGGCCGCCAGCGCTGCCATGTCGTCGCCCTTCTGCAGGCGAGCCAACAGATCGTCGGCCTTGAGCTTGGCAGCGGCGGCCACGCGCTCATCCAAGATCTTCTGACGAACCGCATCGCGCACTTCGGCCAAGGGCTTGGCGGCGGCGGCTACATGCTTGTCGACGTGGATGACCACCGCGTGGTCGTTGCCCAGATCGATCAGGCCGGAGTTGTTGCCCTGGGCCAAGACGTCATCGGCGAATGCGGCCTGCACCAGCTTCGGATTGGAAGCGATGCCCGTGCCACCCTGACGCGAGAACAGTTCGGTGGACTTGATCGGCAACCCCAGCGCCTGCGACGCCGGTTCCAGCGAGCCCGGGTTCTGATAGGCGCTGTCGGTAAGTTTGCCGGCGACTTCGTTGAACTTGCGATCACGCTCGCCCGTCATCGCTTCCTTGGCCAGCTGGTCGCGAACGTCGGCGAACGGCTTGGCCTGCCCACTGCGGATGTCGCGCAACCAAAGCACGTGATAGCCCTCATCGGAAAGCACGGGCTTGGAGATCTGATCCTTCTGCAGCGAGAACAGTGCTTCGTCGAAGGCGGGATTGGCCACGCCTTTCTCCAGCCAGCCCAGATCGCCGCCAGTGCGCTTCGAGCCCAGGTCGTCCGACGACTGCTCGGCGAGCTTGCCGAAATTGTCCGGCTTCGCCTCACCCGCGATCTGCTGCGCCTTGGCCAACGCCGCCTTCTGTTGCTCCGGCGTGGCGTTCTTGGGGACATTGATGAGGATATGCGACACCAGGCGCTGCTCGGGGAGCACGAAGCGCTGCTTTTCCTGTTCGTAGCGCTTCTTCAGGTCGTCTTCGCTGGGCTGGGCATCCAGCTTGAGATCGCCGCTGTTCACTTCGATGTACTTCACCGAGACCTGCTCGGGATTCATGAAGTCGGCCTGGTGCGACTTGTAGTACGCCTCGATCTGCGCATCGTCGACGTTCGCGTCGGTCAACGCAGGACGCGGCAGCGCGAAGAAGCGCAAGCTACGGCGCTGCATGCTCAGATTGAGATAGCGATCGACATCGGCATCGGTGACGATCGTCGAAGCATCGATCGCATCCGGCAATTGGGCTATGCCGAGTTCGTTACGCAATTCCGCCTCGAACTGACCGGAAGTCTTGCCTATGCCGGTAAGGAAGGCGCGGTACAGACCGGCGTCGAATTTGCCGTTCTGCTGCAAGCCCGGTAACGCCAAAATGCTGTCGCGCAGCTGCTGATCCGAGACGCGCATGCCCATGTCGGACGCAGCATCGACCAGCAGGCGCTGGTCGATCATCGCGTTGAGGATGCGCAGTTTGTTCTCAGGCCTCTCGAACGCGGCTGCATCGAACTGCTCGCCCTGCTGCTGCATCATCTGCTGGCGCACGCTGTTCATGCGCTGCTGCAGATCCTGCTGGGAGATCTCATGCTTGCCGACCTTCGCGACGAAGGTCTCGGTCCGCGACATGAAATACGACTCGATGCCGAAGAAGGAAATCGCGAAGACGCAAACGCCCAGAATGACGATGGACGGCCATCCGTGAAGCTTGGTACGTAGTGCCTGCAACATGGGAATCTTCCCGTCAGGGTTGATCGATGCGCCCTACCCGGCGCGGTCCATAAAAAGCAAGGGCGCCACGCGGGCGCCCTTGCGAACTG
>JBCNOA010000310.1:0-5303 GCA_039594095.1 Dyella sp.
CGAAAGACCTCGATGTGAAAGGTACGATCCGCACGCCCGTCTGCACGGTAACGCAGTCCGGTGGCGGCATGTACGAGTATGGCCGCATGTCGCTGTCCATCATTCCGCAGTCCGGTCATCTGGAATTGGAGCCACAGACTCAAAAGTGGGACGTGGATTGCGGCGAAGGGCAGACCTACGTGTCCTTCAAACCGACGGATCTGAAGTCGGGCACTGCGAGCTTGGCCGGCGGTACCAATATGGGGCTGGACCGTTTCGCGGACCGCCCCGACAGCAAGATCGGTTACTACACCGTCACCATGAGCAACGCAGTGGTCGATGGTGTGCAGAAGACCGTAGCCGTCCATGACGCGGACAATACTGTGCTCCATCGGGGGTCGTGGAACATCGACGTCACCCATCGGTCGGGCGTTTATAGCTGGGGTACTCGCAATACCGAGTCTCTGAGTTGGATTCCCGCGAATGGCAACGTGCAGCTCGGTAGCCATTTCGAAATGGATATGACGGTAAAGCCGAGGCTGGCCAGCAAGTCCGTCATCGCCGGCGGTGGCGATATCACCGAGGCGGTCGAGATGAATGGCGCGATGCTCTTCGTCTATTCCTTCGGTATCTGATGGATCGCTTCGTGGCCCGTTTAAGTCCTGGCGGGCACCAGGAGTGACAGTCATGGTGTCGCGGTCGGTAGCCGGACTAGAAACATATGCCGTTATGTCCGCGTCGACGCTTCGCGGAGCTGCTATGTCGGTTTCGTTCTTAAAAAAGCCCGGGCACCTGCCCGGGCTTTTTCTTCAGGAGCGGTGCTTCTCACGACTTCCCGTGAAACAACTCCCTACCAATCAACATCCTCCGGATCTCGTTCGTTCCCGCCCCGATCTCATACAGCTTCGCATCCCGCAGCAGCCGCCCGGCCGGGAACTCATTGATATACCCGTTACCCCCAAGCGCCTGGATCGCCTCCAGCGCCACCTTCACCGCATTCTGCGAAGCATTGAGCAAACACGCCGCCGGATCGATGCGCGACTTGCTGCCGTTGTCGAACTCGCGCGCCACCATGTAGGCGAAGCCGCGCGACGACTGCAGGGCGGTATACATGTCGGCCACCTTGGCTTGCATCATGCCGAAGGTGCCGATGGGCGCGTTGAATTGCTTGCGCTCGCGAACGTAGGGCAGCACCAGGTCCATCGCCGCCTGCATCAGGCCGAGCGGGCCACCGGAAAGCACCAGGCGCTCGGTGTCCAGGCCGCTCATCAGTACGCGCACGCCTTCGTTGACTTCACCGACGATGTTGGCGGCCGGAATCTCGCAATCCTCGAACACCAGCTCGCAGGTGTTGGAGCCGCGCATGCCGAGCTTGTCCAGCTTCTGCGCGGTGCTGAAACCTTTCATGCCCTTCTCGACGATGAAAGCGGTCATGCAGCGGCTGCCCGCCGCGCGCGGGGCGGTGCGCATGTAGACCAGCAGCACGTCGGCGTCGGGGCCGTTGGTGATCCACATCTTCGAACCATTGGCCACCCACACGTCGCCGTGCTGTTCGGCCTTGCAGCTCATCGAGCCGACCACGTCGGAACCCGCGCCCGGCTCGCTCATCGCCAGCGCGCCGACGTATTCACCGGAGCACAGTTTGGGAATGTACTTGCGGCGCTGTTCCTCGTTGCCGTTGTGGAACAGGTTCTGCACGCAGAGGTTGGAATGCGCGCCATAGGACAGGCCCACCGAACCGGAGGCGCGCGAGATTTCCTCCATCGCCACCATGTGCGCCAGATAGCCCATGCCGGTACCGCCGAAGGCTTCCGGAATGGTCATGCCGAGCAGGCCCATCTCGCCGAACTTGCGCCACAGGTCGGCCGGGAACACGTTGTCGTGGTCGATCTGGGTGGCACGGGGCGCGATCTCCTTTTCCGCGAAGGCATGCACGCTTTCGCGCAGCAGGTCGAGTTCTTCACCTAGGGAAAACGGTCGCATCGCGGGCTCCGCAGAAAGGGGAAAATGGGGTAGCCAAACATGGTAGCGCAGGAGGTCCGGGGGCCTTTGGCGCGCCGCATCAAGAGCCGGCCTGGAGGTCGGAAATCGTCCGATTGCGCTTGTCCGTGAAGTGGATCACAGTTGCGCGCACGTAGGGGTTGGGGGCACTTCAGGAAGATATGAACGCAAGAGGGCTTTTAGCGCTTCCGGCACTGCTCGGAGGCTTGGTCGCGTGGATGGAAAGGTGGCGTGCGGGGAGCGCGCGATCCGTGAAACATGCGGCGGCAATCATCGAGTTGGGAGGTTTGCGCCTGGCATTGCTGCATCGCGATGCCCCGGAGGCTAGCGACCCGTGGGACCGCAATGTCTTGAGCACGGACGCCGTGTGCATCGCTCAAGGCCGCAAGCTGCGCGCGCGCGGTTCGCTGATGTCCGCGGTCGATCTGGAGGCGTGGCGACGCAAACTGCCGGCCTTTCTCGATGGCGGTGACGCCGAACTGCATCTATGTAGTGTCAGCGATTGCGTGGGCCTGCATCTGCAGCAACCCGTGCGCGACGACATGGCGGCCGTGACGGTGGTGCTCGTCGATCCGTTGCGCGAGACCCAGACACTGCACGAAGCCTGGCACGCCGGTCGTGGCCTCCTGTTCCTGGTCACTCGCGGGCAACTGGAGGGGTTCCGGGCCCAGCTCGATCACGCCATGCACCTGTTCCCGGTGCACTACGGCCACACCCTGCACGGCGCAACCTGATTGCCAACCGGCCCAGTCAGTGCCTTGGGGCAGGCAGGGCGGAGAGCCAGGCGTAAAACGCTTCGATCCAACGGTCGCTGCTGGTGCCTTGACGGCTCATGCCGAACCCGTGTCCGCCGGAGGCATAAATGTGTGCCTCCGGACGGTCGCCGGCCGCTTCCAGCGCATCGCGGAAGCGTGCCGCCGCGGTCCGCGCCACCGTATCGTCCTGCGCCCAGGCCATGAAGATCGGCGGCAGGCGAGGCGGGATCGTGGGCATGGTGCCGAAGGGCGCGCCGTAGACGAGCGCGGCGAAATCCGGCCGGTCGGCCGGATTCGCTTGCAGCAGGACGCCGCTGGCGATCATGGCGCCGGCGGAAAAACCGAGATAGCCGATCCTTCCTCGCGCGATGCCCCATTCGGCCGCGTGCTGCCGCACCAGCTTCAGCGCCTGCACCGCGTCGGCGATGCCGTATCGCGAGGCCCGGTCGGGATCGAGGTCGGCGGGAATGCCTTCTCCGCGCTTTTCGATCACCCGGTACTTGAGGACGAAAGCGGCGATGCCGCGGCTCTGCAGCCAGCGCGCCACATCGTTGCCCTCGCGGTCGATCGCCAGCGCCACGAAGGCGCCGCCCGGGGCGATGATCACCGCCGTGCCGGTGGCCTTGGTGCGCTCGGGCAGGTAGGCGGTGAGGGTGGGCGTGGTCACGTCGATGATCACGGTGCCGACGGGCGTGTTCTTTTCGACCTGTTCCTTCTGCGCCCAATGCTCCGAGCCGGGCGCTACGCCCGGCCACAGTCGCAGGGTCGGCGTCTGCGCGTGAGTGGCGGCGCAAAGGAAAACGCTCAGGCAGATCCACGGCAGTCTCATCCCGATCCCCTCGACGGATGGTGCCGCGGAGTCTGGCAGCGCGGGCGTGTAGCGTCTGTCAGGGGACGGGGTGGCCCTTGCTCGCGGTCCAGATGGCGTACCAGTCTTCCGGCTCCAGTCGTACGTTGAGCGCGGCCACGGCCTCACGCAAGCCTTCGAGGCGGCCCGTGCCGGTGATCGGATGCGGGCGCGAAGGATGGCGCAGCACCCAGGCGAAGGCGAGCGTCGCCAGGCTCACGCCCAGGCGCATGGCGATAGCGCTCATTTCCTCGCGTACGCGCCGGGCCTGCGCATCCTCACCGGTAAACAGCCGGCCGCCGCCCAGCGGCGACCAGATCATCGGGCGCAGGCCCAGCTGCTGCGCCTGATCGAGCGTGCCGTCGTCCAGCGCATGGAGGTGCAGCGGCGACATCTCGATCTGGTTGGTCGACAGTGGATGGCGCGCGTGCAGCAACGCGAACTGGCTCGCGCTGTGATTCGAAACGCCCCAGTGGCGCACCTTGCCTTCGCGCGTGAGCGTGGCAAAGGTGTCGGCCAGTTCGTCGGCATCCATCAAGTAATCGGGCCGATGGATCAGCACCAGGTCCAGCTCGCCGGTATGCAGGTTGCGCAGCGACTGTTCCACCTGCGCGCGCACGTAGGCGGGCGAGGTGTCGTAGTGATTGAGGCGATAAGGCAGCCGCGGCGAGCACAGCCGGATGCCGCACTTGGTGACCAGCTGCATCTTTTCGCGCAGTGCCGGCGCGGCTTTCAGCGCTTCGCCGAACAGCCGTTCCGCGCCGTAGTCGCCGTAGATATCCGCATGGTCGAACGAGGTGATGCCCAGTTCCAGGGCCTGCTCGATCCAGCGCACCCGCTGGGAAACGTCGAGTTGCCAGTCCCCCAGGCGCCACAGGCCGGCGACGATGGGCGAAAGCTCGAGGCGCGAAGGAAGAGACGATGCGTGCATGGCGGTGCCGGCGGAAGCGGGGTGCCTATGCTATCGGCGGCGTGTCCAGGCCGCACCCGCCGCGGCGAACATGACGCCGGCTCGACACTGGGCGGCGTAGATGGGCGGAGCCCGCCGGAACCACGCATGCGGCGGGCCTCCCTCTCCCTTTCTGCCCGTGAGGAATCCGCATGACTCGCCTTCTTCCCGCTCTTCTTGCCGCGCCTCTGCTCATCGCCGGCCACACGGCGCTCGCTGCGGAGGCCCGCGACTGGGCCGCCGTGACCCATGCCCTTCAGCATGGTCAGCGCGTCACGCTGGTCGCCGATTTCGCCCAGTGCCATACGCCGGCCGGCGTGGCGGGCCCGCCCCTGGTGGGCGGCCTGCCCATCGCTTCGTTCCAGATCGCCGGCGATGCGCTGGTCTTCTCCGAGTTCCATCCCACCGTGCTCGCCACCAACGGTGTGCGCGTCGATGAATTCGTCCGCTATCGCGCGCGGGCGGATCAGACCTTGGCGATCTCCGTGTTCCAGTCGCCGCCCGGTACGGAAAAGCCGACGCAGATCGGCGAATACCAATGCGTCATCGGCCAGGGCGCGAAGTTCTTCGTGGGTCGCCGCGGGCATCTCGGCGAGGAAAGCGATCGCAACGATTAGACCGGCGTATCCACCAGCAAATAAAAAAGGCGCGCTCCGCGGAGCGCGCCTTTGCAGTCACCGCGGCGAGGCTCAGTGCACCTTCGCCAGCTTCGCCTTCAGCTGCACGCCGGACATCAGGAAGCCCGCGCGGCACTCGTACTTATCGCCGTCCT
>JBCNOA010000311.1:0-5281 GCA_039594095.1 Dyella sp.
CGTGAGCCAGGACAACCTGCACGGCATCGATGCCGACACCAAGCGACGCCTCGCCGCCCTCGCGCTGGGCGCGATCGGCGTCGTGTACGGCGACATCGGCACCAGCCCGCTGTACACGCTGCAGACCACGCTGAGCCACGACGACATGCATCCGACGCCCGAGAGCATCTTCGGCGTGCTGTCGCTGATTTTCTGGGCGCAGATCATCGTGGTCTCGCTGAAGTACGTGGTCTTCATCATGCGCGCGGACAACAAGGGCGAGGGCGGCATCATGGCGCTGCTCGCACTGGCGCTGCGCAGCGCCAGGGGCGACGCGCGCATGCGCTGGATCCTGGCCATCCTGGGTATTTTCGGCGCGGCGCTGTTCTACGGCGACGGCGTGATCACTCCGGCCATTTCGGTGCTGTCCGCTGTAGAAGGTATGAAAGTGGCCGTGCCCGACCTGCCGCACTGGGTGGTGCCGGTGACGTCGGTGGTGATTCTGTTCCTGCTGTTCGCCCTGCAGCGCCATGGCACCGAGCGGGTGGGCAGGCTGTTCGGGCCGGTGATGGTGATCTGGTTCCTGGTGATCGCGGCGCTGGGCGTGCGCATGATCGCCGCCAATCCCCACGTGCTGCTCGCGCTCAATCCCATGTATGGCGTGAAGTTCTTCATGAGCCATGGCATGCAGGCCTTCATCGCGCTCGGCGGTGTGGTGCTGGCGTTGACCGGCGCGGAGGCGCTGTATGCGGACATGGGCCACTTCGGCAAGAAGCCGATCCGCCTGGCGTGGTTCGGCTTCGTACTGCCGGCGCTGGTGCTGAACTACTTCGGCCAGGGCGCGCTGCTGCTGGATCATCCGGACGCCATCGACAATCCGTTCTTCAAGCTGGTGCCCAAGGTCATGCTGTACCCGATGATCGGCCTGGCCACGGTCGCCACTGTGATCGCGTCGCAGGCGGTCATTTCCGGTGCCTTCTCGATGACGCGCGAGGCTATGTCGCTGGGTTATTCGCTGCGTATGCCGATCGTGCACACGTCGCGCGAGATGTCCGGCCAGATCTTCGTGCCCTGGGTGAACACCTTCCTGCTGGTGATGGTGCTGATCGCAGTGCTGGGCTTCCGTAGCTCGGAGAACCTGAGCGCGGCGTACGGCATTGCAGTGACCGGCACCATGACGGTGACGACGATCCTCGCGCTAGTGGTGGCGCGCTACCAGTGGCACTGGAGCCGCTTTACGGTGGCGTTCGCCGGCCTGTTGCTGCTGATCATCGATCTGTCCTTCCTCAGTGCGAACGTGATCAAGATCGAGTACGGCGGCTGGTTCCCGCTGGTGCTCGGGGTGGCCGTGTTCATCGTGATGACCACCTGGCGGCGCGGCCGCGAGCTGGTGGTGCGCGAGATCAAGCAATCGGGCCTCGCGCTGCAGCCGTTCATCGAGAACGTCGGCGAGCATCCGCCGCTGCGAGTGCCGGGTACGGCGGTGTTTCTGACCGCCAATCAGAATGCGGTGCCGCACGCGCTGCTGCATAACCTCAAGCACAACAAAGTGCTGCACGAGCGCAATGTACTGCTGACCGTCGAAATGCTGGAGACGCCCGTGGCCGACGCGGACGAGCGCATCCACATCGCCCCGCTGGGCGGCGACTTCTACGGGCTCGAACTGCGCTTCGGCTTCGCCGAGGACCCCAACATTCCCCAGGCGCTGTCGCGTTGTTCCAAGGCGGGCCTGGCGTTCGACATGATGGATACGACGTTCTTCCTGTCGCGCGAGACCATCATCGCCGACGAGCGCCGGCCGGGCATGGCGCTGTGGCGCGACAAGCTGTTCGCCTTCATGGCCCGCAATGCGCTGCCGGCGACGGCGTTCTTCCAGATCCCCGGCAACCGGCTGATCGAGCTGGGCGCTCAGGTCGAGATCTGACCGGCGAGAGGCCGTCCATGGCGGAGGCGGTAGGGAATAGGGGTGGGAACGGTTAGAATGCGGCGTCGGCGCCCGGCGCCTCCGATTTCCGCCCCGATTCCACTCCCGCCCGAATGGCCGATCACCGCATCATCACGTCCGCCGCCCAGCTGGACGACGAAGCCCTGGAGGCTTCGATCCGGCCCAAGCGGCTGGCGGAATACCTTGGCCAGCAGGCGGTGCGCGAGCAGCTGTCGATCTACATCGAGGCAGCCAGGAAGCGCGGCGGGGCGCTGGATCATGTGCTGATCTTCGGTCCGCCCGGCCTGGGCAAGACCACGCTGTCGCACGTGATCGCCAATGAGCTGGGCGTCAATGTCCGTTCCACTTCGGGGCCGGTGCTGGAGCGGGCGGGCGACCTGGCCGCGCTGCTGACCAACCTCGAACCGCACGATGTGCTGTTCGTGGACGAGATCCACCGTCTCTCCCCGGTGGTGGAGGAAGTGCTCTATCCGGCGATGGAAGACTTCCAGATCGACATCATGATCGGCGAAGGCCCCGCCGCCCGCTCGATCAAGCTGGACCTGCCCCCGTTCACCCTGATCGGCGCGACCACGCGTGCGGGCCTGCTGACGGCTCCGTTGCGCGATCGCTTCGGCATCGTGCAGCGCCTGGAGTTCTATTCGCCCGACGAGTTGGCGGCGATCGTGCGCCGCTCGGCGCGCATCCTCGGCATTCCCTGCGAGGTCGACGGCGCGACGGAGATCGCCCGCCGCTCGCGCGGTACACCGCGTATCGCCAACCGCCTGCTGCGCCGGGTGCGCGATTACGCCGAGGTCAGGGCGGGCGGCCAGATCAGCCGTGACGCGGCGCAGGCCGCCATGGACATGCTGAAGGTGGACGCGGAAGGCTTCGATGAGCTGGACCGGCGCCTGTTGGCCACCATCATCGAGAACTTCGACGGCGGGCCGGTTGGCGTGGAATCGCTGGCCGCCGCGCTGAGCGAGGACCGCGGCACCCTCGAGGACGTGGTCGAACCCTACCTGATCCAGCAGGGCTTCCTGGTGCGCACCGCGCGCGGCCGCATGGCCAGCGCCAAGGCATGGCGCCATCTGGGCCTGAATCCGCCGCCGCGCCAGCCGCAGCCTGCTGACTTGTTCTTCACGGGCGACACCGATGTCTGATTCCGCGTACGACCCGTCTCCGGACAGCTTCCGCTGGCCGGTCCGCGTCTATTGGGAAGACACCGACGCCGGCGGCGTGGTGTACCACGCCAGCTATCTGCGCTTCATGGAGCGCGCCCGCACCGAATGGTTGCGGGGCAAGGGCGTGGACCAGTCGGCGGTCAAGGAGGCGACCGGCCTGGCCTTCCTGGTGCGGGACATGTTCATCGAGTTCCTGCGCGCCGCCGTGCTGGACGATGAACTGAGCGTGACGGTCGAGGTCAAAGAGCGCCGTGCAGCCAGTATCCTTTTCGGCCAGACGATAAGCCGGGCGGACGGTATCCCACTGATCCAGGCGCAGGTGCGCGTGGCATGTGTGGACCTTCATCACATGCGCCCGGCCAAGATTCCGGCCGATCTGATTCCCGGCCTACCCCCAATCAAGTAACCCGCGGCGGAGAACGCTCAAGCAATGAACGGTGGACTGAACATTTTCAAGCTCGTCGCGGAAGCGAGCGTCCTGGTGCAGCTCGTGATGCTCGTGCTGCTGGTGTTCTCCTTCATGTCGTGGGTGATCATCATCCGCAAGCATCAGCAGCTGAAGTCAGCGATGGACGAAGCAGAGAACTTCGAAGAGCGCTTCTGGTCCGGCGCCGACCTTGCGCAGCTGTTCCGCGAAGTGAGCGGCCGGGGCACCAAGAACGGCGGCATGGAAACCGTGTTCGAATCGGGTTTCCGCGAATTCGCCCGCCAGCGCCAGCGCCGTACCCATGAAATGCGTGTTGTGATCGAAGGCACCGAGCGCGCGATGCGCGTGGCCGGTACCCGCGAGATCGGCCGTCTGGAGCGCAATCTGGAATTCCTCGCCAACGTCGGCTCGATCAGTCCGTACGTGGGCCTGTTCGGCACCGTCATCGGCATCATGGGCGCGTTCCAGGGCCTGGGCGAGATGAAGGACGTGACCATCGCCGTGGTCGCGCCGCACATCTCCGAGGCGCTCATCGCCACCGCCATGGGCTTGTTCGCCGCGATTCCGGCGGTGTGGGCTTACAACCGTTTCGCCAATAAGGTCGATCGCGTGGCCTCGCGCTACGAGGTGTTCCAGGAGGAGTTCTCCTCCGTCCTGCAGCGCCAGATCCAGACCGACGAAGCGGCCTGAGCCGAGGACTTCCTCATGCGTAGTTCCGCGCGCCACAAGCGCTTCAAGCTCAAGTCCGAAATCAACGTCGTGCCGTACATCGACGTGATGCTGGTGTTGCTGATCATCTTCATGGTCACCGCGCCGATGATGAATCTCGGCGTGGATATCCAACTGCCGCAGACCCAGGCCAAGTCGCTGCAGGACAAGAAGGACCCGATCGTGGTCTCGGTCGACGAGAGCGGCCAGATCTACCTGAGCACGCAAGGTTCCAAGCGCGAGGCGGTGAGCGCCGACGAGTTCAAAGCGAAGATCACGGCGTTCCAGAAGGAGAACCCGGACCTGCAGGTGCTGGTCGCGGGCGACCAGCGTGCCAATTACGGCAAGGTGTACCTGATCCTGCCGATCCTGCAGGAAGCGGGCGTGTCCAAGATCGGCCTGATGAGCCAGCCCGAGTCGAGCGGGAAGCATGGACGACCGTAAGGGCACGCCCAAGGCGGTCATTCTCTCCGCCATCCTGCACCTGGGCATCGTGGGCTTCCTGGCCCTCGCGATCGTGCCCTGCTCGTTCTACGAAAGCCTGTTCGAGACCCTGCATCTGCCCGCGGGCTGGAATCCGATCGCCTGTGCCAAGCCGCTGGAGCTGCCGGGCCAGATCATCGAAGCCACCTTGATTGGTCCGACCGGCGCGCCGCCGCCGAAGACGACCCGGGTCAAGCCGGTGCCGGACAGCACCCCGCCGCCCCCGGCCGTGCCCCCGCCGACGCCGCAGGAGCAGGCTCCGGTGGTCAAGACCCTGCCGCCGCCGCCCGAGCGTCCGGACATCAAGGACCAGGAAAAGGTGGTGGCCGACGCGCTGCAGAAGGCCGAGGACGCGAAGCGCGAGCAAGAGGAGCGCCAGCGTCAGCGCCAAGCGGAACTGGACGCCCAGGCGGCCAAGCAGAAAGAAGAGAAAAAGAAGCTGGACGAGCTGTTCGAGCAGATGGATAAGCTCTCCGCGCAGCAGAAGAAAAATGAAAGCCGCGTCAAACAGGCCCAGCAGCAGCTGGAAGACATCAAGGACGCCAAGGACAACGGCGAAGCCAACCTGCCCAAGGC
>JBCNOA010000312.1:0-5275 GCA_039594095.1 Dyella sp.
GTACTGGGCGGTGAAGACCACCAGCTCATCGCCGAGCGCCGACGCCGGCCGTTCCAACCGCGTGTGGGCTCAGGTGATGATGAACTTCTGAGTGGTGCGGCGCGGTGGGCGGCAGGCCGGGATCTCGCAAATCGTGCGGTTTAGAGGGCCAGTTGATCCGCTTCCTGGCGTCGCGCATTTTCAGGTTCATGCGACTCTCATCCCCTATGTCCTGCGATATTCGCCATCTCGGCTAGATTTCCAGAGCGCCGACGTCGAAATCGACGGTCTCGGCGCGCCAGCCATCGCGACCGGCCGCCTTGGCTTTGTAGAGCGCGGCGTCTGCAGCGGCGAGCAAGCTCGTCGGGTGCTTTCCTGTGACGCACGCGGTGCTCCCGATGCCCACACTGATGGTGACATGGCCGGATGTTGCCGTTGGATGGGTAATGGCGAGAGCCCTGATGGCCTCGCACAGTCGTTCCGCAATCATTTCCGCAGCTGCGGCATCCGTATTCGGCAGGATCGCCGCGAACTCGTCGCCTCCATAACGCCCCAGCACATCGTTACTGCGCGGGAGCGTGATACGTAGAGCGCCCGCAACTTGGATCAGGCAAGTGTCGCCTGCCGGATGGCCGGCGAGGTCATTGAGCTGTTTGAAAAAGTCGACGTCGATCAGGAGGATCGACAGCGGCAAGCCCGTGCGGGAGCTGTGCCGCCACTCCTGCTCCAGCGCATGATCGAAAGCACGCCTGTTCGGCACACGGGTCAATGCATCGGTGTAAGAGAGCTCTTTCAGTTGTTCTTGAGCGCGCTCCAGGGCGGCCTGCGCTTGTTCGAAGTTGCGAAGATAGATCACGGACCGTGCGGCGAAGGTGGCGAAGGCGACAACAATAGCGGTTACGCCCAGCGCGTGTTGCCGCAGCTGCACTGCAAGGCCGAGCGCCAACAACACCAGCGACGACACGGCGGGGCTTCCGATATTGATGACGTCGGCGAACAGGCTGCTGCTTCGCGCCGTCCGCGCCTCCGGTCGCTCATCGGGCAGCCGGTACAGCAGCCATATCTGCACGAGAAATTGCGGGTAACAGAGCAGGGCGTTGGTCCAGACCTGCTCTGGATAGCGAAGGGTCATCTCATTATTGATGCCCATCGCCACGGTGGTCATGGACAGAATGATGGCGAACAGTCGATAGAAGCGTTGCTCATCCAGATAGACCGCCGCGTAATAGTGCAATAGCAGGCACAGTGCGATGCTCGTGCCGGTCGCTCCAAGCAGGTGGACGACGAAAGCGGGCGTGGCCGCGTTGTCTGGCATGGGCGCGAACGGCATCGCGCGGAAGATCAGCGCATAGAGCGCGCAGATAATCAGCATGGCCTGGATGGTGTCCATCCAGAGGAAGCTGCGGAAATAGCGGCGTCCGGCCGGAAGTGAGACCAGCAGGAAAAGCGGGATAAGCGGGGCGAGGGCGATCAGATACCACGCCGAGGTCACATAAAGCGGCGGCATGTGACGAAGGAGAAGAACCGACGCGCCCTGCACGAGGTCGGCAAGGACGTTCATCGCGGCGAAGGCTCCGGCCAATGCCCAGCGTGCCTTTAAATGGACCGATCGCCGCAGCCTCAGTATGACGAAGGGAAGCCAGAGGAGCTGATCGAGCGCTGACGACCCCGCCCAGAGGGTGACCGCAAGCCGGGCGTTATTTCTTGCAAGTAGGAGAAGTGCCGCCTCTATGCAAGCGAGGGCAGCGAGCCCGCCTATCACGGCCTCGGGCGAAATCCCTAAAGGGTGCTCCCGGTGTTGCGACATGTCCCTCGCCTTGGCGCGGTATCGCTGATTCAGCCCCCCGACTGTGTTGTTTCATCATAGGAGCGCATGTCGCGGCCGTAAACCGTGGCGCGACATGCTTCGCTTGAAGGTAACGATGGCCTTTGCGTGAGCGCCTGTGTCCGCCTCCGGCACGATTCGCCTAATCCGCACTCGGACGAAACAAGCCATTCGCCTCAGCCGGAGTCCACATCCGCTTGCCCATCGTGTCGTAACGCCCTTCATCGAGCGCTTCCGTCGCCATGGCGCCCAGGTGTGCCAGCGTGGCCTGCATCGGGCCGCAACCAAGGCTGATGCGTCGCACGCCCAGCCGCTGAAGCGCCTGCGCGGTCGGGGCGCCCGGATAGCCGGCGTAGACATTGAGCGGCACCGGTAGCCACTGCACCAGCGTTGCGATGTCCTGAGCATCGGCCAACCCAGGAAGGAAGATGCCATCGGCACCAGCGTCGATATAGGCCAGCGCACGCTTTCGCGTTTCCTCCAGGCGCACTTCCGGCGAGAGGCTACTCAGATAGGTATCGATGCGCGCGTTGATGAAGAACGGCAAATCATGATGCCGTGCCATCGTCCGCACACAGGCAATGCGCTCGCACAGCACGCTCGGCTTCGTCAGCGTCTGCGTGCCCGGCTCGGTGCCGTCTTCGATATTGATACCCACCACGCCCAGTTGGATCAGTGCGTCGACCAAGTCGCCGGTGGCTTGGGCGTCCTGTCCATAGCCGCGCTCGATATCGACGCTGACCGGCGCAGAGACCACTCGGCAAATACGCTGGCAAGCGTCCAGCAGATCCTGCACGGGCAACTGCTCGCCATCGGGATAGCCAAGCGCCCAGGCCATGCCGGCGCTGGTGGTGGCGATCACCTTGGCGCCCGCGTTTTCGATCACCCTTGCACTGGCAGCATCCCAGGCGTTGGGAAGCATCAGCGGCGCCGGGCCGGCATGCAGTCGATGGAGAAGCTCGGCACGCGCTCTCTGCTCGCGATTCATGATCCTGGCCTGTGTTTTCACCCCACGTCGGGTAGGTGAAGCAGACCATGGGGCGGCCTGGCTGGGCTGTCAGAATCTTTAGCCATCGTCTTTAGCCGGTTTTAGCCGCGCAGGCGCTGCCGGTTTTTCCTGGACGTAACTCTCAGCGGCAGCTCGTCGGCAGATACCTCAGCGGAATGCCGTTGATATTGCGATTGGTGCAGACCCATTTGATCGAACCTTCGGCGGTGATCGCCGAGAAGCCCAGCTGAAGCCCGTCGATCGCTTTGTTGGCGACCTGGCCGCCAGTGCTATCGAAGTGCACAAGGATGTTGCCGGGCCGGGTAATGGCATCCACGCGGCTGACGTACTTTCCCGCGTAGGCATTGGCGCCCAGCAGCCCGGCTTGAGCCTCCGTGGTCGGGAACTGGCCGGTGTTGTCGTAGTACTCGGTGACGGACAACTTCGGTCCTTCCGCCAGGGAAAAACCCTCCATCACCTGGGTTCGGATCAGGTAGTCCTGGTAAGCCGGAATCGCGATGGCGGCGAGAATCGCGATGATCGCAACCACGATCATCAACTCAATAAGCGTGAAACCCGCCTGCTGGCTGGTGCTGGAATGCATTCTCGTATGCCCCCTGGCATGAAAGAACGGCGTCATGGGACGCCGTGCCTTACACCCGGCATAAATCACAGCGGGCGCAGGGAACGGCGAAGGAGCCGCATCTGAGCATATCGACGGGAGCGGTTTCCACCTTGAGTGCGTCGCGTGGCCGGAAAAGATGCGGTGGGCCTCATTTCCGCATCGAGGGGCATTCGCGATGGCCGTCGGCGGACATATGACCAGGCTAGTCGGTCAAATGTGAGGCACCTACTGGCGAAGATCACCGGATCGGCGCAGACATGAGCGGGGCGGTAATATCCGGGGCATTAGCCAGGAAGCTTCCTCTGGGCCACAGGCAAGCGTCTGTACATCATGGTGCGGCTATGCGACGTAGATCCCGAGCGGAAGGTGGGAAAGGTGCGGGGGAAAGTATGAAACGGGTGCTTGGAGTACTCCTCGCCGCAGCAACGACTGGAGCGACTGCAGGGCAGTACCGAGTCGGCTTGGACTCTCCTGATCCAACTGCACCCGTATGCGCCGCGATGAAGAAGGCGCTCAACGAGGGCGTAATCAGTGATGTGCGCAAGCCCGTATGTCGCAGAAGGTTAGATATCTCCAGCGACGTGGAAGACCTGACTTCCCCGAGCTTGCAAAGCGTCAGCCTCAAAGATCATCGAGATCTGCTCGTTAAGATGCTGATGATCAGGGGGGCGCCAATGGCGAGCGAGAAGGCCGCTCGAATCGCGGATGATGTGATTCGTTCTTCGGGGGCAAGGATGTACGCCACTCGTTTGGATCCCGACAATGGCGGACATGTTCGAAAGATCTACGTGTTGGACAATACGACTTGCGAGCCACAGTGGTTCTCAAACCCGGCTTCGCCAGTTGTCTATGTAGAAGCCCCCGATGGGACGCTGGATCCGTATTGGGGGAATGGGCCCCAAGTGATGGGCTATCCATTCTTCTATAGAGGACGGACCTATTACGCCCAGTGGCAGTCATTTGGCCGGGGGCTCTCGCCAGCTGTTTTCGCCGCTTATTGAGAGCGATTTTAATCGATCACTTTTTAAACATGAGGGTTTTGCTCTCGTTTGCTCAATCGAGCAGAAATAAGTAAGCCTGTAAGGCAGAAAACCATCGTCCATGAGGTCTCACGGGGTATGCTTTGATAGGCAGAGGCACGCTCATCCGCCGTGGCTTCTACCCGACATCCCCCCCCCCCCGCTTTTGAGTAGCTTCACTGGTCAATAAAAAAGGCGACCATTGGTCGCCTTCTTTGAACTCACTCGTGCTTTAAGCCAATTGGGTTCGGTATGAACCCGGCTGGAAACCTAGTGGAGTCACTGTAATGAATAGATAGGAAAGTGGTGCCTTCAATCTTTGCACTGGACAGATCAGCGCCACTTAGATCTACATACCCTCCCATGTTGTCGGCGTCAAAGATGGCGTTGCGCAAATCCGCATCTCGAAAGTCAACATCTTTGTAGCTGCCACCAAGGAACTGAACGCGCTGAAGATTTGCTCCCCGAAAATTCGCTCCGTGCGCCAGAACCAAATAGAGGGTGCTACCCGAAAGATCCGAGCAAGACAGGTCGGTGCTATACATCAACACTCCTTCAAATGAGGCGTTTCGCAATATCGCGCCACTCAAATCACTGTCTTCAATACTTCCACCCTGAAACTGCGGGCAAGATTGCTTTTCTTCCACTAGATCTTCTCCTAATCTCAAACGCTGCGGCGCTCGATTGCTCTGCCTCAAATAGTATTCAGAAGCATAGCTGAGCCGACGTCCCCCCGCTTTCAGTAGCAGGGCAATTTAGAGTCCGGGGTTACTTTAACTGCTCGGCGTAGGCGGCGGGTGTCAGCCCGCCCAACGCCTTCTTCGGTCGCTCTTCGTTGT
>JBCNOA010000313.1:0-5249 GCA_039594095.1 Dyella sp.
TGCGCGAGCCTGGACTCCCAGGCTCCCATGCGTCCTGCCACCGGTCTTGCACGGATGCGACGGCGGGCATGCGGAAAGCTGCACAACCTGGCGGGAGGCCAGTTGATCCAGATCAATGCCGCCGGGAGGCGCCTTGCTAGCGTGAACTCCAACCCTCGCGCCGCGCCGCCATCCGGCGAGGAACGCCATGTTCACCCACATCCTCCTGCCTACCGACGGTTCGACCCACTCCGAGTGTGCCGTCCGCTTGGGCGTCCGCCTGGCCGCGGCCGTGGGCGCGCGCATTACCGGATTCGCGATGGTGCACCCGCACGGCAGCACCGCCGCCAGCCTGCCAGTGGGCGAGGAGGAAACGCGCCTGGCGCGCGCAAGGCTGCGCTTCATCAAGGAAGTGGCCAACGGCCAGAACGTCGCCTGCGACGTGGTGCTGGTTCACGGCAACGACCCTGCCCAATCCATCGTCCGCGCCGCCAAAGACTTCCACTGCGATCTCGTCGTGATGGGATCGCACGGCCGGCGCGGCGTGCAGGCGCTGGTACTCGGTAGCGAGACGAGAAAAGTGCTGCTGGACTGCGGCGTCCCCGTGCTGGTGTGCCGATAGGCCCACATGCCGATAGCAAAAGCTCTGCGCACGTCGCGTTGCTGAGAGTGGCGACGCAACGCTCCGTAGGTCCCCTCACCCCAACCCTCTCCCCAGAGGGCAGAGGGGAAGTGCGGGGCTGTCGTTGGAACGCGCAAGCACACCGCCATGCGCCCCGTCGTCTCCGCCACTGCACGTCGAAGCGATCTCCACGCTCCTCAGAGCTCCACGCCCCTCAGAGCCAGCGCGTGTCGACGCAATTCAACGAGATGAGAAAGCACCCCCCGCTTCGCTCACCTCCGCTGCGCAAGCGGCCAGGTCGCAGAACCACCACCCATTACCCCGCCCCCGCCAGCCTGCTATGCCCCCTCCCATAAACCAGATAAACCCCGAACCCCAGCACCAGCCAGGCTCCGAACCGCACATAAGTCACGATCGGCAGCCCCCAAATCAGCCAGCATGAAAAGCCGACACCGATCAGCGGAATCACCGGCACCCACGGCGTCCGAAACGGCCGGTGCAGATCCGGCCGCCGCCACCGCAACACCGCCACCGCCGTGCAGATCACGATGAAGGCTCCCAGCACGCCGATATTCACCAGCTTCGCCAACTCACCCAGCGGAAACAGTCCGGCCGCCACCGCGGTGACCGAACCCAGCAGCACCGTCGCGCGATGCGGCGTACGCCAGCGCGGATGCACGCCCGCGAACCAGGCCGGCAACAGGCCATCGCGGCCCAGGCTGAAGCCGATGCGTGCGCCGGCCAACAGGTTGGCGAAGATCACGCTGGTGATGCCGCATACCGACGCCAGCGAAATCACCACCATCGCCCACGGCAGGCCGATGCGGATGAAGGCGTTCGCCACCGGCGCGGCATTGTCCAGGGTGCTGTAGGGCACGATGCCGGTAAGTACCAGGCAGATGGCGAAATACAGCAGCATCGCCACGCCGAGCGAGAGCAGCACGGCGCGCGGCAGGTCGCGCTGCGGGTTGCGCGACTCCTCGGCGGCCGTGGTGAGTTGGTCGTAGCCGAACACCGCGAAGAACACGACCGCCGCGCCGGTCACCACGCCGTGCATGCCGAAGGGCATGAAGGGGTGCCAGCGCTCGGGCTTCACGTAAGCCGCGCCCACCAGCACGATCAGCGCGGCGCCCGCGATCTTGATCGCCACGATCAGCGTGTTGAAGCGCGCACCCCATTCCATCCGCACCGCCAGCAGAGCGGTGATGGCGAGCGAGATCAGCACCGCCGGCAGATTCACGACGCAACCGGGCGCGCTGCCCCACGCGCCGCGCGCCCATGCGGGCAGCGGCAATCCCATCGCATCCAGCAATGCTTGCGCGTAGCCGGACCAGCCCACCGCCACCACGGCGGCGATCAAGGCGTACTCCAGCAGCAGGTCCCAGCCGATGATCCAGCCGGCCAGTTCGCCCAGCACGGCATAGCTGTACGTGTACGCGCTGCCGGAGACCGGGATCATGCCGGCGAACTCCGCATAGCACAGCGCCGCCGCACCGCTGGCGATGCCGGCGATCAGAAACGACAGCAGCACGGCCGGGCCCGCCTGCGTTGCGGCCACGGTGCCGGTGAGCACGAAGATGCCCACGCCGATGATGCCGCCCAGGCCGATGGCGGTGAGTTGCCACAGGCCGAGCACGCGGTGCAGACCGGTGCCCTTGTCCGGCTCGCCCTGCAGGCTTTCCACCGGCTTGCGCCGGGTGATGTCGTCGATCAGCGCCATCGTGTTCCTCCCCGGAACCTCGTCGTGATTGCGTTACGGTGCTTTGGCCTCCGCGTAGGGCGACTTGCCGCCCTCGGCGATGAACCGGTCGACGCGCTGCTGGAGCACCGGCAGCGGCACCGAGCCGAGCGACAGCACCGTGTCATGGAAGGCGCGCACGTCGAAGCGCTCGCCCAGCGCCTTTTCGGCCTTGGCGCGCGCGTCCACGATGGCCATTTCGCCCAGGTAGTACGACAGCGCCTGGCCGGGCCACGCGATATAGCGGTCGATCTCGGTCTCGATCTCATGTTCGCTCAGCGCGGTGTGGTCGCGCATGAAGGCCTGCGCCTGCTCGCGCGTCCAGCCCAGGTGGTGAATGCCGGTGTCCACTACCAGGCGGCAGGCGCGCCACATCTGGTAGCTCAGATATCCGAAGCGGTCGTAAGGCGTGTCGTACATGCCCATCTCCACGCCCAGGCGTTCGGAGTAGAGCGCCCAGCCTTCGCCATAAGCGGAGATGTAGGTGTAGCGGCGGAAGTCGGGCAACCCTTCGTGTTCGGCCGCCAGCGGCATCTGCAGCGCATGGCCCGGCGCGGATTCGTGCAGGGTCAGCGCGGTCAGCGAATACAGCGGACGCGAGGGCAGGTCGTAGGTGTTGACCAGGTAGATGCCCGGTCCGCCGCGGCCGCCGGTGTAGAACGGCGCCAGGTCCGGCGGCACCGGTTCGATGGCGAAGCGTTGGCGCGGGAGGCGGCCGATGTATTGGCCGATCTTGCCGTCCACGCGCTTGGCGATCCAGGCGGCGTCCTTGAGCAGCTCGTCGGCGCTCTTCGGGTAGAACTTCGGATCGGTGCGCAGGTCATGCAGGAACTCGCCGAAGCTGCCCTTGAAGCCGCTGTCGCGGATGGCCTCGTCCATCTCGGCTCGGATGCGCGCCACTTCTTTCTGGCCGATCGCATGGATCTCGTCGGGGCTCAGGTCCAAGGTGGTGAACTCGCGGATCTGCGCCTGGTAGAACGCCTTGCCGTCCGGTATCGCCTCCGCCGCGAGCGTGGTGCGCGCCTGCTTCATGTAGGTGCCGCGCATGAAGTCGAGCAGCTTGGCGTAGGCGGGAACGACCTGCTCGCGAATCGTCGCGCGGGCCTCTGCGCGCAGCTGTTCCTGCGTGGCGGCCGGCATGCCCTCCGGCATCTTGTGGAACGGTGTGTAGAAGAGGTTGTCGTCGCCCTTGGCGTTCGCCACGTCGGCAATGGACTGGTCGCGCCCGGCCAGCGTCACGCGCGGCACGCTGAAGCCGCGCGCCAGGCCCGCGCGCATGTTGGCGATCTGTTCGTCGAAGTAGCGCGGCACATCGTGCAGCTGGCCGAGGTAGCGGCGATAGTCTTCCGTGGTGCGCATCGGCTTGCGTGCGGTGAAGCCGAGGTTGGTCCAGAACGCGGTGTCGCTGTTGAACGGCATCTCCCAGGTGCGGAAGTGCTGGTCCGCCAGCAGGGTCTCGATCTGGTTGCGGTACACGGCGTAGTTGACCGGATCGTCGCCATGCAGGTCCTTCGGCGAGATCGCATCGAGGCGCTTCAGCACGTCCGTCCAGTAGCGCTCGCGCGCGGCCTGCGTGGCCGGGTCGACCTTGGGCAGATGGCCGGCCGGCTCGCCGCCGCCGTCCTCGTCGTCGCCGCCGGCGAACTGCGCCTGGCGCCATTGCCATTCCTGCGTGTAGACGGCGCGGAAGCGCGCGTCCGCGTCGTCCGCGGCGTGGCCGAGGAGAGGAGCGATGGCGAGACAGATGGCGCAGGTGAGCGTGGCGATCGGTCTTTTCATCGGCTCCTCGTTCGGTGCTTCAAGCAAAGGGCTGGTCGATGGCCGGCGAGGGGGGCGTGAACCACGCGGCGCCGTCGTCGGTGACGTAGAAGTGGTCCTCCAGGCGCACGCCGAAGCGTTCGGGAACCACGATCATGGGCTCGTTGCTGCAACACATGCCGGGGCGCAGCGCGGTGCGCGAGCCGCGCACCAGATAAGGCATCTCGTGGATCGCCATGCCGCAGCCGTGGCCGGTACGGTGCGGGATGCCGGGCAGGCGGTAGTCGGGCCCGAGGCCCGCGCCCTCGACCACGGAGCGCGCGGCGTCGTCCACGGTCTCGCAGGGCACGCCGGGGCGCACCGCTTCGAAGGCCGCGCGTTGTGCGGCCTGCTCCAGTTCCCAGATGCGCGCCTGCTCGGCCGTCGGCGTGCCGAACACGTAAGTGCGCGTGATGTCCGAGTGGTAGCCCTGCACGGTGCAGCCCGTATCGATCAGCACCAGCTGGTCGCGCTCCAGGTACTGCTCGCCCGGGATGCCGTGCGGGTACGCGGTGGCGTGGCCGAACTGCACGATGCAGAAGGTCGAGCCGTCGTCCGCGCCCATCGCGCGGTGCGCCTCGTCGATGAAGCGCACCAGCTCGCCGCGGCCGATGCCTTCACGCATCAGGCCTGCGGCGAGGCGATGCACTTCCAGCGTCATGGCGGTGGCCTGCTTCATCAGCGCCAGTTCCGCGGACGACTTGCACATGCGGCAGCCGTCGACGATCGCGCTGGCATCGGCCATCGGCTTGCCGCCGAGCGCCACGCGCAGCCGTTCGGCTACGGCGTAAGGCGCCGCCGGATCGAGCGCGAGGCTGCCCGCACCGCGCTCGGCCATCGCTTCGGCGACCAGCTGCTGCGGATCTTCGTGCTCCTCCCACAGCCGCACGTCGGCCGGGATCTTCAATACCGCGGCGAGCGAACCCGCCTCGAAGCCGGGGCAGATCATGATGGGATCGCCACGCACGGTGAGCAGCATGCCCACCAGCCGTTCGCTGGCGCCCCAAGGTACCCCGGTGAAGTAGCGCAGCGAAGTGCCCGCGGTGACGAGCAGCGCATCCATCCGCTGCGCGCGCAGCAGCGCGCGAGCGTGTTCCAGGCGCTGCTGGTATT
>JBCNOA010000314.1:0-5186 GCA_039594095.1 Dyella sp.
TGCTGGCGAAGATCCTCGCGTCGTTCGGCCTGGTCCGCAGCGAGGTGCGGCAGGCCCGTTGGGTCGACAACGGCGCGGGGTGGCTGGCGCTGCTGCTGGACGATCGCGACCGCCTGCTCGCGCTGTCACCGGATCTGAGCGATCTGCACGGACTGCCCATCGGTCTGGTCGCACCTTGGCCGGAAGGGCCTGCGGCGTTCGAGGTGCGGGCGTTCATCGGCGGCGATGCGGTACCGGAAGACCCGGCCACCGGCAGCTTCAATGCCGGGCTGGCGTTCTGGCTGCTGGAGGAAGGCATGGCGCCGCCGTCCTTCGTCATCGCGCAGGGCACGGCGATCGGCCGGGCCGGACGTATCCACGTCACCGCCGAAGCCGGGGACGTGTGGATCGGTGGCGCCTGCCTCACCCGTGTAGAGGGCAGGCTTTATCCCTGATCAGCCGGATGCCGGGGCTTGGCCGTCCAGCGGCATGTTCCAGTCGATCAGCGTCCATGGACTGTGCCGATCGCGGCGCAGCAAGGCGATCGTGCGGCGGATCGCTTCCTGGCTGGCTTCCATGCCGGGACTGCCGCCCGCCCAGAAAGCGCGCGCACGAAGGAATTGCTCGGCGCAGTCCTGCCAGCCGCGGTATTGCCGTTGCATCAGGCGTGCGGGCTCCAGCAGCATCGCGCGCGCCTCGGCCTCGTCGAGATAGCCAAGATGCGCGCCGTGGCGGCACAGCCATACGTAGCGCACCAGGTCCCAGGCGAGGAAATCCACATCGCGTATGCCGTCGCGATTCTCTCGTGCGGCGCGCATCTGCCATAGCAGTTCGCGCTTGTCTTCGCTGTCGGGAAGGCGCTGAGCCTTCGCGTACTCGCGCTGAAACTGTTCCAGCGACAGCGGACCGAAGCGGCGCGCAAGGGGTTGCAGGCGCGCGCGATGGCCGGAGGCGAGCAAGCTGTGCAACTGAGCCTGGAGCGTCGCGCGGTCGTGGATGCCCCAGGCGTCGCGCAAAGCCTCGCGCGCTTCCTCGACCGGCTCGTCCAGCGGCAGGCGGTCCCATGGTTCGTCGTTGCGCACGCTGAAGACCAGTGCCGTGGCCAACGCCCAGTGGTGCGGCTCCGGCCGGAAACCTTCGGGCGATTGCGCCCAGCGCAATACCAGCGGCGCCGGGCGACGGGTGATCCGGCGCCAACCTGCCACGGCCACGCGGTAGATCAGCCGCAGCAGGAAGAACAGAAAGACGGCCATGATCGCGTAGGCGACCACTTGCACGTACCACGGCGCGGGCGCGGTGGTGGCGGCGATGAGCCACGCGGTCTGGGGAAATCGCCGGGCGTTGGCGTCCGGCCAACGAGGCCGTGATGCGTGCATGTCGCGTTCCTTGCGCATGGAAGTTTCCTGAGGAGGGCAGGGAGAGGGGCCGATTGTCCGACAGCCACCTCCCCAAAAGCGAACGGTCAGCGGGCACGTCGTCGCGGCGTGACGACAAACGGTCTTGTCATTCGGCGTTCATCCTTCCAGACCCCCGGACGCCCGCGGCACAAGGCCTGCGGCGCATGAGCCTGCCATGGACGGCGTTGGCGGTAGTTCATGCCCACTTCCGGGTGGCGTTATGTAATGAGCCCTCACCCGGATCTGAAGAGATTTCTCGATGGACAAGCCGCGTTGCCAGGGCTGCCTGGGCGAATTGAAGGTAGAGCGCCCGGAAGGCGGCGACCCGTATGTGTGGTGCCTGCGCTGCGGTGCGCGCGACGACCGCGAGCCGCACGAACTCATTGCCCTGCTCGAGCCGGAGCATCCGGCCGTTCATCCGCGCGAATCTGCCGGCAAGGCCAAGCGCCACTCACCTAAATCCGCCCATATCGAGCACAGCCACTTCGGCGGCCCGGCCCGACGAGAGCGGCACCACCGGTCATCCGATGCCGGATGAGGCAGAGGCGGCCAGTCGCTTTACCGGGTCCACGGGCGCAAGAGCATGCCTTTTGTCACATGCGCTCTGACATGAAGCCCTCATGCTGGCGGACGGCGCATGGTTGCCGTATCAGGGAAAGGAGACGAGGATGCGCCATCCGACCGGTGCGCGTGGACTGAGCAAGCATTCCGCAGCGACTTCTGCCAGGACAGCGATGCGGTGCGCTGGAGTCGATGCATGAGCTTCCGCGACGACGATCTGCTCCGCTACGCCGAGCATGGCGCTCCGCCTCTGCCGCAGGCGGCGCGGGAAATACGGGTCGAACATGCGGGCGCCTGGATCTGGTGCGGCACCTATGGCGAAGGCGCGCCGGTGATCCTGTTGCACGGCGCCTTCAATCAGAGCGGCGATTGGGGACATCAGGTGCCGGCGCTGGTCGATGCCGGCTACTGCGCCATCGCGATCGACAATCGCGGCCGCGGCCGCAGCACCTTGGGCGATCGGCCGCTGAGCTACGCCTTGATGGCCGACGAGGTACTGGCGGTGATGGATGCGCTTGGATTGCGCAAGGCTGCCATGGTCGGCTGGAGCGACGGTTCCATCGTTGCGCTCACGCTGGCGATGAATCATCCCGAGCGCGTGGCCGGCGTATTCGCCTTCGGCACGGTGATGCATATCGATGGCTTGAAGCCGCTGGATCCGGACGGTGCGCTGCTGCCGCGCGTCTTCGATCGAGTGAAGCGCGATCACGCCCGCGTATCGCCGGAGGCCGAGCGCTTCGAGGAAATCGCGCGCGCCGTCGACCAGATGACCAGCACGCAGCCCACCTACGGCGACGCTGTATTGGCGGCGATCCGCGTCCCGGTGGCGATTGTGGCGAGCGAGTGCGACGAGTTCGTCGCCGATAGCCATACCGAACATCTCGCCCGCACGATTCCCGGGGCGGAACGGGTCGATCTTCCGCAAACCAGCCATTTCGCGTTGCTGCAGCGCCCGGAGGAGTTCAATCGTGCGATGCTGGGTTTCTTGCGGCGGCTTGGCTAGTTTCCGTCGATCCGTGGCGAGACAGGCGGGTGGAGTCCGCGCCCGCCCGGCCTGAGGAAACAAGGATGCAAGGAGAGCCTGGCATGTCGTCCGACGAGAAGACCGTCGTTTTGTTCCGGCCCGTGGGACCGGTGGAACTGGCGCTTCTGCGCGAAGCCAACTTCCAGCGCTGGCCGCCCCGGCTACCCGACCAGCCGATTTTCTATCCCGTCACCAACGAGCGCTACGCGGCCGAGATCGCCAGCGGCTGGAACGTGCGCGACAGCGGCTATGGCGCCGTCACGCGTTTCCATGTGCTCGCCGCTTTCATGGAACGGTACTCCGTCCAGTGCGTGGGCGCGTCTCATCACACGGAATGGTGGGTGCCCGCGGAGGAACTGGAAGCGCTCAACGATCACATCGTCGGCACGATCGAGGTCGTGCGCGAGTTCAGGGCCTGACCCTGCTGGAGGGACCGCATGCGCCTCCTACGCTTCGCCTGGACCATGTTCGCGTTACTCGCGCTTCTGGCCGCGCAGGCTTCCGCCCAGGACCAAGGCCAGGATGAGCATGGCAAAGCCTGCGATCAGGCGTGTCAGAAGAGCCGGTTGGACAGGCTTTTCGCGCAGACGGAAAGAGACGAGCCGGCCCGGCGCCCGGTACCGAGCGCTACCCGGGAGTGTGTTCCCTATAGCGGACGGGATGCTGCCGATCCCGTGCTCGACGTATGCGCCAAGCTGAAATACGTCAGGTCGCTTCCGGCGGGAACGCCCACGCATTTTTCCTGTCCACCCGAACCCGACGTGTTCGTTGGCGAAGACGTGGCTCGCATCCGATCGCTCTGGGGCGAGCCGGACAGCAAGGATGAGCCTCCCGAGCGCCGGCAGGCGGGGTTCCGCTGGATCTACACGATCGGAAGCCCGGCGCCACTCACATTCGGGGGCGGATTTCCGGATATTTCGCTCGACTTCGACGACGCAGGTATCGTCCAGCGCGTGAGTTGCGCCCATTCGAAATAGGCGCTCACGCGCATCGCTCGGCTGCTTACTCCGCCACGAATCCGATCGTCGCATGCGTTCCATCGCAGAACGGCTTGTTCTTGCTGCCGCCGCAGCGGCACAGGAACGCGCTGGTCACACGGGCCACCATGCGGCCGGTGCCGCTGACGATCTCCAGGTTGCCGCGCACTTTCAGCGGCCCATTCGGCTGCGGATCGACATGCAGAGGGCCGTTGCGGACGGCGAGTGCATCGGTGGCGCTGCCGGTGGGTGGTTCGCCGCTGGCGGCGAAGCCGGCGTCGTGATGGGAGCCATCGCAGAACGGCTTGTTCTTCGAGGCGCCGCAGCGGCATAGCGTGGCGCGGAAGCCCGCGGGCACGCCGTTGAGCAGCAGCTCGCCGCGGAAGGCATACGGGCCGGCTTCGCGTGTGGCGGCGAGATTGACCGGCGGTGCGCTCTCGTCCGGCCGGCCGTCGCGGCGGCGGTACTGGATGGCGCCGGAAGGGCAGGCGTGGGCAATGTCCACCAGGCGCTCCACATCCATCGTGTCCGGATGGATCCACGGACCCTGCACATTGGCGAGGAACACCGTGGGTGCGCCGGTCACGCAGAAGCGCGCGTGGATGCAGCGCTTGCCGTCGAAGCGCAGGGTGAGCTTCTCGCCTTCGACCTGTTCGATGCCGTCCTGCACGACGGTCGGCGTCGCCGCTGGCGTTGGTGCCGGTGCGGGAGCGGAGGCCGGGGTGGCGGACGCGCCGGCCGCGCGCTGCAGGTCGAAGCCCTGCAGCGCGCTCTGCGCAAGGCGGGCCAACCGTGTCGCGGCGCTCGCCGTGCGCGCATCGCCATGTTCGTTCAAACGCGCGGCCGCGTCGGCCAGCTGTTCGAGACGCTCGACGAAGAGGCGGCGCGCGCCCGGGCCCGGCGGCAATGCGGACGCATCGCGCAGGGCGATGAACGACATGCCGGCATGGCATGTCGGATTGGACGGCCCCGCTGGCAGGCGCGCCGCGTGTTCCGCCAGCGACGTCACGGCGTGCATCAGGCCCACGGCCAAATCGATCGCGAGAGCCTTGTCGGGATCCGGCGACGGCACGGCATAGGCATGGGCGAGCAACCGCAGCATCAGGCCATAGGCGCTGTTGGCCAGGTCCACCGTCGCGATGGCCTCGGGATTTTCGATCCACACGCGCCCCTCCGGACGCGGCGGGCGCCGCATCACCGGATTGGTGGCGGCGGGGATGCCATAGCGGTGGGCGATATCCAGCGCGC
>JBCNOA010000315.1:0-5176 GCA_039594095.1 Dyella sp.
CGTGCAATTCCATCCGACCGGCATCTACGGCTCCGGCTGCCTGATCACCGAAGGCGTGCGTGGCGAGGGTGGTTATCTCACCAACTCCAACGGCGAGCGCTTCATGGAGCGCTACGCGCCGAACGCGAAGGACCTGGCGTCGCGCGACGTGGTCAGCCGCGCGATGACCATGGAAATCCGCGAGGGTCGAGGCGTCGGCGAGCATAAGGACCATATCCACATCAACCTGATGCATCTGGGCGCCGAAGTGATCCACGAGCGCCTGCCGGGCATCGCCGAGTCGGCGCGCATCTTCGCCGGTGTGGACGTGACCAAGGAGCCGATCCCGGTCATCCCGACCGTGCACTACAACATGGGCGGCATCCCGACCAACTATCACGGCGAAGTAGTGCAGAAGCGCGGTGACGACGTAGACGCAGTGGTGCCTGGCCTGTTCGCCATCGGCGAGGCCGCGTGCGTGTCCGTCCACGGCGCCAATCGCCTGGGTTCCAACTCGCTGCTCGACCTGGTCGTGTTCGGTCGCGCCGTGGCACACCGCTGCGCCGAGATCGTCAAGCCGGGCGCGCCGCACAAGGATCTCCCCGCCAGCGCGCTGGACAAGGCGCTGGGCCGTTTCGACAGCCTGCGCTACGCCAAGGGCAGCCTGCCGACCGCCAAGATCCGTGCGGAAATGCAGCGCACCATGCAGAGCGACGCGGCGGTGTTCCGTACCGGCGAATCGCTGAAGGAAGGTTGCTCGAAGATCTCCAAGGTCTACGAATCGTTCAAGGATGTCGGCGTTAGCGACCGTTCGCTGGTGTGGAATTCCGACCTGATCGAGACGCTGGAGCTGTCCAATCTGCTGGGTCAGGCCGTCGCCACCATGTACTCGGCGGAACAGCGCCCGGAGAGTCGTGGCGCCCACGCTCGCGAGGACTTCCCCGACCGCGACGATGCGAACTGGCAGAAGCACACGCTGGTGTCGGTGGACGACAACGGCAAGACCAACTTCGATTACCGTCCGGTGCACATGTACACCATGACCAAGGATGTCGAAGTGGTGCCGCCGAAGAAGCGCGTGTACTGAGAACCGGACTGGAGACACTACTGTGGCAGAGTTTTCGCTACCCAAGAATTCCAAAGTCCAGCCGGGCAAGCATTATCCGGCCAAGGATGCCAAGAAGCCCCGCACGTTCCGCATCTATCGCTGGACGCCGGAAGACGGCAAGAACCCGCGCATCGATACCTACGAGGTCGATCTGGCCTCGTGCGGTCCGATGGTTCTGGACGCGTTGCTGAAGATCAAGAACGAAATCGATCCGACGCTCACGCTGCGCCGTTCGTGCCGCGAGGGCATTTGCGGTTCGTGCGCGATGAACATCGACGGCACCAACACGCTGGCCTGCACCAAGGCCATCTCCGATTGCGCTTCGGGCGACGTCAAGATCTATCCGCTGCCGCACATGCCGGTGGTGAAGGACCTGGTGCCGGATCTCACGCACTTCTACGCGCAATTCGCGTCGATCAGGCCCTGGCTGCGCACGCAGAGCCCGGCTCCGGCCGACAAGGAGCGCCTGCAGTCGCCGGAAGATCGCAAGAAGCTCGACGGCCTGTACGAGTGCATCCTGTGCGCCTGCTGCTCCACCAGCTGCCCGAGCTATTGGTGGAACGGTGACCGCTACCTGGGGCCGGCCATCCTGCTGCAGGCCTACCGTTGGATCGTCGATTCGCGCGACGAAGACACCGGTGCCCGCCTGGACGATTTGGAAGACCCGTTCAAGCTTTATCGCTGCCACACGATCATGAACTGCGCCCGCACCTGTCCGAAGGGATTGAATCCGGCCAAGGCGATCGCGGAGATCAAGAAGTTGATCGTCGAGCGCCGTTCGGCCTGACGACTGCTGTTGTTCCATGCCATGGCCCGCGTTCCGTCGCGGGCCATGTCGTTTTCGAAAACCGGTCCCACTGACAAAGCCGCTGACGCCATGGACGAAGCCCGCATCAAACGCCTGCGCTGGCGCACTCGCCGGGGTACCCGCGAGCTCGACGCGCTGTTCGGCGGATGGCTGGACGAGAGGTTCGGGCAGGCAGACGAAGCGCTGCGCGTGGCGTTCGAGGCATTGCTGGACGTGCAGGATCCGGACTTGTGGGACTGGGTGATGGGTCACGCGAAGGCACCGCGCGACGACTGGCAGACGATCATCGATGACATCCGCGCCCGCCATCGGCTTTGAATACGCGCCCTCGCGGGCCATGGAGTGGGCACTGGCCGGTACGGCGTCGCTAGCCGGGATGGCTGTGTGGCTTTCGGCCATGCCATGGTGGGGATGCCTGGTCGCTTCGTTCGCGCTCGTAGCGGCGCTGATCCTGAAGTGCCGCCGGTGGCGACAAGCCCCTGTCGGAGGAGCGGTCTGGGCGTCGGACGGGAGCTGGGTGCTCCGAGAAGCTTCTTCCGAGGCGACGGCCACCTTGCTTTCCTTTCGTGATTTGGCCGGATGCCTGTGGTTGCGGTTCGAGACCGCGTCACGGGGCCCGGTGTCTCTGCTGCTGGCGCCGGACAACAGCGGAGCCGATCTGCGCCGTCGCCTGCGCATGCGCCTGGCGGCCACGTGCACGGACACCGCGACCGCTGTGCCCTAACCGCTGGCTTGCCGAACCTCGGGGCTTGGGGCACTCTGCCGCAGCGTCGCGGTCTCCATTCCGCCGACCACCGCGATGCCCGGGCGGCTAGCCCATCGAATCCAGAAGCGACCCGCCCATGTTCCGACCGCTCGAGCTCTTCATCGGCCTGCGCTATACACGCGCCAAGCGACGCAATCAGTTCATTTCGTTCATTTCGACGGTATCCATCGTCTGCATCGCGATCAGCGTGACCGCATTGATCACGGTGATGTCGGTCATGAACGGGTTCGACAATGAACTGCGCACCCGCATCCTGGGCGCCATTTCGCACGCGACGGTATCCGGGGTGGCCGGCGAAAGCGTGCAGGACTGGCAGCGGGCGGTGCAGATCGCGGAAGCCAACCCGCACGTGCGCGGCGCCGCGCCATACGTAGAGGCACAGGCTTTCCTGCAGGCTCGCCGTTCCAGTGGCGCATTGGTACGTGGCATTGATCCGGCCCAGGAACCCAAGGTTTCCGACATCGGCCTCCACATGGTGGACGGCAAGTTGGATGTCTTGCAGCCTGGCAAATGGAACATCGTGCTGGGCCGCGAGCTGGCGATGACTCTGGGCGTGGCCATGGGCGATCACGTGACCATGGCGGTGCCCGAATTCCGCGCCACGCCGATGGGCAGCGTGCCGCGTCTGCGCAGTTTCACTGTGGCAGGCATCTTCGAAGTGGGCATGCAGGAGTTCGACTCCAATCTCGCATTGGTCAACATGCAGGACGCTGAGAGGCTCAACAGCATCGATGGCCCCACGGGCATCCGCCTGCGGCTGGACGACATGTTCAATGCCCGCCCGGTGGCGCACGAACTGGCCAACAACCTGGGGCAGGTCTATCGCGTGGATACCTGGATGGACAGCCATGCCAATTTCTTCTCCGCCATTTCAATGGAGAAGAAAGTGATGTTCATCATTCTGTCGCTGATCATCCTGGTAGCGGTCATCAATCTCATCTCCATGCTGATGATGCTGGTGACCGACAAGCAGGCGGATATCGCCATTCTGCGCACCCTCGGCTCTACGCCGCGCAGCATCATGGGCATGTTCATGGTGCAGGGTGTGCTGGTGGGCTTCGTCGGTATCGGTTTCGGCGTGACGTTGGGCTCGCTGCTGTCATGGCGCCTGCCGCAGATCGTCAAATGGATCGAGCGTACCTTCCACACCACCTTCCTTTCGCCTGACGTCTATTACATCAGCGAATTGCCCAGCAAACTGCAGGCGGACGATGTGGTGAAGGTGGCGCTGGTGACCTTCCTGTTCTCGCTGCTCGCCACCTTGTATCCCGCGTGGCGTGCGTCGCGCACGCAGCCGGCCCAGGCCCTGCGCTATGAGTAATGCCATGACCGACAATGCCATCGTGCTGCGCGCCAGCCGCATCGCCAAGACTTATGAGGAAGGCGGACTGCACACTGACGTACTCTCCGATGTGAGCTTCGCGCTGAAGCGCGGTGAGACGTTGGCCATCGTTGGCGCATCGGGTTCGGGCAAGAGTACGTTGCTGCACATTCTCGGCGGACTGGACACCCTTACCAAAGGGGAGGTCGAGGTGGAGGGGCAGGTGCTTTCCAAGCTGTCGGATGCAGAGCGCGGTCGCGTGCGCAACCGTTCGCTGGGCTTCATTTATCAGTTCCACCACCTCTTGCCCGAGTTCACTGCGCTCGAGAACGTCTGCATGCCGCTGCTCATTCGTGGCATGGCGATCTCCGAAGCACAGAAACGCGCCACGGATCTGCTGCAGCGCGTAGGTCTCGGCAAGCGCATGGAGCACAAGCCCGCCGAGCTTTCCGGCGGCGAGCGCCAACGCTGCGCGGTGGCGCGCGCGCTGGTGACGCGTCCAGCCTGCGTGCTCGGTGATGAGCCCACCGGCAATCTGGACGAAGGCAATGCGAATCACGTCTACGAACTGATGCTCGAGCTCAATCGTGAGATCGGCACCAGCTTCATACTCGTCACGCACGATAGCCGTCTCGCTGCGCGCATGGATCGCACGCTGGAATTGCACAACGGCGTGCTGAGCGAACGTTCCTCGCATTGATGGGCATCGGCTGGCTTCGATGCCAGCCGATGCCTACACGACTTTCAGCCGCCATCCGCGGGTCGCTGCATTAGCCTGATCCCATCCATGGAATGGGAGAGGTCGTGCGCGCGCGTGGGGTGATCTGGCTCGGGCCGCTTTTCCTGGTCGGCGTACTGGCGATGCAATGGTTGCCCGCCTTGCCATCGAGGGGATGGCTCGTCGCGGCCGCCGTTGGCGCCGCGCTCGTGGCTTGGCGATTTCCATCGGCGCGAGGTGCGATGGTCATCGTATTCGGCATGGCCTGGGCCGGCTGGTGCGGGAGCCGGGCGATGGAAGCGCGGCTGCCTCGCGAACTGGAGGGGCGCGATATCGTCGTCGTCGGTACGATCGCCGGATTGACGCAACTCCGCGACGAAGCGACCCGTTTCGAGCTGAAGGTCGAACGGGCGTCGCTGGGTGATAAGCCGATCGCATTGGACGGCTCTTTGAGGCTGGCTTGGTATGCGGCGGGC
>JBCNOA010000316.1:0-5136 GCA_039594095.1 Dyella sp.
GTCTCACCGGTCAACTGGGTGTGGTTCTGCACCAGCACGCCGTTGTGGAGCACGGTGACGTAGGCGGGAGACTTGAGCGAGCCGTCGCCGTTGAAGACCGGTGCCGTCCACACGATGTCGTAGACCTGCCATTCGCCCGGCGGGCGCATGGCGTTGGCCAGCGGCGGCGACTGCTTGTAGATGGCGGCGGCCTGTCCGTTGACGTAAGTCTTGTTCTTGTACGAGTCCAGGATCTGGATCTCGTAGCCCTCGTCACCAGGCCCGGTGGAAGCGAGGAACACGCCGCTGTTGCCGCGCGCCTGACCTTCGCCCGAAATGTTCTTCGGCACCTGCCATTCCAGATGCAGCTGGTAGCTCCTGAAGCGCCGCTTGGTCTGGATGTTGCCGGTCGCTTTATCGACGGTCAGCACGCCGTCGTGGACTTTCCAGTGCGCGGGCGAGTGGTCTTTGGAGGCTTCCCACTGGTCGATGCCGTGGCCGTCGAACAGCACGACGGCATCGGACGGCGGCGCGGCATCGCGCGGGCCCGGCGTCACCACCGGCGGCACCGGTTCCCATTGCTCGGTGGCCTTGGGATCGCCGGCCGGTGGCGTGTTCTGTGCCGAAGCGGCGCCGGCCGCGAGCGCGAAGGGGAGGAGGGCGAGTGCGATGCGCGGATTCATAGGCAGGTCCGGTGAGCGGTCAGACGGTGCAGATCTTGAAGGCTTCGGCGAAGGACGCGAACGGATCGGGGCCGGCCGGCATGAACTCGTGCGCGATGAAGCCCTGGTAGTTCAGGTCGGCGATCGCCTTGGCCACGGCGTGATAGTTCAGTTCCTGGGTGCCGTCGATCTCGTGGCGCCCCGGCACGCCGCCGGTGTGGAAATGCCCCAGCCACTGGAAGTTATCGCGGATGGTGCGGATCACGTCGCCTTCCATGATCTGCATGTGATAGATGTCGTAGAGCAGCTTCACGTTGGGCGAGTTCACGCCCTTCATCACGGCCACGCCGAAGCGCGTGCTGTCGCCCTGGTAGGCGTGGTGGTCGACCTTGCTGTTGAGCAGTTCCACATGGAGGGTAATGCCGTTCTCCGCCGCCAGCGGCGCGATCTTCGACAGGCCTGCCACGCAATTGTCGATCGCCTGCTGCTCGCCGATCCCGTCCTTGCGGTTGCCGAACATGGTGATCAGGTTCGGCACGCCGGCTTTCTTCGCGAGCGGGATGGTCGTCTCCAGCTCCTTCAGCAGGGTGGCGTGGTTGGCGGGGTCGTTGAAACCCATGGCGATGAAATTGTCGCGCTTGGACGGATAGCCCATGGAAACGGTCAGGCCGTGGTCGTTCACCACCGACCATTCGTCCGTGTAGAGCAGATCGACGCCGGCGAAGCCCAGCGCCTTGAGGCGCGTGCACACCTCCGGAAGCGGGGCCTTGGTGGTCCAGCGGCTGAGCGATTGCTTGAGCCGCCCGGGGCCGGCCTTGCCGGGCGCGGGTACGCCGAAGGCCGCCTGGCCGGGCGCCAGCGAGGCGGTCGCGCCGAAGGCCGCGGCGGCAGCGATGCGGCCGAGCGCGGCGCGGCGGGTGATACCTCGGGAATGGTCGGACATGTCAGTCGAGTCCCAGCACTTGGCGGTTGAACGTGCGGTCGGAGCCGGTCGCGGCGAAGTCGTCGAATGCGCGCTCGGTGACCTTGATGATGTGCTCGCGGATGAATGCCGCGCCTTCCTTCGCGCCCTGCTGGGCATCCTTGATGCAGCACTCCCATTCCAGCACGGCCCAGCCCGGATAGTCGTACTGCGCCATCTTGCTGAAGATCGCGCGGAAATCGATCTGTCCGTCGCCCAGTGAGCGGAAGCGCCCCGGGCGATCGATCCAATTCTCATAGCCGCCATAGACGCCGGCGCGGCCGTTCGGGCGGAACTCTGCGTCCTTCACGTGGAAGGCGCGAATGCGCTGATGGTAGAAGTCGATGAACTGCAGGTAGTCCAGTTGCTGCAGCACCATATGGCTGGGGTCGTAGAGGATGTTCGCGCGCGGATGCTGGCCGACGGCATCGAGGAAACGCTCGAAGGTGGCACCGTCGTGCAGATCCTCGCCCGGATGCAGCTCGTAGCAGACGTCGACGCCTGCCTCGTCGAAGGCGTCCAGGATCGGGCGCCAGCGCTTGCCCAGTTCGGCGAAAGCCTCTTCGACCAGTCCGGCGGGGCGCTGAGGCCACGGATAGAACAGATGCCAGGCCAGGGCGCCGGAAAAGGTGGCATGCGCGGTCAGCCCGAGGTTGCGGCTGGCTTTGGCCGCCAGCTTGAGCTGCTCCACCGCCCAGGCCTGGCGCTCCTGCGGCTTGCCGCGCAGAGCCGGCGGCGCGAAGCCGTCGAACAGGCGGTCATAGGCCGGGTGCGACGCGACGAGCTGGCCTTGCAGGTGGGTGGAGAGCTCCGTCACCGCCAGGCCGTGCTCGGCGAGCGTGCCGGCGATCTCGTCGCAATAGGTCTTGCTCGCCGCCGCCTGTTCCAGATCGAACAGGCGCTTGTCGTTGGATGGGATCTGCACGCCGACGAAGCCGAGCGATGCGGCCCAGCGCGCGATCTCGGGCAAGCTGTTGAACGGCGCGGCATCCCCCGCGTACTGCGCGAGGAAGATGCCGGGGCCTTTAAGTGTCTTCATGCGGTCAGATCCTCAGGACCGTTTCGACCGCCCAGGCGTGGCCATTGCCAGCCTCCGACAGCGGAATATCGCCGTGATACGCACCGGGCACGGGGGCGTACTGCAATACCTCCGTGCAGCCGGGCTGGGACAGAAAGAAGCCCGACATCGCCAGCTTCTTGGTCATCAGCACGAAGGACTGCGCCGAGGCCGGATCGAGGTCCTTGCCCTTGATCAGGGCCTGTTCGTGCAGCTTGGTCACCAGTGCCTTGCGCTTGGCGGCGTCGAGTTGGAGAAACGGCTTGCCGCTCTCCTTCTCGAAGGCCGCCAGAGCGGCCAGGTAGCGCTTCTGCTCTTCCGGCGTATAGACGTCCTTGAACATCTGGTCGATGAAGCGGGGCACGCCCACATCGATGGCGCCGGGCGTATCGGAGCGGGGGATGATGACGTCCGCCACGCCGCCGATCACGTCGATCTGCGGCGTGCTGAAGAACTGCGGCGCCGAGCCGCCGGCCTGCGCGGCGGCGTGCGCGTCGAGCACAGCCAGCAGCGACGGGGCGGCGACGGCGCCGATGGCCAGCGCGGACATGCTTTTCAACCATTCGCGACGGTTCATGGCGTGCTCCTTCAGATGTTGCCGCGCTTGAGTTCTTCCACCGCATGGGCGGCCGCGCGCGCGGTCATCGCCATGTAGGTGAGCGAGGGATTCTGGCAGCCGGACGAGGCCATGAACGAGCCGTCTGTGACGAACACGTTCTTGCAGGCATGCATCTGGTTCCAGCCGTTGAGCACCGACGTCTTCGGGTCGCGGCCCATGCGCGCGGTGCCCATCTCGTGGATGCCTGCGCCGACGTTGGCCGGCGTGACGAACGAGCGCACGTCGCGGTAGCCGGCGGCGCTGAACATCTCCAGCGCATCGTCGATGATCGCCTTGGCGATCGCCTGCTCGTTCTCCTCGTGTGCGGCATCGAAGTTGAGCAGGGGCAGGCCGTACTTGTCCTTGCGGTCGCGGTCCAGGGTCACCTTGTTGCGATGGGACGGCAGCATTTCGCCGAAACCCATCATCGAAATGGTCCACGGACCCGGTGCCTGTGCGGCGCGTTTGAGGTCGTCGCCGATCATCGGCGTGTTGACCAGGCGCGTCCAGTCGCGGCGGCTGGCGCCGCCCTGGTAACCGAAGCCGCGCAGATAGCTGCGCTTGTCGTTGCCGACATTGCGGTAGCGCGGAATATAGAAGCCGTTGGGGCGGCGGCCGGAGTAGTAGCGATCCTCGTGCCCGTCGACCAGCGCGTGCACGCCGCTGCCGAACAGGTGGTCCATGATGTTGTGGCCCAGCTCGCCGCTGTCGTTGCCGAAACCGTTGGGGAAGCGGCTGGAAGTGGAGTTCAGCAGGATCTGCGTGGTGCCGAAGGTCGAGGCGCACATGAAGATGACCTTGGCGAAGTACTCGGTCTGGTGACCGGTCTCCGCATCCAGTACGCGCACGCCGGTGGCCTTGCCCTTGTCGTTGTCGTAGATCAGCTCGTAGACGATGGCGTTGGTCACCATGGTCATGTTGCCGGTCTTCTGCGCCGCCGGCAGGGTGGAGGAGTTGCTGCTGAAGTAGGCGCCGAACGGACAGCCGCGCATGCACAGGTTGCGGTACTGGCAGGGGGCGCGCTGCGGGCTCTTGTCGTGCTTGAGCGGTCCGGAAAGATTGGCGGTGCGGCCGATGATCAGCTTGCGCCCGTCGAACTTGGCGGCGAGCTTGTCGCGGAAATCCTTCTCCGGAGCGGTCAGTTCCATCGGCGGCAGGAAATCGCCGTCCGGCAGCTGCGGCAGGTGTTCGATCGAGCCGCTGACGCCGATGAAGTGCTCCACGTAGTCGTACCAGGGCGCCACGTCTTCGTAGCGGATCGGCCAGTCCACGCCGACGCCTTCCTTGCCGTTGGCCTCGAAATCCATCGGGCTGAGGCGATAGCTCTGCCGGCCCCACATCAGCGAACGACCGCCGACGTGGTAGCCGCGGAACCAGTCGAAAGGACGGGTCTCGACGTAGGGGTTGTCGATGTCGTCGACGAACCAGTGCTTGGTGGACTGCGTGATGCCGTAGAACGAGGGGCGCGTGTGGATCGGATGGCGCTCGATATCGTGCCGCGTGGGCTCGTCGCCATAGGGCAGCTCCCACGGCGCCTTCATCGCGGTGGGGTAGTCGCCGTGCTCGACCATGCGGCCGCGCTCGAGCACGAGGGTCTTCAGGCCTTTCTCGGTCAATTCCTTGGCGGCCCAGCCGCCGCTGACGCCGGTGCCGACCACGATGGCGTCGTAAGTGTTCTTTTCCATGCTGTTCCCTTGGGGCAGGTTCAACGAGGTATCGGTGGGGCGCTGCTCAGCGCAGCGGCTTGAGGTAGGCGTAGTCGACGCGCGCGGCTGCGAGCTGGTCCATCCGGGCGAACGGGCCTTCCTGTTCGACGAAGCAATGCTTGAGGCCGGCGGGGTGGGCCGCGGCCATGATCGGTTTGGAGTCCAGCGGGCCG